>JAILLJ010000115.1 GCA_024693205.1 Clostridiales bacterium | reverse complement strand
TTATCAGATGTCATCATCTATAGGCATTTCATAGTTGGGTTTTCCCTCATCCGCCTCACATTCGTTCGGCACCTGTCTCGCCTGCCGGCTCGGTCGGCGCTTCTGCCTGCGGCAGAGATGTCCACCGGACATCCGCGCCCCAAGGGGAAGGCTTTTTTATCCCGCAAATTTCCGAGAAGAACCGATTATCATTAAACAAATAACTGCCCCGATTTATGTAAGTAGCATAAATCGGGGCAGTTGTTTATATTGTCAGCTTTTATTATACATCGTCATGTGGCGACATGTTTTTATGTGTGAGGACAACGCCGACGGTCATGAAGACTATCTTGATATCGAACGCGAGGCTTTGGCGCTCGACATATTCTCTGTCGTATCCGGCCTTCTCCTCGTCGGAGAAGTTGTCGCGTCCCTTGACCTGCGCCCATCCCGTGACTCCGGGCAGCACGGAATAAACTCCGTATTCGCGCCTAAGCTCACGGATATGAGCTTCTTCCGGTATAAGCGGACGCGGGCCTACGAAGCTCATTTCGCCCTTTATGATATTTAAAAGCTGAGGCAGTTCGTCAAGGCTCGTTTTGCGGAGGATGCGTCCGACGGGAGTTATACAGCTTTTATATTCGTCGAGATCCTTTTTAGCGACGTTTCGCGTTCCCGTTTTCATAGTGCGGAATTTATATATATAAAAGAGCGAATCGTTCTTGCCGACGCGAGCCTGCTTGAAAATGACCGGAGCGCCGTCCGTAAAAAGGACAGCGAGGCTTATTATCAGCAGGAGCGGAGATAAGATAATCAGCGCGAGCGCGCCCATTAAAATATCAAAAAAGCGTTTCAACGTTCATTCTTCCTTTACTTTATTTAAGGCAACACCGCACAAACGGGGTGTGCGGATTGCGAAGTAAGATTTTTCGTCGTGACGGAATAAATCCATGAAGGGCGTACGCCGCGGTTTTCAGGCGATGACTTTATTTAAAGCGGATATCTTTAGCGAGTACGGCTCTCGCGGGGGCGCCCTCAAGTCCGCCGAGCTTTATCGGAGCCGCCATAAGGAAATATCTGCCCGGCTCAACGCTTGAAAGATCGAGCCCCTCCAGTATTGCGATACCGCGCGACAAAAACGCCTTATGCGGTTTTATCTCGTCATTTTCCGAGCCGACGGAAAGAGCGTCGGTGCCGATGAGCTTAATACCCAGAGCGGCGGCCTCCTCGGCGGCGCTGTCCATGAAAAACACTTCGCCGTGTCCCTTTATGAGGATACGCTCGCTGTCGAAGGGAAATCTTTTGTTGACGAATTCTCCGGTGATCGGGGAAGAATTTATCTCGACGACGGTACATTCGCCTATAAATGCGTCGAGCGGATATTTTTCAACGGAGTCCCCGTCCTCGATAAAGTGGAGAGGCGCGTCGACGTGAGTCCCCGTGTGGACGCAGGCGTAAACCGCGGACAGGTTGAAATCCGAGTCGTCGCCGATCGTCTCAAGCGTCGTCACCTCGGGAGAGGGATCGCCGTCATAGACGTCGGCTTTAAGCAGATCGGTCGATATATCTATAAGAGTCATGTTTTCACCGCCGCATTATGAATTGAGGTTGTTCAGCGACTGCATCTTAAGATAAGCTGTTATAAATCCGTCAAGATCGCCGTCCATAACGGCGTTGATGTTGCCCATTTCAAAGCCCGTTCTGTGATCCTTTACGAGAGTATAGGGCATAAATACATATGAGCGTATCTGACTGCCCCAGCCGATCTCCTTCTGGACGCCCTTGATATCCTCTATCTTGTCAAGGTGTTCTCTCTCTTTTATCTCGATGAGCTTTGATTTGAGCATCCTCAGCGCGACCTCGCGGTTCTGATGCTGACTGCGTTCGACCTGGGACTGGGTTACGATGCCCGTCGGGATATGAGTGATACGGACGGCGGAGGACGTCTTGTTGACCTTTTGTCCGCCGGCTCCGCTCGCGCGGTAGGTGTCGACCTTGAGATCCTCGGGCTTTATGTTGACTTCGATCGTGTCGTCGATCTCTGGCATAACTTCTATCGAAGCGAAGGAGGTGTGTCTCCTGCCCGACGCGTCGAAGGGAGATACTCTTACAAGGCGGTGGACGCCGGATTCGCTTTTAAGGTAGCCGTAGGCGTTTTCTCCGTCGATAAGGAGAACGGCGGATTTCAGTCCCGCTTCGTCTCCGTCGAGGAAGTCGACCATCGAGCATTTGAAGCCGCGGCGCTCGCTCCAGTGCATATACATGCGTACGAGCATCTGATTCCAGTCCTGCGCCTCGGTCCCGCCGGCTCCGGCGTGGAAGGTGAGGATGGCGTTTTTGTTGTCGTATTCGCCGTTTAAAAGCGTGCTGAGCGTCTGATCCTCAAGATTTTTGATGACGCCGTCGACGCCTGCGCGGCAGTCGGGAATAAGGCTGAGATCCTCCTCCTCGTCGGCAAGCTCGATCATGACGAGAGCGTCGTCAAAATCGGTCTTGAGCGATTCGTATGCCGAGATCCTGTTTTTGAGCGTGCTTATACGCTGGAGGACCTTCTGCGAATTTCCGAGATCCTCCCAAAATTTTTCATCGGTGGTCTTTTCCTCGAGAGAAGATATCTCCTTCTGCATTTCGTCAAGACCGAGAGCTTCCTTTAAATCGTTAAGTTTGTCCTTGTAGCCGAGAAGCTCGAGCTTTAATTCTTCAAATTGGATCATAAATTCTTTTTTCTCCTTGAACATTTTTCATGCTATTACCTATTATAACTTTTACATTATATTAAAAAAAATCCGAAAAGTAAAGAAACTT
>JAILLJ010000070.1 GCA_024693205.1 Clostridiales bacterium | reverse complement strand
GCGGAGATACTTACCGGAAAGATAGCCGATCACAACACGTTCGACGCGCCGGAAAGCGTCAAAACGGTCGAATTTTCCGATTTTTCCGTTTTGTCCGACGGATTTACCGCATCGCTTCCTCCGTGCAGCGTCGCGCGCTTTGAGATAAGATGAGCGGGGAACGTATCTGCCGCCGCTGTCTGCTTTTTGAAAGCGGACGCGAGGACGTCCTTCTTGACGTCCGCCGCCGTATCGAAAAAATACCCGACAACGAAAAATGTCCGGACGAAATATATAAAAGCCGTCTAACGCTTTGCGGCGAATGCGAACATCTGATCGACGGCACATGTCTCAAATGCGGATGTTATCCGGAGTTCCGCGCTTCGTTTTTAAAACAAAAGTGTCCCTCAAAAAAATGGTAAAAAGGGAACTCCTGAATATTTGACGCATTCAGATCGCGAAGAGATTTTCAGAGGTGACCGAAGGATAAGGAGGAGTCCCATGGCTAAAGGGCTTTCGGGAAAGGTAAAGGCTCTTTTCACGGAGATCAAGACCCATTGGCGTACGCCGGCGGAGGGTAAATTTGTCCCCTACCGCGAATACAAGGATATACTTATAGCGGTCGGAAGCAACTATACCGCCGCCAAAACGCTCGAATTCATCACCTTTGCGGCGTCGTGCTACCTGATGATGTATCACTACAAGCTGCCGTATCTGACGTTTTCGGTAATAAACATTATCAATATGCCGCTCGGGTATATCTGGACGCTTGTCACATGGCTCGTCGCGGACAACCTCGGCTTTCTCGCGAAAAAGACGGAACGAAAAATATTTACGCTCTATTTTTCTCTTATCGCGATCGGGCTTCTGCTTATAATCGGCAACGTGACGGCGCTTTTCGACCCCTCAAACAGATTTGTCGTTTATATGAATTCCCTCGAGGGCATAAGCTGTGCCTCCGCGTTCAAGATATTCGGCACGCATCTTCTCTATACCGGATGGGCGGGAGCAAGAAGCATATTCTGGAAAAAGAAGCTTATCCCGAAATACGGACGTTACAAATATTCGCTTTACAGCGATTTCATTCCGAAATGCATTATGGTCGTCCTTATAGGCTGGCTTCCGTTTTACAAGATCGACGACGTAGTGACGCGCGTCTGGGTCGCCAACCTGATGTTCGCGGTCTATAACGTCTTCGGCTTTGACAACCACCTTGAGATATGTACGCGCAACATAAGCCCGAACGTGCGCGAACGTATCCTCGTAAGGTCATACCCGATAAAACTTTCCCATATTTTCCACTCCATCCTCGCGATCATTTTGCCCGTCATCATCGGCGCTCTGAGGTATGAATGGGCTGACATAAACGTGTTCCGCTTCGTCATTCCGATAACATTCATAACGTCCGCCGTTTTGACGATGGTCTTTGCGGGACGCATCCGCGAGCGCATCCCTCAGCCGCCTATCGACAAAAAGGTACAGATACGGTTTTGGGACGGGATATTCGGCGTTATGCGAAATAAATACAAATGGGTGCTGACGATAGTAAACCTGCTCGACTCGCTCGGCAACGGTATGCTGCCGTTTGTGACCATACTCTATCTTTACACCTTTCGTCTCAGCGGACTGTTATACAGCCTTATCGTCGCGCTCGTGTCGTTCGCGGGCACTCCGCCCGACCTGTTCGCGCCGTATTTCATAAAGCGTTTCACTTATAAACAGCTCATGATATTCTATCAGATGTCGCGCGCTATAGGAAATACCGTTATCGTCCTTTCGCTTCTTTTCCTCGGCGACAGGCTGATACTTTGCGGCACTATCTGCGTTATAACGCTCTTCCTGCTTGAGGTATGTAAGACCGTTCCCGCTACCGCCTCATACGATATGGAGGTGCGAATAAACGACTATCAGATGTATCTGTCGGGCGAAAGGCTCGAAAGCTTTTCGGGCGTGTTCGGCTGGTTCACGGGGCCTATCACATCATTTGTCGGGCTTATCATCCCGCTTTTACTGCTTCGCTTCGGCTTCAACAGCAACTGGGACGTTCTGTTTATCGACGAATCGAGGATAAAGATAATCGTTATCCCGATAATCATCGACATAGCGGGCTATATCCTCATGACTATACCGTATCTGTTTTGGGACTATACGGATGAAAAACAGAGCAAGGTCATCGCCGTCCTTCGCCGCCGCGAAGAGGTGACGAAGGCGCTCGACGAAAACATATCCGAAAAGGAAACAGAGGATGAAAGAGAAAAGGCGGAGGTAATGACAGAATGAAAACGAAAAACAAACCTCCCATGAAAACGACCGAGGAGCTGATGCGCGAGATACCGGAAAGCGATATCTGGACATACCGCATCGAGGGGTTACAGGAGCCGCAGATAAACAGGGATCATTCTCACTCCGCGGGCAAAAAGGCGGCTACCGTGATCTCTCTCCTCGTCGCCATCAGCCTTTCTATCTTTTTCTCTGTTCGCGCCGTACATACAAAGACATACAAATTCGGCGAAAATGACGACGGCACTTACGAGCTTATAAAATTCAGCAATCCCGGAAACATGTCCGGGATAGATATCGACTTCGCAAACGGAGACGAAACAAAGCCGATAACCGTCATACACGAATACGCGTTCAACTGCGACGATAAGCTCGAAACGATACGGATAGGAAAAGACGTAAAAGAGATCGACGGAAAATCATTTTACAGCTGTGAAAAGCTTCAAGCGTTTTCCGTCGACGAAAACAACGAATACTTCTGCGATCTCGACGGAGTTCTTTATACAAAGGATCTCAGCGAGGTAATATGTTACCCCATCGGCCGCGATCAGTATCTGCGCGATAAATTCGGCTACGAAAAGGAGCTGACGAATGAGGACGACGGCTACGAAGCGTATGAAAAAGACGTGCTCACCTACCGCCTTCCCGAACAGGTCAAAAAGATAGGCAAGCTTTCGTTCAATTACGCAAAGATAGCCGATATTTATCTCCCCGAAGGGCTCGAAACGATCGAAACGATGGCGTTCTTCAAAAGCGTGACGCTTAAAAACGTCATAACGGTCGGAAAAGACGGGGAATACCCCTCGCTTCCGGAAGGACTTCTCTATATCGGCTCCGACGCGTTCAGCTACGATCAGGGACTCGGCTACGTCTATATCCCGTCGTCCGTGACGTTCATCGGACATCACGCGTTTTGGGACACCGTATATAAACAAAGCGGCGAGCTTGCCGGCGTGACCGCCATTTGCGTCGCCGCAGACAAAGATACATTCAAAGAACAGGTACACACCGGCGACCAATGGAAGCCCGAATATGACTATATGCTTTTCAAAAAAGCGGTCGAAGTGCTGTACTCTTCGGAAAGGGAAAGCTCATGAAGCCTCTTGATTTCGCCGTTTTGACAGATATCCATTATTACTCAAAGAAAAACTGGGTGGACGGCGACCCGTACGCGTACCCGCCCGCCCATGAACAGCTTTACAGGCGCGGCAGCGAGGAGATAATCCGCTCCGTCTTTGACGACCTCTGTAAGGACGGTATGCCTCAGATCGTGCTGATCAGCGGCGACCTCACAAACAACGGCGAGGTGACGTCCCACGAGGAGATACGCGAGCTGCTTCGAGAGCTTAAAAGCCGCGGAAAAAGAGTTTATGTAACGACCGCCACTCACGACTACCGCGGTAACGGTCTCTCCTACGGCTTCGATAAAAACAACAAAAAGGTCGACGTTCCCGCGTTCGTCCGCGAGGATCTCCGCGAATTTTACCGTGAATTCGGTATGGATGAGGCTGTCGACGTACATTATGAGACGATGTGTTACTCGGTCGATCTTACGCCCGAATACCGCCTGCTCGCGCTCAACGACGACAAGGGCTACGATCACGCGGGATTTACCGACGAATGTTTCGACTGGATAAAACGTCAGGCAGAGGACGCAAAACAAAAGAACATGTTTATTATTGCCATGACGCACCATCCCGTCCTCTCCCCTTCGCCGCTTTATCGGCTCATCGCCCCGGGCGACCTTCTCGAAAAGGGCGAAGTGCGCGCAAAGGCGTTTGCCGATCTCGGTATAAGCTTCATGTTTACGGGACACAGCCATATCCACAATATTTCATCCGTCACGTCCGACGGCGGAAATGTTTTTTATGACATATCGACGTCCGCGCTCGTCGGATTTCCTCCGAATTACAGGACGGTCCGTTTCGACCCGGAAAGCGGAAAGGTCGAAATAAAAACAACGACGGTCGAGGATGTGCCGTCGCTCGACACTAACGGGACGTCGCTTTCGGAATTTACCGAAAAGCAGTTCCTCGGAACTGTCGGAGATATCCTCGACAGCGCCGAAAACGACTACGCCGAATTTCAAAAGCTGGCCGACAGCTTCAGCCTCCGTCCCGAAAAATCGGCGAAGCTGAAGTGGATCATTCAGCCGGCGGCAAAATACGTAAACCGCCTGACGTTCGGCAAGATATGGCGTAAGACGAAGCGTCAAAACGGCGTTTCCAAGGCGGAGATAATGCCGCTCAGGGACAAAAAGATCGTGCCCTTCGCAATATCAATGGCGGCGTCCCTCTACCGCGGCGACGCGGATATCCCGAAGGACAGCGCGGAATACCGGATCGCAAAGGCGTTTTTTAAAAAGCTCGACCGACTGACAAAGCCGTTTTCAAAAAAGCTCGCTTCCGCCGGGATAGACAGCCTTTCGTCGGCTCTTCTTCCCCTTCTTCATAACGAGTCGCTCCCGGACGCCGAATGTGTGCTTGATATGCATCCGGTCGCCGACTGACTTATCGTTTTTTTGACAGAATATCGGTAAAAAAACGATAAGTCGGCAAGTATCGACGCTTCACGACTTGACAATTTTCAGAAAACAGGTATAAAATAATAACAGGGATATCAAAACAGCAAAATCACGTTTCACACGGCAAAGACGTCGAAAGGAGAAAAAGCATATGCGTTCCATTCGCGGAAAGATAACTCTGCTAACGGTTTGCGCTATAGTCGTTACGACGCTGCTCGTTACGCTGATAAGCTCGGTCGCGATCATAAATATCGGCGTCGGAGATTCCGATCTGATGCTTCATCTCCTTTGCGAGATAGGCGAAAAGAACCTCGACTCCTATTTCAGCAGCGTTGAGCAGTCTGTCGGCGTTGTAGCTTCATACGCCGACTCCGACCTTGAAGGCTCCGCCGACGCTGATCTTAACAGCCACATCGACCGCGTAAGAAGCGTTTTTGAAAAAGCGGCAAACCGCACTCAGGGAGTCCTGACATATTATTACCGAATCGACCCTAACGTCTCCGAAAGCGCAAAGGGCTTTTGGTATGTCGATCTTGACGGAAACGGCTTTAAGGAGCATAAGGTGACGGATATAACGCTCTACGATGTCGAGGACACCTCAAAGCTCGTTTGGTTTACCGTCCCGAAGCATACCGGCTCGTCCGTCTGGCTTCCGCCGTACATCACCGACAACCTCGACGTCCGTGTGATCTCATATAACGTCCCTGTTTTCCGAGACGATACGTTTATCGGAGTTATCGGCATCGAGATAGATTACTCAACCGTCGCGCACCAGACCGAAAACATCAAGCTTTATGAGAACGGATACGCGTTTATCCTCGACTCAAAAGGAGAGATCATCTACCATCCGCGCATAAATCCCGTCGGCATGTCGGATGAACTCAAGAGCAAGGCGCCCGAGGGACTTGTTACCGGCAGCTCCGATAATATCTTTTATACATATGACGGCGTCAAAAAGCAGGCTGTACGTATGCCGCTCAACAACGGTATGTATCTGTTTGTTTCCGTTCCGACCTCGGAGATAAACGAGAGCTGGAGACAGCTCACGCTTGAGATCCTTATCGTTTCCGTTATCCTTCTGACCTTGTTTATCATTTTGACGCTCCGTCTTACAAAGCGTCTCACCAAGCCCTTGCGGATGCTCACAAAGGCCGCCGAGGAAGTTGACAACGGTAACTACGATTTCATACCGGAGACCACCGGAAAAGACGAGGTCGGCATCCTCACCCGCACCTTTGCGACGCTTGTCGGCCATCTTAAAAAGCATATTAACGATCTGAACGATCTCGCTTACGGCGACGCGCTGACGATGGTACATAACAAGGGAGCGTTCGATATCTACTGCGGTAATCTCCAGACAGCGCTCGACAACGGCGAAAAACCTGACTTTGCCGTTATGATCTTCGACTGCGACGATCTTAAATCCGTAAACGACAATTACGGCCACGACAAGGGCGACGCCTATCTTAAGGCCGCAAGCTCGATGATCAGCCACGTGTTCAAACACAGCGCCGTCTTCCGCATCGGCGGCGACGAATTTGCCGTACTGCTTCAAAACGACGATCTCGAAAAGCGCGACGAGCTTATCGCCCTATTTGAGGAAAGATGCGCAGAATGTAAGGAAAGCAAATCAAAAGATTGGGAGACGGTACGCGTGTCCATGGGTATCGCCGTATACGATCCCGATATCGACCGCTCCGTTGACGACGTCGTACGCCGCGCCGATAAAGAGATGTATACGAACAAGTGGAACAGAAAAGCGTCAAGAGATAATACGTAAAGAACTATTTTTAAATGTCAAAGCACAGGAAGTGGCTGTCGCATTCAGCGAAGAACGAAAAGAATAAATAAAAACAGGGACTGTTTATCCGGAGAAATTCGGAAAACAGCCCTGTTTCGTTTTAATACGGAAAAATGAGTTGTGAATTATAATTCTTTTCTCGCCGTTTTTCGTCCTCGACGTATCTTTATACGCCTATCGGGCGAAGAAAACGGCGTCTCCATCTGAATACGACAGCCCCCATATTTTTATTCAAAATGTCGTTTCAGTCTGTACTTTTATTTGCTTTCATGCAGCTGTAAAGCCCGTTCTCAAACGTCCTGTAACCGTCCGGGAAAGCGTTGGAGCCGGAGGCGTAAATC
>JAILLJ010000045.1 GCA_024693205.1 Clostridiales bacterium | reverse complement strand
ATACCTTGTGTTCATCGTCTCGTTTTCGCTGCTCGCGAGCACGCTCCCGTTTATCGGACTTATCCCGTTCGCCGCCTATTTCGCGCTCAGCAGGAAATATGACTGCGGCAAGGGCTTATTAAACCGCGCCAAGGCGTTTTTTAAGGACACGTTTACCGTTTGGAATATTTTAGGCGGCGGAACGGTCGGTATATTGTCGTTCCTCTATCTGAAAAATAACGACGCCGGTCAGATGTACGGCATTCTTACGCCCGACAACAATAAAACCACTACGCTTTATTTCTGGTTTTTATATCTGCTCTTCCTTCTTTTGGAGGTCGGAGTTTATATAGCGCCGATGTTCTTTGCGCAGAAGAAAAATCCGCTCTACTACCTGACAACTGCCCTATTTGTCGTATTCCCTTTGATATTAGTAGGAGAAAAAGCGGATTTTTGCATGAGAGCGTCTCTGCCGGCTCTCATTATCCTCTATTTCCTCTTACTCGACTCGCTTAAAAAATACAGGGAAAAGGGCAAAAAATTTATACCCGTCGCCATGTCGGTCCTTCTCTCGGTGTTCCTTATTATCGGAGCGGTGACGCCCATACAGGAAATATCAAGATCCGTCATAAGAACATATAAGCATTTTGCGGACGGCGGACAGACGGAAATAATACGAACCAACTACGGCATATTTGAAAATCGTCTGAAAAATTTCACCGGGCAACCTAACGACAATATATTTTTTGATTATATTGCAAAAAAATAAATCAGGAGTGATATTATGGCAGTTTTTAAACCTTTTAAGGCAATACGTCCCCTTCCGCAGTACGCGTCGGACGTCGCCGCTCTTCCCTATGACGTCATGAACAGCGAAGAAGCAAGAAAAATGGCTGTCGGAAAGCCCTATACCTTTATCCACGTCGACAAGGCGGAGATAGATCTTCCCGAGGGAACGGACATATATTCGCCCGAGGTCTACGACAAGGCGTATGAAAACATGGAAAAGCTTATAACCGACGGCATCTGCGCCGAGGACGATAAGCCCTGCTTCTACATATACCGTCAGACGATGGACGGCAGGAGCCAGACGGGCGTCGTGGGCTGCGCCTCCATCGACGACTATATCAACAATATAATTAAAAAGCACGAACACACCCGCGCCGATAAAGAGGACGACCGCGCGAGACACGTCGACCGCTGCAACGCCAACACAGGACCCATCTTCCTTTGCTACCGCGAAAACAAAGAGATCTCCGAAATAGTCGAAAACTGGAAAAAAGAACACGCTCCCGTCTATGACTTCATAAGCGACGGAAACGTGGGCAATACAGTTTGGGTCATCGACTGCGACAAGACCGTCGCACGTCTCAACGACCTTTTCAAGACGACGGGCAGCTTTTATATCGCCGACGGCCATCACAGATGCGCGTCCGCGGTAAGAGTCGGCAAGCTTCGCCGCACACAAAACCCGTCTTATACGGGCGACGAGGAATTTAACTTCTTCCTTGCCGTGCTTTTCCCGAAGAACGAGCTTGCGATCATGGATTACAACAGGGTCATAAAGGATCTCGGCGGCTATACCGAGGAAGAATTCAAAAATAAGATAAGCGAAAAATTCACCGTCGAGGAAGCTGACTTGTCCCCCTATAAACCGACGGAGAAGCACACCTTCGGCATGCTTCTCTCCGGAAAATGGTATAAGCTGACGGCAAAGGACGGGACCTTTGACGACTCCGATCCCGTTGCGAGGCTTGACGTCTCTATCCTCCAGTCCAACCTAATTGCTCCCATCCTCGGGATCAACGATCCGAGAAGAGACGAACGTATCGACTTCGTCGGCGGCATCCGCGGACTTAAAGAGCTTGAACGCCGCGTCTCGACAGATATGTGCCTCGCGTTTTCGATGTTCCCGACGACGCTCGACGACCTCACAGATATCGCCGACGCCGGACAGGTCATGCCGCCCAAGTCGACATGGTTCGAGCCGAAGCTTTTAAGCGGACTGTTCATACATCGCTTATCGTGACCCGTTTCGTTTCGAGCTCTCCGTTTTACGAAGAAAATCGCGTTAAACGATGAAAATTTATATTCGCCGTCATAGATCGTCGCTTTTTCAGCGCATCCTTGACGGCGATTTCCGTTTTTTCGCGTATTATTAAGACTTTATTCCCGATTATTAAAGTATTTGCGCCGTTTACTTGACTTTTTTACTTAACATACTGTATAATAAGGAATAACATTATTTTGGGACGGTGTATCGAATGGCGGGTTTTATTTCTTCCATTTCAAACGACTCTCTTTCATTTCTATGCGACGAGCTTAAAAAAAATAACAAAATAAATGACGTGGACTTTACGAGATTCGACGTAAAGCGCGGCCTTCGCAATTCCGACGGTACCGGCGTTATGGCGGGACTCACGCGCATCTGCAACGTCGACGGCTACTATATCAGCGACGGCGAGCGCGTTCCCCACGAGGGACGTCTGTTTTACCGCGGCATCGACATAAACGATATCATAAACGGCGCCGAAAGCGAAGATCGCTTCGGCTTCGAGGAAACGGCATGGCTGCTTCTTTTCGGCACTCTGCCTACTCAGCATCAGCTCGACCGCTTCTGCGACATACTTGCGGCTTGCCGCGATCTGCCGGAGGATTTCATCGAAGATATGATAATGAAAGCTCCGTCAAAAAATATCATGAACAAGCTCGGCCGCTCGGTACTCGCGCTATATTCCTACGACGAAGATCCCGAGGATCTTTCGATAGAAAACGTGCTTCGCCAGTCCATACAGCTCCTTGCTCAGATGCCGACCATCATGAGCTGCGCGTATCAGGTCAAGAGAAGACACTTCGACCACAAGAGCATGTATATCCACTCGATAAAGCACGAATACAGGACGGCGCAGACGGTGCTTCGCTCGATCCGCTCAAATAAACAGTTCACCGACGAGGAAGCAAAGCTGCTCGATCTCGCGCTCATAATCCACGCCGAACACGGCGGCGGCAACTGCTCCGCTTTTGCGACGCGCGTTTTAACGTCGAGCCTTACGGACACTTATTCCTCGATCTCCGCTTCGATCGGCTCTTTAAAGGGCGCGCGTCACGGCGGGGCGAACATAAAGGTACGCCAGATGCTCGACTGTATAAGAGAGGGCGTCTCCGACGTCACAAACGAGGACGAGGTCGCCTCGTTCCTTGAAAAAATAATCAACAAAGAGGCCGGAGACGGCACGGGACTTATCTACGGAATGGGACACGCGGTCTATACGCTCTCCGATCCGAGAGCCGTCCAGCTCAAAAAGCGTGCGCGTGAATTTGCCGAGAAGCACGACTTTGTCGAAAAATTCAACCTAATAGAGCTTGTCGAAAAGCTCACGCCGGAGGTATTTGCCGCGGTCAAGGGCAGTAAAAAGAAGATGTGCGCCAACGTCGACCTCTACTCCGGGCTCGTTTATGAGATGCTTAAGATCCCCGAGGAGCTTTTCACCCCGCTCTTCTCCGTCGCTCGCGTCGCCGGATGGTCGGCGCACCGCATGGAGGAGCTTATGACCGGCGGAAGGATCATCCGCCCCGCCTATAAGAACGTCTCGCCGCCTCACAACTATGTCCCGATGGCGGAAAGGATCGAGGACTATTCGGGCGAGGAATTTTACGTCCCCTCCGAAGAACGTGAATAAAGTAATATTAAACTAATAATAAATAAGGTGACAAACATGCAAGAAAACAAAAAAGCTTTGAACCCGCGTTTCTTTCTCATTCTCCTTTTGGGAACACTCATTATCTCCGTACCCACCCGCATATATCAGCTTCTGAACGTGATAGAACCGGGCACGGGCTTTTGGAAAAACGACAGCCCGACGATATACTTCCTCTACGGGATAATCGCCGTCTTTGTCCTTATCTGTCTCGTCTATCCCAATATTAAAAGAAAAGACCTGAGGACATGCGTCCCCTCGGCGGATAAAAACATCGGCGTATGTATAACGTCGTTCCTACTGAGCGCATCCATGGCATATGACGCCGTTATCAAGTACGGCGATTTTTCCGATATATATAACGGCTATGACTTTTATTCCGACATGACCTTTCGCCAGTATCTCGTCAAAAGCGGCGGTGTGGCGATGGCGCTCGAAACGCTCTTTGCGTTCATATCCGTAATATATTTCCTCCTTTACGGCATAAGCGCGTTAAAGGGCAAAAGCCCCTCGGAATATAAGCTCTTGGCAGTCTCGCCTATACTTTGGGGCATTTTCAGAATAATCTACAGATTTATGAGAACAATAAGCTTCCTGCGTGTTTCCGAGCTTTTCTTTGAGCTTTGCATGATAGTTTTCATCATCATGTTCTTCATGGCGTTCGCACAGATAACCGCAAAGGTGAACGGCAAGGGCCTCGAATGGAAGCTTTTCGGCTACGGAGTGCCGACGGCGTTTTTCTGCATCCTCTGCTTCCTGCCGAGATTTGTTCTGACGGTTATGGGCAAGTCCGACCTTCTTACAGATCAGTCGCCAGCCGAATACTGCGACGCCGCCATAGCAGCGTTTATTATCGTCAATCTCATAAGCATAGTCAAAAACAACAGCGCGAAAAAAAGCGCATAATACTTTTAAATAAAATCTGCCGAAAGGAAACTTCCCTTTTCCGGAAGGCGGGACTGATCCCGTACCGTTTTCAAAAATGTTTCTTCAAAACATGCTCCTCGCGGCAAAACAGGTCGCGATCCTCTATATAATCGTCGCTGTCGGCGTCTTTACCGACAAGATACACCTCTATACCGAAAAGACGGCAAAGGCATGTACCGGACTTCTGTTTTACGTCATAACTCCGGCTGTCATAGTGACGTCGTTCCTCGAGATCGAATACGATCCGACAAGAACAAAGAAGCTTTTTATCGCCATCGGCTGCGGGCTTCTGATGCATCTGATAGCATCTCTTCTTTCGATCCCCTGCTTCAACAAGGGAGATAAAAATAAAAACAGCGTTTTCAAATACGCCGCCGTTCACGGGAACTGCGGATATATGTCGCTTCCCCTCGTCAACGCGATGTTCGGCGCGGAAGGAGTGTTTTATCTCTCGGCGGCGATCATAACTTCATTTCAGATATGCTCGTTTACATACGGCGTCTATCTCATGTCGGGCGATAAAAACAGCGGCAAGGGCAAGACAGAGTTCGACTTTAAAAAGATCATCCTCAATCCCGGAGTTTTGTCTGTCTTGGTCGGTCTTCCGCTTTATCTTTTGCGAGTGCCGACGCCCGAAATAATAACGAAGCCTCTCGGCTTTATTGCCGGTATGAACACGCCGCTCGCGATGCTGATGTTCGGAACATACATCGCAAACACAAATTTCAAGACGATACTGTCCGAAAAAAAGATACTCGGCGTCGGATTTTTAAAGCTTATTATACTCCCGGCGATCATGCTCGGAGTATGTAAGCTCATGGGTCTTTCCGGAGTCCTTGCTTCAACGCTCATTTTGGCGTCGAGCGCTCCGTCCGCAAACAACACCGTGATGTTCGCCGCGCAGTACGACAAGGACACGGGACTTGCCGCCCAGACCGTGGCGGCGGTGAGCTTCGCCTCGATAGTAACGATGCCGGCGATGACAGCTATCGCCATGGGGATCTGAGAACGATAATATGGCTCTTGACAAACGATCGGAAAAGATACTGAATGACGTCGCTCCCGCGTGGGGCGTGTGTGATTACTGCGATTTTGCGGAGCATATACTTCCGTGCCGCGCCGCTTCTAAAATACCCGAAAACTCAAAAAGCATCATTACGATGATCTTTCCGTACTACCTCGGCGAGGAGACATACGAAAACTCCAACATCTCACGTTACGCCGTCGTCCCCGATTACAACAACGCTATGAGAGAACGTCTCTCCGACGCGGCGGAAAAGCTCGCTTTGATCAACGAGGGCGAACAGTTCGTCGCTTTCTGCGGCAACTCTCCTTTTCCGGAGGTCGTGCTCGCCGAGAAGTCGGGCCTCGGCTCAAAGGGCATCAACGGACTTCTCCTGACGCGCGAATACGGCTCATGGGTATTTATCGGCGAGATCGTAACCACCATGAAGCTTGAGCCCTCGACGCCCTGCGGCGCTGTATGCGACGGCTGCGGAAAATGTATCTCGGCATGTCCTACGGGAGCGCTTTCAAGGGACGGCTTCGATATAACAAAATGTCTCTCGGCAATATCTCAGCAAAAGGCCGATCTTACGCCCGAACAGGAAAAAATGATAATATCGACCGGCTGCGCGTGGGGCTGTGACATATGTCAGAAGGCTTGTCCGAAAAATTCACACCCCCGTCTGACCGATATCCCCGAATTTTTAAACGACATCAAGCTCTGCGCCGAATCGGGCGACGACCTTAAAAACAGGGCGTACGGCTGGCGCGGAAGAAAAGTGATCGAAAGAAATCTTAAACTGTTTGACGATAAATAATAGTTCACGGGAGGAATTTTTATGAAACTCTTGATCGCGATAATCAACAATGACGACTGCCCGACTGTGCTCTCGGAAATAACACGCGAGGGCTTCAGCGTCACGAAGCTTTCGACCTCCGGCGGATTTTTGCGCGCCGGCAACTCTACGCTTCTTATCGGCGTCGAGGACGACAAGGTCGACAGCGTTATCGGGATAATCGGCCGCTTCAGCAGTAAGCGCACCGAAACGATACAGGCGACTCCCGCTTATCCGGGCGAATTCATGATGACGATGCCCGTCGAGGTAAAGGTCGGCGGAGCTACCGTGTTCGTACTTGACGTTGAAAAATTCATCAAGCTTTAAGGTTCGGTAATTTTATGGAACTTTGCATAAACGAAAACACCGTTTTTGTCCCGGACGCTCTCGATATCGCGATAAAAAACGGCAGGCTGTCCCACGCTGTTATCCTCGACGGCTCGGGAAGCGACGAGAGATACGCCGTCGCGCGCTATATCGCAAGATCGCTCGTCTGCCGCGGAAAGCAAAAGCCCTGCGGCGAATGCTCCGACTGTATAAAGGCGGAGTCATCCTCACATCCCGATATTTACGAATACTCCGGCGGAGAAACGGCAAGAAGCTTTTCGGTCGACAAGATACGCGAAATAAGGGCTCAGGCGTATATAATCCCAAACGAAGCGGACAGGAAGGTGTTTATCCTCCGAAACGTTTCCTCGATGTCGGAACAGGCTCAAAACGCCCTTCTTAAAGTGCTTGAAGAACCGCCCGCGTTCGTGACGTTCATCCTCGAATGCGGCTCGAAAAGTATGCTTTTGCCGACCGTCCTTTCGCGTTCGTCCGTCTATTCTCTCGGCGACGAAAAGACAGGAGGCGCAGACCCCGAAAAGCTTCAAAAGGCAAAGGAGACGGCAAAAGCCATCGTCCTTGCCGCGTGTAAGCCGGGAGAGATAAATCTCTTAAAGGCTACCGCCGTGTTTGAAAAGGACAAAGAGCTGCTTCGCCTCTGCCTTCCCGAAATAAAATGCATCCTCGGCGCGGCGCTGAGACAAAAATATACCGATAAAAAAGAAAACGAAACAGCCTCTGCTCTTTCCGAAGCGCTTTCCGCGTCGCGGCTCCTCTCGATGATAAACGCCGTCGACAACTGCTCCTCGGCGATAAAGCGCAACGCAAACCACAATCTTTTGATAACAAAGCTTTGCTGTGAACTTTCGGCAAATAACTGATGACAGGAGAGACAACCAATATGGCAGAAATAATCGGCGTCCGATTTAAAGAGGTCGGAAAAATATACTATTTTGATCCCGTCGGAAACAAGTTTTCCAAGGGAGACAAGGTCATTGTCGAGACGGCGCGCGGAGTGGAATGCGGCGATATCGCGATAGATAACCGCGAGGTAGCCGACGATCAGCTCGTAAAGCCGCTCAAGCCCGTTATCCGCGCCGCAACAAAGGAAGACTTCGATACGATCGAAAAAAATAAACAGAAAGAGGCTGAGGCGTTTAAGATCTGCCTCGAAAAGATCGAAAAGCATAAGCTCGCTATGAAGCTTATCAATGTCGAATATACGTTTGACGGAGGAAAGATACTGTTTTATTTCACCGCGGACGGAAGGATAGATTTCAGAGAGCTCGTCAAGGATCTCGCTTCGGTATTCCGTACGAGGATCGAGCTTCGCCAGATAGGCGTAAGAGACGAGTCAAAAATGCTCGGCGGCCTCGGGATGTGCGGACGCGAATTTTGCTGCAGCAGCTTTTTAGGCGAATTTCAGCCAGTGTCTATAAAGATGGCAAAGGAGCAGGGACTGTCGCTCAATCCCGTAAAGATCAGCGGCGCGTGCGGAAGGCTCATGTGCTGTCTCAAATATGAGCAGGATTCATACGAGCATCTTCTGAAAATCACTCCCAAAGTCGGCGCTATAGTCAAGACCGAGGACGGCAACGGCACGGTCATCGAAAACAACCTTCTGACGGGTATTCTCAAGGTGCGCCTCGATTCGCGTCCCGACGCCGCTCCGAAGATCTGTCAAAGGAAAAACGTGAAGATAGTCCACGACGCGCAGATACGCGTCGAGCGCGAGGAGCTTGAAGCTCTCAAGGGTATCGAATAATAATCATAAAAAGGGATTGATTTTTTATGATTATGTGATAAAATATAGTTGAAAATTTTAATAAGGAGGAACTTATTATGGCATATAAAATTTCCGACGAATGTCTTGCATGCGGCGCATGTGAAGGCGCTTGCCCCGTAAGCGCTATCTCGGAAGGCGACGGCAAATACGTTATCGATCCCGATCTCTGCATCGATTGCGGAACGTGTGCCGATACATGCCCCGTAGGCGCTCCTCAGGCAGAATGATCTGAAAACTGAAATGCAAGAGCCGTATCAAACGATACGGCTCTTGTGTTTTATTAGTTATGTCTTTGATTTTTAAAACGCTTTTACGCCCAGGGGTCGTCCTTTTTCGGTATCCGTATATCCGAAAGCAAAAACTGCTCCCAAAGATACCATGTTGTGCCGCCCTTTGCGCGAAGCGTAAGCGGTCTCTCGGTATCGGCTCCCGACGATCTTATAAAAAGCTTTGCGTAGCCTTCATCGTTATAGGAATACATTCCGTCAAAAACGGTGATCTTATAGGGCTTTGAAGGCTCGTAATTGTTGTCGGGCGAAGTTCCCGCCAAAAACGAAAAGGGCTTATATTCCTTTCCGCCCAGACGGTCGCGGAGAAACTGCTTTTCAAAAACGGAAAGCTCCCTCGGACCTTTTATGTAATTCAGCATATTGTACGTTTCCTCGACGTCGTTTCCGTAATTACAGAGAACGAGCACCGTCAGAGCCGCCGTTTTAAACGGGCTTGACAGATCGCATTCCGGAAGCGCTTTAAGCTCCTCAAGATTTTTCGGAAGCGCTTCAAATGTAAATGTTTCGCTCTTTTGTCCGCTGAAGCTCATTTTTTACATCTCCTTATCAGAACTTTCCGCCTCCGCCGCCGTGCGACGAACCGCTGGAGCTTGAATGTGAGCTGCTCCCGCCTCCGCCGCCGCTGCTGCTCGATTCGGGCTTTGCGACCCTTGATACGTTTCTGTATGAGAATCTGTCAAAGCTCTCCGAAATATACATGCTGCCGGGCTTCACGTAATTTGAGGCTTCCGTTTTTTTCCTGTTTGTCTTCATCGAGTTTTTCATCGAATTTGTGACGAGAAAAGCGACGATCACGGCAATGCCAACGGCTATAAGCTCATGTGAGACGTACGAACCGGATGTTTTATATGTATTTCCTACATCGAACGGCTCGCCCGTTTCCGCCTGTTCAAAGAACACGTCGATAAGATCAAGGTATTTCTCGAACGCCTCGTAATATTCTCCGTCGGCGAGGTACGGCAGCACCCTTGAATTTATATAGCTGTCGCTGTCATAAACAGCATAATCCGTCAGAACCTCGATGGCCCTTCCGGTCGTCGTCGTATAGTAGTCCCTGTTGCCTTCTTCGCCGTTGTTCATGTTGAGCATGAACATAAGTCCGTCATGATCCGGGCCGACGCCGTAGCCGTTATAATCGTAGAAGTCATCGGCGTAATCCCGAACGCTCTTGTTTCCGATACTGTTTGTCGTATGGATAACGACGTCGATGGCGTACTTCGATCTTAATTCGTCTATCTTCTTCAGCAGAGAGGCTTCCTGTTCGTCGGTCAGAAGGTCTGCCCAATCGACGACATACGCGCCCTTTGAATCGGGAGCGGAAAAATCATAGTCCGCTCCGTATTGTTCCGTCGCGCTTTCCGAAACGTCGTCATTGTCGTTTCGGTATAAATATACGTCGTCATAGCTGTCGAAAAACGGCGGATCGTCGACGGCGTGAACGGAGACAAACATAACAAGAACAAGGATCATCGCCGCCGCGAAAGAAAAAATCTTTTTCATGTTTATCCTCCGTTCCCTTAAAAGATAAAGATCTGCGCTACGGCAATTATCGCCGCGGCTATCCCGCCGAACCAAAGCCAGAATTTTGTCCTGTCAACAGGCAAAGTGCCCGACACGCGACCCGTCTGACCGTTCACGGCAAAGGTGTAGAGCTTATCTCTGTATTTCGTGTTAAGCATCCAGACGGGCATCATGGCGTATTTATAGGAGCTGTTGTTCGTCCGGATCGAAGTCGATTTGGGTATGACTGTCGAATAGCCGTTTACCGTCGAGGCAAAGGAATCCTCCGTGCTTTTCCTGACACGTTCCTCCGCCCTGTTAAAGCATTCCTCGGCGCTGACGTCGTATTTGTCGGCGACAAAGCCCGAAAGAAAGGCGGGATTGAATTCCCTCATCTCGGCGTAATTGAACGGCTCTATACCGTCCATGTACGTGTCGTCCATCTTTTTTGAGCCGTCCACGGGGATATCCGCAAAGCCGATGCTGCCCGACCTGTAGATATCGTAGTGGCTCGTCTCGGTATAGTTGTATTTACTGTCGCTCCACGTCCTGACCCTTGTCGCGTCGTAGACTATGCTCGCGTTTGCGTCGCAGTCAAAGAGCCAGAACGGAACGTACAGTCCCTTTATTTCTTTAACGCGGTTTTCGCTTAAAAATCCCTTGGGCAAGAGCTTCTTTCCCTTACAAAAGCTTCTGAGCGACTCCATCGCCTGCTTTTGAGTCAGCTTAAACGGGATTATCCGGCTCGGCCTGCTCATCCCCGTAAGGTTTCCCGTCATCATTATCGGGTTTCCGCAATAGGGACACTCGCTCGCCGCCGTCGTATCGTCGGCGATTATCTCGGCGCCGCACGACTCACAGGAATATTTTTTCATTCCCTCGAGCTCTTCCTCGGCGCCGTCGCTGTGCCAATCGTAATGCGACGCCTTTTCGGCGTTTTTTATCGCCTCATCGTATCCCGCAAGCTGCGCCTCGGTATATACGTTGCCGCAGCTGTCACATCTGAAGCTCTGCGCAGCGGCGTCGAATCTTATCGCGCCGCCACAATTCGGGCATTGATATTCAACAAGAGATGACATCAGATCACTCCTTCCCGGTCATGATATCATTTAATGTCGTTTTCGTTAAAGGGGTCGCCGCACTGCGGGCAGAACTTGGGCGGGTTATGCGGATCCTCTGGCTCCCAGCCGCATTTGTCGCACTTATAGAGAGGCGCTCCCGCGGGCTTTGGCGCTCCGCAGTTCGAGCAGAATTTTCCCTTGTTTACGGCTCCGCAAGCGCATGTCCAGCCGTCGGCAGAGGGCTGCGGCTTTCCGCATTCCACACAGAATTTGCCCGTATTGACTGCTCCGCAAGCGCATTTCCAGCCGTTTGCGGCAGCAGCATTATTGTTATTATTATACTGCTGAGGCGCTGCGTATCCCTGCGCCGCTCCGTACTGCTGCTGAGGCGGCGTTCTGTCCGGCTGCTGTCCCATAGCGAAGAGGTTTGCGGCATTCATGCCGCCTGCGTTCTGCGCAAAGCCCATTCCCATAAAGCCGGTGAATGCGCCGTTCGGGTTTTTCGCGGCGTCCCGCATCGCCTGCGCCTGCGCTCCGGTGATATTTGCCGCCGCCATAGTGGGATCGCGCATAACGGCGTTCTTCTGGAGCTCCTTTATCATGTCCTCGTCTTCCTTCGGCGCGGTTATGGAGTTGACGCCGAGGGACCAGACCTTGAGACCGCGAAGCTCTGTCCATTTCGTCGAAAGCACTTCGTTGAGAGCGTCGGCAAGCGCGTCGGTATGGCCCGGTATCGCGCTGTATCTTATCCCGAGCTCCGACATCTTTGCGAACGCCGGCTGGAGAGCCGTCAGAAGCTCCGACTTGAGCTGTGAATCTATAGCGGAACGCGAAAATTCATCGGTCACGTTGCCGCAGACATTCTTATAAAACACGGTGGGGTCTACCATCCTGTAGGAATATTCGCCGTTGCAGCGAAGCGAGATATCGACGTCAAGTCCGATATTGGTGTCGACTACTCTGAACGGAATGGGATTGACCGTTCCGTACTTATTGCCGATTATCTCCTTTGTGTTGAAATAATAGACTCTCTGATCCTTCGGGGGCTCTCCGCCGAAGGTGAACCTCTTGCCTATTACGGCGAGGTTTTTCTTGATATTTTCTTTATTGAGTCCGCCGTACATTATCGTCGGCTCGGTCGAGGAGTCGTAAAGAAATTCGCCGCTCTCAGCGCAAAGCTCGACTATCTTGCCCTGCTCGACTATCATCATGCACTGTCCGTCGGCGACGGCGATTATCGAGCCGTTTGAGATTATGTTGTCGCTGCCCTTTGTGTTGGAGCTTCTCTTTCCCGTTCTCTTTACGCCCTTTGTCATGAGGATATCGGCGTCAAGCGCTTCGCAGTAGAAATATTCGCGCCATGAATCAGCCAATGCTCCGCCTAATGCTCCGGCTCCCGCTTTTAAAAGTCCCATATGTATCTCTCCTTTAAAAATTTTTCGTGTTTATTTTTATACAATCAAATGTCGGGTCACAAAACACAATACAATTATAAATGATTTTTCGTTAATTGTCCCCATAATTTACGGCCAATTTTCGATTTTAACGTAAAACTTTTTATCGTTTTTTTGTGCAAAATAACAGTAATGATATCAAAGACGGTCGAAAATAAACCTTCTGACCCTTTTAAGCGCGTTATATATCTCTTTTTCGTCGTCTTCATTTTCGACGACGGCGGAAAGAGAAGCTTCCGGATAACAGAACGCGAGATATTTCAAAAGCTTTACGCCGCTCTTTTTATCAGGCTTTTTGCCGAGTTCGTAAAACCTTGTCCAGTGATCGGCCTTGTCGAGATCGGCGGCGATCTTCATCTTATCCATTTTCTCAGTCCTTCCACAGCTTTCTTATATGGTAGGCGCATCCGCCCTCCATATATTCCGGATCGCGCATACATTTTTTACCCATGATCTCCCAAAGCTTTACGGCTCTTGTTTCGATATCGCCGTTTTCAAAAATGTCAATGACCCTGCCGCCACGAAGGTCGTCGTGAGCCGACATGTTATATCCGAGAGCCGCGTCGTGCGCCATGATGACGCCGCAATAGACGCCCTGGAGGTCGATCAGATGATCGTGGCCGAAAAAGATACCCTTGACGTCGCCCCTTTGGAGACAGGCGTAAAACATCCCTCCGTTTATCTCCGCGCATCCGGGAGCCTCGCGCACCGAGCCTACAGCCTCGCATTCCTCCGGATTTCTTACTATCTCAAGAAATTCCGGAAGCGAAACGTGCATGAACATCGCTCCCGGCACCTTTTTGCCGTATTTTTTTTCGATCACGGATGACTCGTTATAATACCACATCACCTGATCCGGCTGAGGCGTTCCGTCCGACGATCCGCAAGCGAACTTCTCCGGTAAAAGGAGCTTGTTTTTTTCTGTACCGTTCCATTTTTTTACAAGGTCGCGCTGATAAAGGCTGTCGTCTATCATCCAAAGGATATATGCGGGCGTCCCGTCCCTTCCCATGACGGGAATGTAAAAATTTCCGTTTCCGGAGACGTCCTTCGGTCCTTCGGTATTCATACAGCCGTCGATCCCGGCATATGCATAAAGCTCTTCCTCAACGTCTATACCGACTTCCCTGTCGTGATTTCCGATTATGGCCGCCCACGGGAGACGCCTTTTTATGACGGGAGACATGATATCCGCCATATAATCGCGGACGGCGTCACGGCTTTGTCTGTCAAGGCACTGATCTCCGCCGACCACGACAAGATCGGGCTTACATTCTTCCAAAAGCGCCTCAAGGCCTGCTTTCAGCTTCGGATCATAGCTTTTTCCGGCGTGAAAGTCCGACACCATGAGTATACGAAACCGACCGCTTTTTGAAAACCGGAGCGTCGGTTTTTCCGTTTTATTCATCTTTAAGTCCCGCTATCCTTTCGTAATCAATGTCGACGTGAAGCATTGGGATGATCCTCGATAAATTGAGCCTGTGGCGCATGTACGGATGGTATTTGAGGCCCAGAACGCCGAGGTCGTCGGGAACAGCTATCTCTTTAAGCGTCGTCACCGCTCCCGCCGCCTTCATAAGGCGCATAAGTTCATCCTCGGACGGCAGCTCTTCCTCATAGATACGGCATATTTCGTCCCAGCAGTCACGTACCTTTTCGGCCGTCAGCCCTTCGGTTATAGTCGGTTCATTGAGCCTTTTTACGTCGCCGATAAAGTTCTTTCCGTAAACCTCGCTGAGCACAGCCCAATCAATATGATCTTCAATGAAATTTTCTTTCTTTGCCTTTTTTATGACTTCCTTATAGAGCCTGTTTATCATTATCGTGGCGACTCCGACCTTTTTTCCGTGGAAGTCGGAGATGACGCCCTGTTCAAGCTCCTTTATCTCCCAAAAATGAGATACGATATGCTCCGCGCCCGACGCTGGACGTGAGCTTTTGCCGAACTGCATAGCAACGCCCGTCATAACAAGAGCTTCCATAATTGCTCCCGCCGTCTCCTCGTCGCTCCTTGTCACTCTGTCTGCCATCGAAACTATTTTGTCAAACGCGCTTTTTGTCAAAGACGCCACCCTGTCGCAGTAATATTCGCCCGTCAGGAGCGTTGACAGCTTCCAGTCCGCCAGACCGACGCATTTTGCGATCATGTCGCCGAAGCCTGCGGATTTAAGCTCCGTCGGCGCGGCGGCAAGTATCCTTGTGTCCGCCATGACGACCGACGGCTGACGCGCCTGGTACGAGACCTTGAAGCCGTTTTCGGTTATCGGCGCCGTGTCGGAGGCGAAGCCGTCCATCGAAGGAGCCGTCGCAAATATCGCAAAGGGCTTGTCCGCCTTATATGAGCCGAGTCGGCAAATGTCGTTAAGAGAGCCTGTCCCGACGGATAAAACTCCGTCCTCGCCCTCCTTTAAAATATCGCGTATCGCGTCGACCTCTGTCATATCGGCGACGCGAAGGTCGTCATAGAGCCTGAGGTCACATTTATATCCGTCGCTTTTCAAGACCTCAAGCAGTCCGTCCGCCGCCTTTAAGGTGTTTTTATCGGCGACGACAAGTATCTTTTTCGGAAAACCGTTTTTGTCGAGTATCTTTCCGGCGTCGCTTATAAGCCCCGACGCTATCTCGACGTCTTTTATAAAGGCGTCGTGTTCGCGTCCGCAAGAGCAGTTTTTAAAGCTTTCGATAAGCTTTCCTATATCCATTTATATTTCTCCTATTTCCGATTTGTTATAAAGTATTTATAAAACTTCACGCTTTCAGCCAGAGCGTCGGAGGACATGTTTTCGTTTATGTTATGCATCGCCGCAAGCTGCTGTTTCGTAAGTCTCGTCGGCGCGAAGCGGATGCAGTTGTCGCTGACGACCTCATAGTGACGGCAGTCGGTGCCGCCCGTCATGATATAGGGAGCGATCGAGACCTGCGGGAAGCATTTTTTGATACATTCCCTTATATATCCGAATTCCTCGCTGTCGGTATCGACGATATTTGACGCATCGCGTCCTATGAGAAGCTCGACCTCGAGATCGTATTTTTCGGCGTATTTTTTAAGTATCGCAACGGCGTCGGCGCATTTTTGATGTATCGCCGGACGGAGATTGCAAATGACATACGCTTCGCGCGGGATGACGTTCGGAGCGTCGGAGCCTTTACTCATCGTAAATACAGCCGTCGTCTTTAAAAACGCCTCCGCCTGCGGAGAAACAGACGCCATGACCTTAGTTAAAAGCGGCTTAAAGAGCCAAAGGTTGCCCATCAGAAAACGCATCGGGAACGAAAGATACGGCGCTATGCTCTCAAACATAACGATAAGCGGCTTTGTCATCTTTGCGTCATAGGGACGTTTCTTTTCCATCTCGCTTATAAACGCGGCGAGACGCGCTATCGGCGTATTTTTAGGCGGGGTCGATGAATGTCCGCCGCTTCCCTTGGCGGTTATTTTGACGTCCGCGTAGCCCTTTTCGACTATTCCGACGCCGGCGCAAAGCCCCGTCATGCCGGGCATTATCCCCGACACGATGGCGCCGCCCTCGTCAAGTACGACCGCGGGTCTTATACCGTCGCTTTTTAGCTTTTTAACTATCTTTTCGGCTCCGTCGCCCGATATCTCCTCGTTGACGGAGCTTGCGAGATAAACGTCCTGGATCGGCTCGAAGCCCTCGCTTAAAAGCTCCTCGACTGCGGCAAATTCGCCGGCTACAGTGCTTTTACAGTCCATGGCTCCCCTGCCGTAGATGATCCCGTCCTCGATGTCGCCGGAAAAAGGCCCATGCTCCCAGCCCTTCGGATCGGCGGGAACTACGTCCTGATGACCCATAAGCAGGATAGGCGCTTTTGTTTCGTCCTTTCCCCTCCAGCGGAAAAGCAGGTTTCCGTCGATCTCGGTAAGTTCGAGCTTTTGATGGATAAGCGGAAACAGCTCCTTCATCTTTTCGTGGAGCCTTTCAAACTGCTCGAGCTGTGTATTGTCGGCGGCGGAAACGGTAGGTATTTTTACCATCTCCGAGAGCTTTTTCGCGTAATCGTTTTCTTCCTCCGGAGTATATGATATCGCCGGCTTTTCGCTTGCGTCCTTTGCCTTTATCAAAGCGGCATGGACGGCGGCGATAATGAGCAGAAGCAGTAATACTCCGAGAGCGCAGATAAGTAAGATCAGAAACAATTTCATTTTATCACTTCCTGTTTTAGGTAGCACCGCACGACCGGTGTGTTATTTTAATAATAACACAAATCGGACGATGATACAACTTTTTTGATTTATCCCGCGTCAAAAAATTTTTTCAATCTGTTGACGCCCTTTTTTTCAAGCCGCGAGACGTACGACCTCGATATTCCGAGCATCCGCGCTATCTCCCTTTGAGGATATATCCTTTCGCCGTAAAGCCCGTAGCGCATTATAAGTATCTGTTTTTCGCGCGGGTCGGTGAATTTTTCGATACATTCGTAGAGCTTTTCCGTCTTTATCTTAAGGTCAAGGTCGTCGGCTATCGTGTCGTCCGTCGAAATGATATCCATAAGCGTCAAATGATTTCCTTCGCCGTCCGTATCTATCGGGTCGCTGATAGACATATCCTGCTTCGTCTTCTTCCTGTTTCTGAAGTACATCAGTATCTCGTTTTCGATACATCTCGCGGCGTATGTGGCGAGCCTTGCTCCCTTTGACGCGTCAAAGGTGCTTATGGCCTTTATAAGACCTATCGTGCCTATCGAGATAAGATCCTCCTGATCCGAATAATTTGAATAGTATTTTTTGATGATGTGCGCCACAAGCCTTAAATTATGCTCGACAAGACGGCTTTTGGCTTCCTCGCTCCCGTTTGCGATCTCTTTAAGACATTCCGCCTCCTCGGCGGACGAAAGCGGCGGCGGGAATGAACCGGAACCGCTCAGATGAAGCGCCATGTAAAGAAAATTCGACGATATGAACTCCAGTATCTCCGAAAGCATAAAAACACCCCGCGTAAAACATTTTTTATACATGTTTATGCGCGGGGCGCCGATAAAATATATAGATTTAAGTGCAAGAGCAGTTTGTCTTATCGAATTCCGGATTAAACGCGTAGAAGTTCTTGCTGTTCAGCTTATCCGTCGCTATGCGAAGTCCCTCGCCGAAGCGCTGGAAATGGACGACTTCTCTTTCGCGCAGGAATTTGATCGGCTCTCTGACGTCGGGATCGTCGACAAGACGCAGTATGTTGTCGTAGACGACGCGCGCCTTCTGCTCCGCCGCAAGATCCTCTGTCAGGTCGGCTATGACGTCGCCCTTTGACTGGAGCGCGGCCGCCGTGAACGGCAGTGCCGACAGACAAGGGGGCTGTCGCATTCAGCGAAGAATGAAAAGAATAAAGAATGAAAAGAATAAACAGAAAAGAGACTTTTCATCCTAAGTGATTTGAATAAAAAGCCTCTTCTTGGTTTTTAATATGAACAATCGGTAGTGGATTATGATTCTTTGTTTCAGTTGACCTTTTACGGCAGGATGCCGTCATTTTTAAGCGCGTTATAAACCGTATCGACAGCCTCGATCGAAATGTTGCAGCCGAGAGAGTAAACCGGAAGCTCGCCGAAAAAGTTGAAAAGCTCAAGCGTCTTTTGAAATCCCTCGTTTGTCTTGACGCGGTACGTCTGATTTAAAAGCGTCGGAAAAGCCTCCGTGAACGTCAGACGGCGGATGCTGTTTTCTTTTTCCTGACGCAATATGACGACAGCCGCCGCCTCGGCCGACATGTTCGTCTGGATATTTTCCTTGCCTCCGAACGGCGTTCCGAATACCGTCACTCCGCTTTCGCCGATCTTAAGAAGCGGCTTGTCGTCGTTTATCATAGTCACAAGAGATCCGAATTTTTTACGCCAAAGGGCGGCGTGCGTGCTTTTGCCCGTCCCGCTCGGCGCCGTGAAAAGTATCGCTTTGCCCTCAAATGAGAGCGCGGAGCAGTGGAAAAGAACTATATCGTCAAAAAGGAGCTTTTCGCAGATCTTACGGTAGACCGCAAGCGACTCAAGATAGGACTTAGGCGGATCTAATGTCTCGATCCTTTCCTTTTCGATCTCCTCATCCGTCACCGACACGGAAAACTCCGCTTCCCCGTCGGCCATATAGTCCTTAAAAAGCTCGCGCAGATACAGGTAACGGTTGTCTATTTCTATATTGTGTCCCGCTAAACGTGCAATAAACATTTTTTACTCCGCCTGTCGTTTAATGATATCGTTATTTCGTCGCACCATATCGTTTGGGTAATTATAACATATATGGGCTCATAAGTAAACAAAGCAAAAAAATAATACGTTAAAAAGTCCTTGTTTCCTTGAAATCAAAGCAAAAATGTGGTATAATGACAATTGTGGAAATTTAAATTTCAAGGTAATGCCGCACAAGTCGCCGCGCACGCCTTGATGCTTTACGATATATCACACCGACCGACTTTTGAAAGGAGCGAAAATGATGACAAGGCTGAGACGTATCGTGTCATGCGCCGTAGCGTGCCTTATGATATTATCCGCCGTTTCCGTCGAAGGCATATATAATGCGCGCGGATTTGACGATGACGACAGTCTGTACGACGTCGCCTCCGGCGCCCGCGAAGAAAAAGTCACTGCCATCGTTGAGCTCAATTCGGGATCGATCGTCGAGCGCGACGAAAGCGTAGTTTCGGACGGCGAGCTTTCGATATGCGGCCGAATAATACAGGCTGATATCGAATCCCAGCAAGAAAAGATCCTCAGAAAGATCGAAAAAGTCACGAAAAACGACGCGGAGATTCTTTATTCGTATTCCGTCATCGCAAACGGCTTTGCCGTCGAGGTCTATGAAAACGAAATAGAAAAGATAAAGGAGATCGACGGCGTTTCCGACGCCTATATCTCCCCTTCGTTCGAGCCTATCCCGGCGGAAGAGACCGAAAGGGTCTACGCCGAAGCTCTCGCCGCATCGGACGGCGGCGGCGCGGGAAGAGAGATAGCGATCATAGATACGGGCATCGAAGTGACGCACGAGGCATTTTCCGTCGCTCCTCCCGATCCTTCGCTGACACAGGGGCTCTTAAGCGACAGGCTCTCCTCTTTAAATTCATATTCGCGCTCGGGCGGAAGCGTCTCGTCATATTACAAAAGCGCGAAGCTCCCTTATATCTATAATTACGCCGACAATAACTTCGACGTATCTCATATATTGGGTTCAAACAATAAGCCTGACGACCACGGAACTCACGTCGCGGGAATTGCCGCCGGATACAGCCTTAAAACCGACGGAAGCGTTAAATTTTCGGGACAGGCTCCCGACGCACAGCTTCTCGTTATGAAGGTGAGCGGAAACGCGAGAGTAAACGCCTGGGCAGATATAATGGCTGCCGCGGAGGACGCCATTCTTCTCGGCGCCGACGCAGTAAATCTCAGTCTCGGTTCTATATGCGGCTTCGGTAACGCCGGAAAGGAATCGAGCGTTTATACATGTCTCTCAAATCTTGACGCTGCGGGCGTTGAAGTTATCGCCGCCGTAGGAAATTCCTATACGTCCGGCTACAAAGACCTTTTCGGCAACAACCTCAGCCTCGCTTCAAATCCCGACAACGGAACGATCGCCACGCCGGCGTCGTGTGACAATACCGTAGCTGTCGGATGCTGCTTCAGCGACGCGTTTATCGGCCGAAGGATAGTGACGGGCGGAAGAAGCGTCGCCTATACGAATAACTATACCGCCGCCTCGAGAAATATGCTGAAATACGCCGGACAGACATTAGATCTTGCCGTTCTCCGCGACAACGAAGGAAATGTTCTTACGGGCAAATCGTCCGACTTTTCATCATACGCGTCAACGTGCGGCGTAAGCGGAAAATTCGTCCTCGTCAAAAGAGGAGAAACATATACGGTAACTGAGGCGCTGGCTCAGCAGTACGGCGCCGTCGGTCTCATTGTCTTTAACTATGAACACGGCGCGCTCCGCAATATAGCCGAAAATAAATCGACCTCGATACCCGCGATATTCATCACATACGCCGACGGTATTTATATAACGGAACATCAGGATATATGCTCGACTTTTTATGTCGGCGAGAGCGAAGAGATCGTCGACAACGTATACTACGGCAAGATGTCCGAGCTGTCATCCGTCGGAGTCACTCCCGACCTCAAACTGAAGCCCGATCTGACGGCTCCCGGTGAATACGTCTCCTCCTCGATCACGGGAGGCGCATACGGCCTTAAGACCGGAACGTCCATGGCGTCCCCCTATATCGCCGGAGTTTACGCATCCGTCAAAAACGACTTTGAAGCAGATTACCCGTCGCTTTCATTGACCCCAAAGGAGAAAAAGGACGTCATAATGTCGCTTATGATGTCGACCGCCGAGCCTGCGACCGATTTTTCATCGGTCTATTATTCGCCGAGAAGGCAGGGCGCGGGAATAGTTAACATCGAAAACGCTGCTTCGTCGCCAGTTTATCTTTCCGTTCCGGGATCGGATATACCAAAGCTCGATCTCGGTGACGATCCTCAGAAAACGGGTACATATACGATGACCTTCAGCGCCGTCAATCTTTCGTCAAGCGCCGTCACCTACAGCGTCGAAACGTCTGTTTTAACGGAGCTTGTAAAGACACAGACGGTGAGCTACACTACCGACGTCTATGACAGCGCGACAGGCGGTAAAAAGGTCAGAACGCTAACCGAAAAATTCATGTCGGGACTTGAAAAAGATCTTACGGATATGTCGACAGTCACCGTAAGCGGCGGAAACACCGTTACCGTGCCCGCAAACGGAAGCTCGACGATAACCGTCACCGTTTCCCTTTCACAGTCGGCAAAAAGCTATATGGACGAAAACTTTGAAAACGGCATTTACGCCGAGGGGTTTGTATTCCTCAGGAGCGCCGATCTGCCCGATCTTTCCGTTCCTTATCTCGCGTTTTACGGCGACTGGACAAAAGCTCCCGTTATGGACGAGGGAACATGGCAGGACTCTCTCGCCGGGATCGAAAAATACCCGACGTACGGCATAAGCAAGGCGTATACCAAGATGAACGTTTCTGACTACAACATAAGCGAAACACATCTCATCGGTACGAACACCGAGCTTCCCGATGAAAAATGCTTTATTTCAAAGGGAATAACTTATACAAAAGACAGAAACGCTCTCGCTTCGCGCGCCGTGAGATCGGTATCGTCCGATGAGCTTTGGAACAATACCATCTCGTCTATGGACATATACCTTCTCCGCTCGGCGAGAACGCTCAAATATACCGTCAAAAACAGCGATACCGGCGTGGTCTACGCCACAAAAACGGTAAATTACGTTAAAAAATCGTTTTACGACAGCTCTACCGAGGCCATAAGGTACGCAGGCGACCTCAGCGCCGATCGGTTTTCATGGGACGGCCTTGACGCGTCCCACCGTGACCTCCCCGACGGAACGCGCGTCACGGTCACCGCCGAGGCGCTGCTCGATTACGACGACGGCGGCCTCTGCGACAATCTCGGAAACACCTTCTCATTCGATCTTGTGATCGACTCGGAAAAGCCCGAGCTTACCGGCGCGTCGTTTTCGAGAGACGGTAGCGGACACCTTATCGGCAGCTTTTCGGCATATGACAGCCTCTTTATAAATTCTCTTACAGTCACTGTGCGCGGAAACAATTCCTACGGCTACGACGGCTCGTTCACAAAAAAATATCTCTGCGGCTTTGAAACAGAGGGAGAGACATATACTCTTTCTGTCGATCTGACCGAAATATCCTCCGGCGTTATAACAAGCATTTTCGGAGTCGACGTATATGTCGATGACTTTATCGGAAACGGTTTGTACAACAACGACGGATGCGGCGGCGACGGCAGATATATATTCAGCTTTGCGAAATCGCTTTCCGTAACGGCTGACCGGAATGAAATAAACATAGGCGACGCCGTCGATCTCTCGGTAACGCCTCAGATATATCTTAATCCCTACGCTCCGGAAGACATGACGGATAACGAAGCTTTTGATATCCTTGAAACGTATGATTACGCTTCCTCCGACAGTTCCGTCGTCTCGGTCGACGAAAACGGGGCGCTGACAGGCGTTTCGGGCGGCACGGCAACTATCACCGTCACCGACGCGCTGTCGCTTGTATCCTCCGGCTTCACCCTTACGGTCAACCCCGACTACCTTCTTAAATATATCGCCGACGGCGTGACCGTGAGCGAAAGAAGCTACTGTGCGGGCGACGTTCTTCCCGAGGCTCCGCCAGTTCCCGTAAAGAGCGGATATCTCGGCTTCTGGGGGAGCGAAACGCCCGAGACGATGCCGTCAAACGACGTCACCGTAACGGCCGTCTACTTCGGTGCAGATATGCCCGACGCCGTCGTATATGTTACGACGGTAGGGCCCGGCTCCGTCACATGCGGCGAAGGACACGTCTACACAAGCAAAACGTTCACCTTCCTGCCCGGCGAAAAAGTGACGATGACGGCGTCCGGAGGAAACGACAGCTCGTTCCTCTACTGGGTAAACGTATATACAAACAGGATAGTATCAGAAAGCGAGGAATATGTTTTCACCGCGTTCGGCGAAATGAGGCTCGAAGCGGTATTCGCACCGACCTCGGAAACGCACAACGTATCATTCGTGACGCCTCTCGGGACCATCCTCCAAGCGGAGGATCTTACTGTCGGCGACTCCGATATTACGCCTCCCGAGATACCGCCTCTTCCCGGCTTCGTCTCAAACGGCTGGGACGCTTCGATAGAAGCTTACGCCGCCTTAAACGAAAACGTCAAGGTGACGGCCCGGTATATCTCCGACGACAGCGAATATACCGTAACGATAACGAACGGATCGGGCGTATCGGGCGGAGGAACATACCGAAATCACGACGCGGCTACCATCTCGGCGCCCGGCGACGGATTTTCATATTGGACGGACGGAAACGGAAACATCATCAGCTACACCCCGACTTATACATTTACTGTCTGCTTCGACAGGATGTTCACCGCCGTGTTTGACGGAGAAACGGAAAGACTTCCCGTCGTCGGGATAACAAAAATGTCGTCGGAGGGCGGAAATGTCAACATCTATTCCGAAAGGAGCCTTCCCGACGGCTTTACGCTCATAAGATCGGGAATACTCATAACCGATATCCCGTCGGTCGGGACCGACGATAACGCCTTTGTGATACAAAACAGCTATATCTCTTCGGCGGTATCAAACGACCTTTCTCCCGCGGGCACATACGCCGTGACCGTACCCGACTCCTTGCCGGGAACCGTTTATTACGCGAGAGCGTTCGCCGTCGTCAGAGACAGCGGAGGAAACATCCGTACCGTTTACGGAAATGTAAACTCGGTCGCCGTTTGATCGGAAAACGGAAACGACGCCGCTGTTGCGGCGCCGCTTCGCGTGGGTGATAAAGGTTTGGAAGATAGTTTTGGCTATGTTTAAATATAGGTTCAGGCGAGAAGAAATGAATAGTCCGAAAAGCCATATGTAACGTCGTCATATGAAATGTTGTCGTCTTCAAAAAATTCGACCGATGATATCTCTACGAGTCTGT
>JAILLJ010000183.1 GCA_024693205.1 Clostridiales bacterium | reverse complement strand
TACTGCGCTATCGTGCCGAGCGCGGAAAGAGACGTGTTGCAGAAGTAGTTTTTATAGAGATATTGATTGAGCGACGCGAACTGGAGCTGTCCGCTTATGAGGATGCCGGTCAGCGCGAGGATGATGAACGGCCTGCTTTTCAGCATCGCGCCGTAAGCTTTTTTCATATCGACAGATGCGTGAGGGTCGCTGTGGACGCGTTCCTTTGTCGTAAAGTATCCGGTGAAATAGAACGCTATCGCGCAGATCGACATCACGAGCGCGAAGCGGAACATACCGGCGCCGTTTGCGACGTTATATGTACCGCCGCTGCCGTCGTCGACCTTGGAATAGATGAGCATCGGCGCGAGCAGCATTGGCGCGGCGGCGCCGATACCCGTGCCTATAGAGCGGAATGTGGAGAGAAGAGTGCGCCCATCGGGGTCGTCGGTGATGACCGACGCGAGCGAGCCGAACGGCACGTTGATGCCGGTATACATCATGCCGAAAATGATATATGTGCAGTACGCGAAGGTCAGAAGAAGAGCCTGATTTTGGGTAAAGCTGCCGATATTGAAAAAGCAAAGGAGCTGACTTATTGCCAGCGGCACGGCGATCCATTTAAGATAAGGTCTGTATTTTCCGTCGGCTGTCGGCTTGCGCTTTGAGACGATCGCGCCCCAGAGCGGATCGTTCACCGCGTCCCACAGGCGCGAAAACAGGAATATCCGCGCGACCTTCCTTGTCGGCAGATACAGCACGTCCGTGTAAAAGACCTTAAGGAACGAGGAAATATATGTAAGCGAGAACATGTTTCCCGCTTCGCCTGTCATATATCCCGCGGCTTCGCGTATCCCTATTTTATTCGGATGCTCTCCGTCCGGCCGAGTCTTTTCTTTCTTCGCCATCCTCTTTCACCTTTTTTCGGATTTATTATGCGGTCTTAAATTGCCGCATCACTTTATCATTTTAACATGCTGTCATGTGATATGCAACCGTTTTCATGAAAAAACGGAAATATAAAATGTGACGTCCCTTAATTGTTAAACTTTCAGTGACCGAAGATATTGTTTCTTTTCTTCCGATATCCTGTAGCTTTCTATGCTCTTTCGTATCGTTTTGTTATGAGTCCACCCGTCGAGCCGCTTTTCTTCAAGGTAGGGGATAATCTCATCATACTGCTTTGCGAGAGCGGTAGCGAAATACCAAGCGCGCATCATGTTGATATAGTATTCTTCAGACCGTATTGATGCAACGGCGTCGGCGTATTCGGTTTTGAACGAGTCATCTAAAAAGTGCTGCATAAGCATTCCCACGGCGAAACGGACGGTATATGTGTGATCGGAGATAATCCATTTACGGATATAGGGGAGAAGCATTTCACGGTTCTTTTTAAAGACCTTTGGCGAAAGCTGATCGCACGTCGCCCAATTATCGACGTAAGGAAGAAACTCCTCCGTCTTTACGATACATTTGTCAAAATCCTTTTCAAGCGAAAGGATGAACGCGTGAAGCTGATTTTCGTCAAAATACTTGTGGGGAAGGGATGAAAGAAACAACTCGGCGTCCTTGTTCCCGTAAAGCTCCTTGGCAAAAGAACGAAGCTCAGGCGTTCTTACGCCGATGATACTGTTTTCCTCCACGGTGGGGATAATCTTTTTCTGCATCTCGGCATACTTCCCGTCACGCATCCGGAACAGCCTTTCAATGATCTCGTTTTCGTTCATATCCGATCTCTCCGATAAAAATGATTTTGCAGGCCTTGTTTTTTCATTTACAGTATAACACACATCTTTCCGCGCCGCAACAACGGAAAAGGGGAGATTTTTTGCGATATTCAGTAAAAAAACAGTTGTACGGTATCGTTTAATGTGGTAAAATAAACGCGGTTAAAAAACGGACAGATACGAATTTAAGGAGATGGAAATATGATGAAAAAGATTTTTGCTTTGGCGCTTTGCGCCGTGTTCTGCGTTTTGTGCGCGTGTCCCGTTTACGGCGCCGATGAAACAGGCGAAAACGGGACCCTCAAGATCCTCAACCTCAATGTGGACGGCTTACCGATACCGGCGTTTGCTACGAGTGAGAACCGCGATCCGCTTAAGTGTTCAAAACAGCTTCCTCCCGTTCTTAACGAATACAAGCCCGACATCATCGCCGTGCAGGAGGATTTCAACTTCCACGGGATACATAAAAGAGGCATCGACCTGCCTTATAAAACATATCATTCGGGACCTATCCCGTTCGGAGACGGACTGAACTTCTTTTCAAGATTTCCTATGTTCAATGTCAAACGCGAGGCGTGGGAAGAAGCTTACGGGGTGCTTGATTCGAGCGCTGACAGATTGACTCCGAAGGGATTCTTGGCTGCGAGCATGGAGATAGCCGACGGCGTTTATATCGACGTCTATGACATACATGCCGACGCCGACGACGGCGAAGGCGACATAAAGGCTCGTCTTTCCGAGTACGACCAGCTTTTCCGCTATCTCGATTCCTATTCAAAGGATCACGCCGTCATAATCATCGGCGACGTCAACGCAAGATTTTTACAGCTCGAAAATAAATTGCAGAAGCTTTTCATCGAGGACAGAAACTTCAAGGAGATATGGATCGAGCTTGAAAACGAGGGCAGATATTATCTTACGCCAGAGGACGAGGCGCGTTTCGGAGAGAAATTCACTTCGTGGTGGGGCTATTGGGATTCGGCTGAAAAGATCTTTTACCGCGACGGCGGCGGCGTATCGTTCGAGGCGCTGTCGAACGAGCTTAAATGGCTCTATAACGACGAGGGCGATCGCCTTGCCGATCATGCGATGCAGATAAGCGAGCTCGGCTATTCGATCGACCGCAGCGCGGTGAATGACAGCCGCACATATAAAAAGGAGATATGGACGCCGTACCGCATACTTTTCCTTTATCCGAAATATTTCTTTAAATCGCTGTTCCTTATCCTCGGCGCGCTTCCGGGGCTCATTATCGACAAGATCAAAAAGTGATCTTAAACATAAATTTTCGGTATGTTTGAAAAAAATATTTGAATTGTTCACGATAATGTGATATAATATAGACACAATAATAGAAAAGGAGATGTTAAAGATGTGGTTTATGCAAATTTGGGACGCTATTCTTGACATTTTCGGCGGCGGATTTATACGCTTTCTGATGCTTTTGACAGGTCAAAAGACGCTGTTCTGATTTATTTAGCATTGATTAAACCAAATCTTAAAGCCCGCTCTCTTTTCGAGGGCGGGCTTTTCGTCTGTATTTAAACCGAATATGTTCCTGAATTATTTTAAAGAGCGGAAGAGAGATCGTTTCCGAGGATGAAAGACGCTATGTCGCCTATGACTTCCTCGCCGATATGACGCTCTTGACTGTACTCCTTCGACGCCTTGAGGATATCGCTGTATATCGCGTTGACGAAAAGATGGTTTAAATCCGGATAGAGCCTGAATACCGTATTCGCGCGGCTTTCAAACAGCTCCCGAAGCTTTTTAAAATCATCGTCGGGGAGCACCTGAAAATCCTTGCCGCCCTGCATGACCAAAAGCGGCTTTTCGCTTTCCGAAAGATAGTCCGCAGCGGTTTTCCGGCCCATTTCCTTAAAATAGTAGAGCGTGAGATTTCCCGCGAACTTCTTTTTTCGCGCCATTTCGTCGCTCATCTCATAAAGCCCGCTGAATTTTTTTGAAAATACTTTATATTCGAGCCCCACTATTTTCCCGAGGAAGGAGCCGGAGGCGCTCTCCTTAAGCTGTCTCAGCACGATCTCCTCCAGACGGAAGGGCGTTCCCGCCATCATAATAATCCCTCTTACGTTTCCGCCCTCTGCGTCTATCCTCGGCGCGAGCATGGCGCCCATGCTGTGGCCTATAATAAAAATCCTTTCCCGGTCGACACGGGGATCATTTTTTAAGATATCGATCGCGAACAGCGCGTCCTCGATCGTCTCGTCCCATACTGTCGGGCTCGCTTTCCGAAGCTCCTTTTTGTAGGTGAATGTGCGCTTGTCATAGCGCAGTGTTGCAACGCCTAACTTCGCGAGGCCTTCTGAGAGGTCCTTGAACGGAGTCAGCTTCATTATCCTTTCGTCCATGTTGCTCGGGCCGGAGCCGTGTACCAATACGGCGGCGGGAACAGGGGCGGAAAGGTCGTCGGGAAGCGTCAGCGATCCTTTAAGCGGATATGCTGTGTTGGCTCCGACCGTAATATTTTCGGCTTTCATACTAATACCTCCGGTAAAAACAGGTTTGATCTTTAGAAATTATGAAGCGGAATATCTTATGACATAGGCTTTTCTGCCCTCTCCGAATGCGACCTTGTACGCTCCGTCAAGAAGCTCTCTTCCGCTGAAGGTCACGGGTCTGTCGGGATCGTCTATGTCGGTGACGGTGTAGCTTTTGTCGGGCTCAAGTCCGCTGAAAACAGCCGAAAAGCTTCCCTTGCCGACGTTTTCATGCTTATAGACGAGCACACAGCCCTCGTCCTTATCGCCGTACTGCATGGCGGTCACTCCGCTCTTGTCGACGCCGCCGTAGGATATCGGGAAGAAATCACGCTGTAGCATTTCGCGCTCGGTCCTGTATTTCTCCAAAGCGTCAACGGTGGGATCCATGGGGGAAAGAAGGATGCTCATTATACTGCTTCTCAGAGCGTACTCATCGGAGAAATTTATATATGTGCCCGATATAGGAAGCCAGAACGAAAGGGAATAGGTGTGGGCCTGTGTAGCGTCAAGGAGATCCTCGTGCTCCTGATCGCAGTTGTAGTCGCTTCGCCACATCGGAACGCTGCGCCTCGCCATTTCAAGATCGAGCCTCTTGCCGCCGCTCGAGCAGTTATCTATCAAAAGTCCCGGATGCTCGGCAAGGAGGGTGTCGAGGTATGTGTAAAGTCCGGTGACATAATGATTTTCCGCAAAGCCTGTTCTACCCGAATAAAAATGCCTGTCCGCGTAATTCCAATGGGACGCGGGGCTGTAGTTGAAATCCTGTCTGTAGACGGAAATACCGTTGTCGGTCAGCGACTGCGATATTAGCTGAGTGAGATATTCGCGGGCTTCATCGTTTCCGAGGTTCCACATGATACGTGTGTTGAGCTTCGATTTGGGATCGAGATCGACTATCCAGCCTTCATGCTTACTTCCGACCTCATAAAGCTCGCTCCTGTTTGTAAGCCTCTCCGGCTCGTACCAAAGAAGGCATCCTATACCGCGCTCTTTTCCCCAATCGGAGATCTCCTTTATGCCGTTCGGAAATCTTTCCGGTGAGGTGCGCCATGTTCCGACGCAGTCCGCCCAGTCCTCGCCGCCAAAGGCGTACCATCCGGCGTCCATCCAAAGATAGTCGATACATTCGAGCGCCTTAGGATCGACTTGTTCAAGATCGTAGAGCATATCTCCCGCCGTTCTTGTACTGCTGACGTAGAGGATGTCCATGTTGTTCATAACAGTGGGCGTGTTTTCGGGATAGACGCAGTCCTTTATGAAGCTTCTGAACATGTTGAAGCCCTTGACGGGATTTTTGCCCGAATAAAATGTGAGCGAAATGAGCGGGGAGCGTATCTCTTCGCCCGCGTCAAGATATCCCCTGATCTTTTTCTGTCCGATCTTTGCGAACAGTCCGTCGCTGCCTGTTTTAAATGAAGCCGACCACTGTCCTGTCCAGCCGACAGCCATAACGGTTCCGCCGTCTTTTGACGAGGCGTTGAAATAGGGGAGATATTCGTGCGAAGGCCTTCCGTCCCTGCATTTGAGTTTAAGCGGAAGAAGTGCGCTCTTAGCCTTCATCAGCGTGAAATCGCCCGCGTCGTCGTCGCTTCCGCGCGCGCAGAACAATTCGGCGTTTTTAAGAGGAAGCGTGCCGTTATAGGCTGAAAGATCGGATACGACCGGCGACCTTTTATCGGAGCCGTTTATAAGTTTAACGAACCATTCGGCGGTGGCGTTTTCCTCATAGATCGTCGCTTCGATTTCGGCGGTAACGCCGCTTTTAATGTTTTTAAGCGTTATTACAGTCGTCTTTCCGCCGCGGCGGACGGCGCCTGTTTCGCTCTCCTCGCTCCTTGAGAAGCTCCATTCTTCAAGGCTTTTGACGAGCGACTTGCCGCCGAGGATAAAATCATACGCCGGCGCCTTGCCGTTCGAGCCGGCAAAAACGATATTTTCATCGAACCATTTACGGCAAAGGTCAATTTCTTCGCTTTTAACTTTCATTTCGTCGTGTGTCAGCGGCTCAAAGGCGAAGTCCTCGGTAAATTTAAAGAAATACTGTCCCTCTTTTTGAAAGAGGTTGCCGCTGAAAAAAAGACTGAAAAACGCCAATATAAAACTAAAGATCTTTTTAAATAACATGCTTCCGCCTCCGCTTTAAATGTATCATGTTAAGTTTATATCATTGCTCCGCCGGTGTCAATAGAAAAGGGAATATAATGAAATACGGGATCGTACACTTCGGTCGGATAAGATTTTTCGGAAAAAACATATGGACAAACGGCGTCGGTTACTGTAAAATAAAAGGGAAGTGAACGTACGGGGTGAGTCTGCGTATGAAAAAAATCATTTCCATTATTCTTTCGGCGGTGATCGTTATGGGATTGTTTTCTGCTTGCGGAAAAAATAAGCCCGTGCAGGATGCGTCATATACCTTTACGGTGCCGACGGATCCGACGGGTTCCCGAAGCTGGACGGTAAGCTATGACAAAAGCGGAGTCGTCAGCCATAAAATAACAATGCGCGACGACGGCGAAAACACCGACGTCGTGTTTTCGGGCGAAAAACACGGCACGGCGCGCGCTACGGTTTACCGTACTATTCCCGGCAGTACGATATCCGAAGCCGACGACGTCTATGTTATAGAGCTTGACGTTGACCGTAAAGGCGCCGTAAGTCTCTCGTCTCCGCAATACGGCGAATATGAGATGAACTGCGGGAACGCGATCTCGGGCGCTAAATGGAATATCGAATACGACGAAGAAAAATTACACTGCTCCTCCCGTAACAAGATGTTTGAAAGCGAAGGCGACGGGATGCAGTCCTACGATACGGTATATACATTTACCGGAAGACATACGGGCGCCGCGCATGTTCATGTGACGACATATCTGTCGTGGTGCGATATCACTAATGAGATACGCGACGAGTGGCTTTATGTCGACGGCGAGTACCGTGTGACGACGCTCAGGATGACGGAGTTTGAGTCCTTCCGCCTTGAAGAGCAGGGTACGATGGCTGTAAAGAACGTCTATGAGGCGGTAAGTACCGATGACGGAGTCAGATTATCACGCTTTGATACATATATATCAGGAGACAGCGACGAGGAAGAAAGGATAAACGAAACAGTAACAGACGGAGACGAGACGGTTTACCGCACGCTCGCCGGGCTTCTTAATGAATGTGATACAGAGTCATGGGACGGCTTCAGCGGCAGCGATCCGAGAGTCCTCGACGGAAGCTCGTTCACCTTTGAGGCAAAGCTTAAGGACGGTAAAAGGATTTACGCCTCCGGCTCCAACGCTTTCCCGGACGGTTACAGGACGTTTGAGAACGGGCTTTACAGCTGCATGAAAGCAAATAAAAGTACAGACTGAAACGACATTTTGAATAAAAATATGGGGGCTGTCGCATTCAGATGAAGACGCCGTTTTCTTCGCCCGACAGGCGTATACCGATACGTCGAGGGCGAAAAAAGAAATCTGTAATTCAAAAAAAACGATTCAAAAACAATTCTTTTGATATTAAACAAGCTTCCCTTCCGTAGTTTTCCCGGAAGAGAAGCTTTTCTTTTTCTGATTAATTTTTGTTCTTCGCTAAATGCGACAGCACCGTTTTCATTCTTCGGTTTTCCGGCCATAATACGATGCGATCGTATTTCGACCGGTTTTTCAGGAAAGCAGTTTCGCGTAGAAATCGTCGATCGCGGCATAGAAATCCTCGACGCCGCC
>JAILLJ010000174.1 GCA_024693205.1 Clostridiales bacterium | reverse complement strand
TCGAACTTTTCGGCGTGGAAGGGGCTGACGTTGATAGTTACTGTCTTTGAAGAAGCAAAGAGCCACTTTGACGACGTTGTAAAGTCGGAAAAGCGAGTGCCGATACCGATTATAAGATCGGCGTCTCTCGCTACGGTATTTGCGGCGAGGTTGCCCGTCGCGCCGATACCGCCGAGATTAAGCGGGTGGCTCGATTCAATGGAGCTTTTTCCGCCCTGGGTTTCGGCGAAGGGGATATTGTATTTTTCACAGAAGTCCTTGACGTCCCCCCCCGCGAAGCTGTAGCGTACTCCTCCGCCAACTATGACGAGCGGCTTTTTGCTGTTTTTGATCTCCTCGGCGGCAAGCTTAACTTCGTAGTCGTTGGGGATGGCGCGCGGGATAAAGTGGACGCGCTTTCTGAAAAAATCCTCGGGGAAATCAAAGCTTTCGCCCTGAACGTCCTGACAAATCGCTATCGCCGCGGCTCCGCATTCGGCGGGGCTCGTAAGAACGCGCATGGCGTTTGTAAGCGACGACATTATCATTTCGGGACGCGTCACTCTGTCAAAGAATTTCGTAACGGCTCTGAAAGCGTCGTTTGTAGTTATCGTCGGGTCGTACGGCTGCTCGATCTGTTGTAAAACGGGATCGGGCTGACGCGAGGCGAAGCTGTCGCCCATAAAGAGCAGAAGGGGAAGGTTGTTGACCGTTGCTGTTGCGGCGGCTGTCACCATGTTGGCGGCGCCGGGGCCTATAGACGACATACAGGGTATTATCTTCAGCCTGTTATTCATCTTGGCGTATGAGATGGCGGCATGCGCCATGCCCTGTTCGTTTTTGCCCTGCATCACCTTGATGGAATGTTTTGCCTGGGAGAGCGCTTCGCCGACGCCGAGAACACAGCCGTGGCCGAAAACCGCATAAAAGTTTTCGACAAACTTGCTCTCGATCATTTCGCCGTCCTTCTCGACTGTCACATACTGATTGTCGAGATATCTTACGACGGCTTCACCGACGGTAAGACGAATTGTTTTATTCATATTATTCTCCTTTTTGCCGCCGAAGGACGGCTTGATTTTAATTGGTTTCCGCTCTGTTTATTTTATACATCAAAACGTCGCCTGAAGAAGCGTGAAGATGATACTGTTCATCGAGGATCTCTATTATACGTATATCCTGTTTATTGATTATATCCTTGCTCATAACGATTACGTCGGGCATACCGCTGACCTTTTCGTAATATAGAAGCGTGTTAGTCCAATCACATTTCACCGAATCGGGATAGCTGTCGTCCGTGACCTTGATGCTCGGACCCCAGAGCTTTGAGGTCGCGGGCTTAAGGTCGGAAAAGAGGTAGAAGTCGGTATATATCCTGTCGGCTGTCAGCGTTTTGTCGTTTTCGTCAAGATTTGAAAGAAAGAATTTTTGCTGCTGCTCTTTCTTTTTATCTCTCTTTTCTTTTCCGTAAAGCCCCTTATATATCCCGCTTTCTATCTTATAATCATAGAAGTACGACGGCTTTCCGGAATAGGCGAATAATCCGTATGACAAGACGTTCACAGCGACAAAAGAAGCGATAACAAGGGATGAGACGCCTTTAAGCTTCGGTCTTTCCGTTTCGACTGTTTCAAAAGTAAACGCTATAAACAATACGCTGCAAACGGCAAGGAGTATACCCGCGTTTTCGGGCTTTTCCTCAACGAAATATTCGGTTGCCGCGATAATGAAATAATGCGACAGCGAAACGGGAAGCGCTACGGAAAGAAATGTGCGGCAGAGTTTCTTTCTGTTTTCGGGAACGCCTAAATAAAATACAGGCGCCCAAAGCGACAGATCGAATATAAATCCCGAAAGCGCATACCAGTTGCCCTCTTTTTTAATGATATGGATAAAGATATAGAGCGAAAACATATACCCGACGACGAGCACCGGTAAAATATATTTAAGGGGCTTTATCTTTTTCCTGAAAAGAAGGTAGAACGTCAGAAGAACGGCATAAACGATCAGCGAAGTCGCGCGGCGGCTGACAAACGCTTTAGCTATGTCGACGATCCGCTTTATGAGATAGGAAACGCTGAGGAAATGGGGACGCACCGACAGAAAGAGTGTGTTTACGTCTTTGTTCCAGAAAAACAGCTTGTCGATGCCCGCAAAAAGCGCGAAAACGAGGAATATCGCGAACACCGCAAGTCCGCCCGCGGCATAGAGAATGAAGGCTTTGAAGGAAGACTTAAGATCCTTTTTCAAAAGCTTCATTTCGGTAAGGATAATGACAAGTGAAAAAACCGGTATAAGGAACAAAGCCGATTGATAGGAATAAATTAGGAGCGCGCAAAAGACGCCGGAGAGAAACATCAGGACGTCGTGCCGCTTTTTATCGCTCGTCAAGAGCGACGATATGATGCATGAGGACGACAAAAAGCAGAACATCAGCGACACCGTGTCGTAGCTTGCGACAGGCTGGAACATCGGGATGTATGTCGAAAATATAAGCCCCGACGCGGTGATACAGCGGACAGACCGCTTGTCTCCCGTCTTTCGCATGATAAGCGCAAAAAGAATAAACGTCAAAAAAAGGAAGAATACAAAGACATATCTTGAAAAGAGAACGATCCCGTCCGTGTTGCCCGTTATCTTAACAAAGAGCCAAAGAAACGGAGCGGAAAATACGTCGCCTGTCTGGTAAAAATCCCAATTTTCGACAAGATGCTTGACTCCGAGAACGAGACTGTAAGGCTGGCAGATATTGAATATCTCGTCCCTGCAGTCGGCGGCGGAGCAGTAGGGGAGCCTTATGATAAGACCGATCAGTGAAATACAAACGACGGCGGCGGAAATAATATCAGCCATAGAGAGAGGCCGTTTAAGCCTTCCCGCTTCGTTCATATCTTTTCACTTCCTTTTCTGTCATTTCCGCCACAGTAAAAAGGTATCATTCGTCAAGGAGCCATTTATAGCGCTCGTCGTCGATCCTGTCTGTCCAGGGATCTCCGGGAAGATGTCTTATCATCCAGACGTTATACATCGGATATCCGGGAGCCGTTACCTGGGGATGGTTATTTCCGCCCTCGAAGCAGCCGCAGCTTCCGTCTTTAACTGTATATGCGGTTTCGCCGATGAAGCATGCGCCGAAGCCCTCCGGACGCTCGAACTTATAGTAATAGACCTCCGGCTGGGGATGCCAATGCGGGATATAGCTCCACCATCTACCCTGGCGCGCATAGACCTCGCCGAGCACCATGTTTGAATAGGGGGCGTTGTTGTAATCGAATACCGTCACGACGTCGCGGACAGCCGTGTTTTCCCATTTTCCTTCGCAGGAGACAAAGCTGTCACAGTCCTCGGGACGGTAGAGCTTTGAAGGGAACGCGTTTTCGTTTTCCGTGCTTTGAATGATTATCTCACTGTCTGCGTCGGCTGTTATTTTTATAGGTATGTTTTTTGAAACGTGGAGGCAGGAGGGGCCTTCCTTGAACATCCCTTTTCGTGAGACCTTTTCCGTCTTGCCCTCATAATCGAATGTTATCGCGCCTTCAACGAGAAGGACGGCCGTCTCGTATTCGGGAGTAAGCACTTCCTTGACGTCGCCCTTTTTCATTTTATAGACGGCGATATCCATCATCATCTCTTTGTTAAGCCCGTTTATTTCGGAAAGTACTTTTTTTCCGTCGACAAATTCGGGATAAAAAAACATTTTAATGCTTCCTTTCGTATTAAGCTCTTGCGACCATGTCGCCGTATTTTTCCTTGCTCTCCTTGATAAAAGCCTTTATCTCGTCGACTGTCGGCATAAAGAGCGAGCATCCGTGAGCCGCAACGAGCATCGACGCCGACGCGCTGCCCATTTCGAGGCAGTCGATAATGTCCATATCCTCAAGAAGACTGTATATAAATGCCGAGCCGTAGCCGTCGCCGCCGCCGAAGGATTTGAGCGCCGTAATCGGGAACGGCTTTATCGAAAAGCTTCCGTCCTTTGTATAAGCGGTCGAGCCCTTTTTGCCGTGTTTTATTATAACTATTTTGTTGCCCTTTGACATCCAGTATTCCGACGTCGCCTTGTCGTCTCTGCCGGGCTCTATGATAGCTTCCGTCAGGTCGAATTCCTCGCGTGAGCCCATTACCATATCGCTCTTTTCCGCGACTGTCGAATAATATATCGCGATCTCGTCCTTGCTCTTCCAGTTGTAGGGGCGATAGTCGATATCAAAAATTATCTTTGTGCCGACCTTTTTCGCGAGATACATAGCCTTTAAGCAGGCTTCTCTCGAGGGGCTTTGCGCGAGCGCCGTTCCGCTTATCAGAAGCGCTTTAGCCGACGCGATATATTCCTCGTCGACGTCTTCGGGACGGAGCATGAGATCGGCTATGCCGTCTCTGTACATGAGGATACTGCTCTCTGTCGGAGAGAGGATCTCGGTAAACGTAAGTCCGATCTTTTCGCCGTTTTCGGCGCGAGTTATGTGGCTTACGTCAATGCCTTCCTTTTTGAAAAATTCCGTGACATAATCGCCGAAGCGGTCGTCGGAGACCTTACCGATAAATCCGACTTTTTTTCCGAGACGGGCAAGACCTACGGCGATATTGGCGGGGGAGCCGCCGACGTATTTTTTAAACGTATCGCTTTCGGCAAGCGTTTTAAAGTAATCGACGGGGTTAAAGTCGATGGCGACCCTTCCCATGGGGATAACGTCAAGCGGTCTGTTTTTGTCAAAATCAATGTAGCTCAAAATAGCTCCTCCTTAATCTGTTTTTATACCGAGAGCTGCTCTCTTTTCAGCAAGCTCCGCGGTTATTTTATCGCGTTTTTCGCCGACCAGATCATAAAAGAAAATCGGTACGGCGCATAAAAGAATGCTTATTCCGGGGACGATGGAAACAAGTCCGAACATCGCGAGCCTTTGCATCGTCGGCACGGCGGTAGCCGCCATGATGACGTCTTTGCTGAGCATTTCGGCGGGATCGAGATGTATAAGGATATACATAAGGATGATACCGCTTGTGGCGAGGGCGTTGCCGAGCTTGTTTACGAACGACTGACACGCCGAGCCGAGCGCCGTATCTCTGAAGCCTGTCTTCCACTCCATGTAATCGAGGCTGTCGCCGATCATCGCGTAAGCGACGATGTTGAGGATGCCGAGCGGTATGCTTGAGATCGTGATAAAGGGGATGCAGGCAAAGAACAATTTGTTGTTCCCCGTTTTGATGCTGATAATGCCCAAAACGGTCGTGAATATGCTCGCGATAAAGCCTCCGAAACAGGAGCGTATAACTATCTGTTTATAGTTGAAGTGCTTTAAGATGATCGGCATAAACAGCATCGCGCCGAACATACCGATGGCGGCGCAAGCGGCGATGACCGAGCTTACCGTCGAAATACTGCTCTGTATGCATTTTGTCTTTTCTTCGATGCTCATTGAGTCGGTAAGCGTCGGGCCGATATAAAACGCGTATCTCGCGACATGAGGCGCGGCGACCTGGATCATATATCTTCCGGAGCTTAAAACTCCCATGATGACAACGAGCATTAAAGGCTTACACGAAAAGATACGGCCGAGAGCCGATTTTTCTTTTTTACCGTTTTTATCCTTCTTTTCTTTTTTGGGGATAATGACGCGTTCCTTGACTCCGAAATAGGCGTTGAGGAAAAGGATTATTCCTATTACCGAGCAAAGGATCGCTATAACCATGTATTTTGATTTATCGACGTCGATAGGCGCGACGTCCGGCTTGAATTTTGTTATTATCCCGGGAAGTACAAAGCCGAGTATCAGGAAAAGTATCTGCGGCACCGCAGTTCCCACGCCGTTCAGCGTCCTGCCCGTTGAAATAACGGACGCTCTTTCGTCGGGATCGGGAGTCATGACGTTGGGCATGCTCCAGAACGGAACGTCGCTTATAGTATATGTCATACCCCATATGACGTAGACGAACGCGGCGTATATCATAAGCTTTGTCGAAGAGAGATCGGGGCAGTAGAACATCAAAAAGGTAAGGACAGCTATCGGGACGGCGGTGAAAACTATGTAGGGCTTCATCTTGCCCCATCTCGTCGTATGCTTATCGACGATAACGCCCATAAGCGGATCGTTGATGGCGTCCCAGACTCTCGCCAAAAGCATAAGGAGAAGGACGAACATCAGCGGAAGCTGAAGTACGTTAGTATAAAAATCGCTTACATATGAGGACATGACGGCGTAGATCATACCTTGACCGAGTCCGGCCGTCGCAAACATCCAATATTCTTTTTTAGGGATGACACGGTTAGTGCTCTGAACTGTTTTGACCTTTTCTTTATTTTTCATCCGTGACCTCCGCTGTCTTGAGATCATCATATTTCTTCAGATATTTCTTGATGAACTTATCGACCGTATCAAAATATAGCTCCGGATCAACGATATCGGAGCAGGAGTGTTCCGCTCCCTTGATGACAAGCTTTTCCTTTTCGGCATTAAGAGCGGCATAGCATGAATCTACCATCCATGTCGGGACGAAAGTGTCGCTGTCGCCGTGGATAAACAGCGTCGGAGTCTTCGATTTTTTAAGCTGTTTTACGGACGACGCCTCGTCGAAGGTATAACCTGCGCGAAGCTTTGTCACGATATTTGCGGCGGGAATGAAGGGGAAGACCGGAAGATGGAGCATATCGCGTATCTGCGTCCTGAATTCATCGGAAACGGACGTATAGCCGCAGTCCTCAATAGCGCAGACGACGTTTTCGGGAAGCTCCTCGCCGGTCGTCATCATGACCGTAGCGGCTCCCATCGACATACCGTAAAGCACGATCTTTGAATTAGGATATCTTTCGCTTATCATGCGTACCCATTCGCATATATCTATCCTGTCGTGCCAGCCCATGGAGACGTATTTACATTCGCTCTTGCCGTGGCCGCAAAGATGGGGAAGAAGCACATTGTAGCCCCACGAATTGAATTTCATCGTGGGCAGAGCCATTGATTCGGGCGACGCCGTGAAGCCGTGGATGCATATGACCCAGACGTCGGAGGGCTCGTCTGCCTCAATGACTTCGGCGTGGATAGTCTCGTTTCTCGGCGAGAAAGCCGACCATTCCGTGATGTCAGCGTTTCTGTACCACTTTTCGGCTGTTTCTGCAAGCTCGCATCCGTTCAGCGTTTCGTTAAGATCGTCCGCATTTTTAAGGAGGGGAGACGAGCCGTGAGCGGCCCTGCTGTCAAGTGTGATCCTGTACATTGCCTGACCGACGGCGAAAAATGCGGCTCCGCTTCCGAGGACGAGCGCCGCGGCTTTGGCGGCCTTTGATGACTTTTTCATGTTGTATCACTCTCCGTATGCTTATTTTATTCGTTCGTATTTATCAAAAGTAAAGGTCAATCCTCCGTCTGTCTCAAAAAGCTCGGAGCGTGACGCAAGGCGCCATTCGTCGCTTTCGTCGAGACGGGGGAAAAACCTGTCTGCTTCTTTTGAACTGTTGAATTGTGTTATGTAAGCGTTTTCGCAATAGGGGAGAAGCGTTTTATAGATCATCGCTCCCCCGATGACAAAGACCTTATCGGTATCGTATTTTTTAAGCTCCTCAAACAGCTCGTCTAAGGAATGGACGACGAACGCGCCTTCGACGGAAAGCGTCGGGTCGTCTGAAATGATGTAGTTTATCCTGTCCTTCAGCGGCTTTTGGCCGGGGAGGGAAAAGAAGGTGTTTTGGCCCATGACGACTATGTTTCCCGTCGTCATCGCTTTAAAGTATTTCATATCCTCCCTGACATGAAACAAAAGGTCGTTTTTAAAGCCGATAGCCCAGTCGCTGCTGACAGAGACGATCAGATTCAAGGTACATTCCTCCTTAATAAAGATCAGATCGCAACGGGTATTTTTACGCCGAATTCGTGATAGTCATAGTTTTCGAGCTTAACGCTGTCGGGCGTGAATTTATAGAAATCGGTTATCGAGCCGTCGATCTTAAAGGTCGGAGCGGGGAGAGGCTCTTTTTTGAGAAGCTCCTTGACGAGCGGGATATGCCTGTCATAAATATGGGCGTCGGCGACGACATGGACTAATTCGCCCGCCTTAAGGCCCGATACCTGCGCGAACATATGGACAAGCACGGCGTACTGACAGACGTTCCAGTTGTTGGCGGTCAGCATATCCTGCGAACGCTGATTAAGGATGGCGTTCAGCCTGTCACCCGAGACGTTGAACGTAACGCTGTACGCGCACGGATATAATCTCATCTCGGACAGATCGTGATGGTTGTATATGTTGGTAAGTATTCGCCTGCTCGTCGGATTATGTTTAAGGTCGTATAATACTCTGTCGACCTGATCGAAATCTCCCTCGGGATAATGATGCTTGACGCCGAGCTGATAGCCGTACGCCTTGCCGATGCTTCCCGTTTCGTCCGCCCACGAGTCCCAGATATGGGAATTAAGGTCATGAATGTTGTTTGACTTCTTTTGCCATATCCATAACAGCTCGTCGACCGCCGACTTGATAGCCGTCCGTCTCAGCGTTATAACGGGAAATTCCTTTGACAGATCGTATCTGTTGACCATGCCGAAGATCTTTATCGTATGCGCGGGCGTACCGTCGTCCCAGTGGGGACGGACGGGATATGCTTCGTCGGAAATGCCGTTATCGAGGATATCCTGAAGATTATTTATTAAAACTTCATCAGCGTAGCTCATAAAATCTCACCTTACCGCTTAAATTCGTCTTTTTCGCCGCTGAGTTTTCCGCTCTTTCTGTCTTCGATATATGTTGAATTTGCGGGAACGACGAAGTTTATCGCCTTTTCGAGCATCTCGAAGGTGCTGTCGTTCACATATTCGCATTCGCCGTCGATGTTGACGGCGGCGAGTCTGTCGCTGTGTACCGTCACCTTTTTGACGCGCTTGAAGGTCGTTATTTCCCAATCGAGGTGCTGTCCCGCCTTGTATTTGTTTATAAGAGTAAGGATCTTCAGACGGTTCATCTTTTTGCGAACAAGTATCATGTCGATATAGCCGTCGTCGGGAAGTGCAAGGGGAGCGCCCTTGTATCCGCCGCCGTACCACCTTGAATTTCCGCAAAGGCAGAAAAGAAAATCATCTGTAAACGGCTCGCCGTCGTCGACGGTTATCGTAAAGGTACTTTTGACGCGCTTTGTAAAAGCCCAGAGGAGAGAAGCCGTATATGCCGTTTCGCCGTTGAAAACGGGAAGCTTTTTGAAATAGATCTGTTTTGCGCAGACCTCTGCGTCCATTCCCATTGAGCATTCGTTGATGGCGTATTTGTCGCCGCAGCGGATGAGATCGAGCTTAATTGGCGTTCCGTTGACCTGCGCTTCGACGTTGCAAAGCTCCTCGCGATTTCCGAATGTCCTGACAAAATCGTTGCCGGAGCCCAAAGGTATGACGGCTACCTCGGCGTTGTCGTGACCGTATGCGCCGTTTACCACCTCAAAGAGCGTGCCGTCGCCGCCGCATGCGTAGAGCCTCACATGCTCGCCGGTTTCCGCCATCTGACGCGCAAAGTTCATTCCGTCGCCGGCGCACGTCGTCTCATGGATGAGATAATCAAGCCCGTTTTTCGTACAGTATTCGTTGATCTCGGGAACGATCTTCTCTTTGCCGCTGCCTTTTCCTGAATTGGGATTGACAATAAAAATGTGTTTCACAGCCGTCATTTCCTTTCGGTTAAAATTATTTAAAGTACATATACAGATCGCATTTTATCATTCCGTTGTAGAGCTTTCTTCTTTTATCGGCTTTTCTCCCGAAAGACTTTTCAAACGTCTCGGACGGACAGATGATGCTGTATGATCTTCCGTGTTCTCTTTTGAATACCGTACCCATCGTGCGGTAGAGCGTTTCCGCTTCGTTTATATCGAGCAGTCTTTCGCCGTAGGGCGGATTGCATATGAGCGTTCCTTTTTCGGTCTTCATCGAAAAATCCTTTACGTCGGCGACGGAAAATGATATTTTATCGGCGACTCCTGCGCGGACGGCGTTCATTTTGGCAAGCTCGATCGCGTTTTTGTCGATATCGGAGCCGTATGCAAAGAAATCGCAGTCACGTTTTTCGTTTTCTCTCGCGCGTTCGCGTTCTTCTGCCCAGACGCTTTCGGGTATCATGTCCCACCGCTCGGCGGAAAAGTTACGTTTAAGCCCCGGAGCTATGTTCATTGCCGACAGCGCGCCCTCGATAAGTATCGTTCCCGATCCGCACATCGGATCGTATAGCGTATGATACGGACGAAGCTTTGAAAAATAACAGAGCGAGGCGGCAAGCGTTTCTTTAATAGGCGCCTCGGCGGCATTCAGCCGATAGCCGCGTTTATGAAGTCCCGCGCCCGACGTGTCGATAAGAAGGCTGACGTTGTTTTTCATTATCGAAAACTGTATCTGATGAACGGGGCCGGTCTCCTCGAACCATTCGAGCCTGTATTTTGATTTCATCCGCTCGACTATGGCTTTTTTGATTATTGACTGACAGTCGCTGACGGAAAACAGAGCGGAATTTATGGAATATCCCTTTACGGGGAAAGCGTCGTCGTCCGCGAGCCATTTCTCCCACGGGATCGCCTTTGTTCCTTCAAAAAGCTCGTTGAACGTTTCGGCGTGAAAGGAGCCTGTAAGTATCTGGACTCTTTCGGCGTATCGAGAGCAGATATTCACCCGCGCGAGAGTGTTAAGATCGCCCGAAAAAAGCACTCTTCCGTTCTCCGATAAGACGTTTTCGGCGCCAAGATTTTTAAGCTCGTCGGCTATTGCGCTTTCGAGTCCGAGCAGACAGGGGATAACAAAATTTATCATTTAAAAGCTGCCTTCCCAAATGTAATTAAATACTTCTATATATTATCACAAAACTTATCTGTTTTCAACTGTTTTGATGATATTTAGAGCCGTTTATGTATAAAAAAATCAAGCCGTCCGCATTGCGATATGCGGACGACTTCGGAGATGACTGGCAAACGCTGAATCGGTTTACTCCGCAGGAAGTATTATTCGCCGATAAATCAAAAAAATACGCGTATTTACATGTAAAAAATACAAAAAAATAAAAAAAGTACTTGCATTTTGATTTTGTTTGTGATAGAATTGCTCAGTAATATTCATACGGAGGTCATTTTTGTTATGAGCGCAATCGAAATAATCTTAGGAGCACTTACTTTTATTACGGCGGTACTTATAGTAGTTATCGTTCTTCTTCAGGAAGGTCATCAGAAGGGCCTTTCCGGAGCTATCGCCGGCGGTGCTGATACATTCTTCGGAAAAAACAAGGGTCGTTCGATCGAGAGCAAGCTTGTTAAGATAACAACGGCGGCTGCAATAGTATTCTTTGTTCTGACTCTCGGCGGAACTCTTCTTCTCCTGTTTATCAGGTAAGTTGAATTAACCGGGCTTATTGTTTTGCGGCTGTCGTTTTCGGCGGCCGCTTTTGTTATCGGAAGATCCTGACCGAGACGCGCAGTCTTCCTCTGCGCGTTTCTCTTTCTATTCCTTCGTAAATAAATCTGCCCTTGCCTCTTACCGAAACGATATCCTTTTCTTTCAGCGAATGTGACGCACTTTCTGTTATCCTGCCGTTTATAAATATTTTTTCCTGCGGGAACAGACGCGAGCTTTCGGAGCGTGAAAGGTTGTAGACCGCGGCGATAACGGCGTCAAGCCGCTCGGACGGAACGACGATCTCGCTTATATCGGGCAGGGCGGATGCGGAAAGCGACGACGGATCGACCTTTTCGAGCTTGACCGAGGTATGCTTTACGGAGGACAGATTTTCGATGATAAATCCCGATATCTTCCGAAGGCAAAAGATATAGCCTTTGTTTTCTTCGATTATTATATCTCCGAGCGTCTCCCGTTTTATTCCGAGATTCATTAAAGCGCCCAAAAAGTCGCGGTGCGTCAGTTTGTCCGCGAATTTTTGATTGACGGGCGATATCATAAGACAGTCGACGGGGACGTCCGCTTCATAGCCGCAGTCTTCCTCTCTTCCGAATACCGAGATCTTTCTTTCCGCGCCTTCCGTTCCGCCGAAAAGGAAAAAGCTGTCGGGAGAAAGCTTAAGCTCATATAAAAGATCCTGTTCCGAAAGGCTTAAAAAATCGGAGAACGTGTAGCAATAGTTTCTTTCCGAGAGCGAATGCAATTCCTCAAATCTGTTTTTCAGTAGTTTGTCGTCCATAAAGAGCACCTCGGAGAATATTATAGTTTCTCCGGCGGATAAAATCAACAGTGTAAAGCCGTATTTATTGACAGCAGATAGTAATGTGTTATAATCTTCTTTATAAAAATCACGGAGGCCGATATGAAAAGGAATTTTAAAAAGATCACAGCCGTATTTCTGGCGGTGTTGGCGGCGCTGTCCGTCATGTATATCCCGACGTATGCCGCGACTTCGACGGCGGGTCCCGTCTGCGGCACGGACAAATCTTATTATAAAGGGAACTCGATGTATGAGAAAAAGTATTCGTGGTTCACAGAGCGTTATCTTCCCGAAAGCAGCTATATAATTCCCGGGCTGACGTCTACCGAGGTGGAAGGTCAAAACTGCACCCAAATGGTGCCGCAGGGTATATGCTTCGCGGGAGATTATGTACTTATATCCGCCTACGATTATGAAAAGAAAATCAAATCCGTGATATACGTCATGGACAGAGCCGGAAAGTTTTTAACTTTACTTACAATAGACGACAAGGAGATAGCCTTTACACATAACGGCGCCCTCGCGTTTGACGGGAACTATGTTTGGATGCTCGGAAAGCCCGGAGATTCCGTAGTCTGTGCAATCCCCTATATTCAGGTGGTAGCAGCCGTTTACAGCGGTCTTGCTTCTTGTCCCGTTTCCGTTTTCCCGCTTAAAACGGAGAAGAAGGCTTCGTTCATCCTTTGTCGTGACGGACTTCTTTGGGTCGGAACGTTCGCTCAGACAGGCGATAATTACCTTACTTCTTATACATACGATCCGGAGCTGCCGATCCTTTTGACAAAGTATTCGACGATTGTTTTGCCCGACAGGGTACAGGGCGCGGAGTTTTACGACAGAGAAAACGGCGACGTGATACTTGCCGTGAGCCGCTCGCTGTCAAGGAGTACGCTTTACGACAGCTATATTTCGGAAATTGATCTTTATAATATGTCGTCGTCGGTTTTTTCAAATATTGCCTCCCCGACGGTTTCCCTCCCGAAAAGGGAGAGACGGATAGATATGCCTCCGATGATCGAGGATCTCGCTGTCGACGGCGGCAACCTCTATGTCGTCTTTGAGTCGGCTGCGTATGAGTACAGAGTCAATTCCGCGTCGGTAAATCCGATTCCGAATTTCGGTAAATATCCGATAGACCTTGCCGCGGCGATACCGCTGAAAGCGCTTGACGAGCAGGGTGACGTCGTTATAGGCTTCACGCTCTTTGAGAGGATAGTGAAATTTTTAACAAAGGTCGTCAATTTCTTCAGAGCGCTCGTCGATAAACCCAATCTTGCCGAGTCCGCCGATCTTTACTGAAATCAAAATATAAAATCGAAACATAATATTAACTTAACGAAGCGTCCGCCGATTTTTTCGGCGGATTTTTTTCAACAAAATCAGATAAAAAGATGTGAAATTAAAGATTAAAAAATGTGATTATCCTGTTTGGCGAAATAATTCAAATAAATTGAATTAAAATGAAAAATTTTTGTTAATTTTACTGTAAAAAATATTGATTTTTTTAAAGTTGTATGATATTATTCACTTGTGTTTATATGCTCGGTAATCATATACGTAAAGGAGGATTTACTTTGACCGACAACAAAACAATGGCATATATCAACATGTTTGCCGTACTCGGAACTCTTGAAAACCTTTGCGACCTCGATCCCAAGGCAAAAGAAATACTTAAGGGGACAAAGCCCGTATCGATCGGCTTTGACGTTAAGGACGGCCCCAAGGCCACGATCGATTTTGAAGACGGAAAATGCACCGTCACCGAAGGCTGTGCCGACTGTGACATAAAGCTTCCGTTTTCCTCCGTCGATAAGTTCAACGGAATGATCGACGGCACGGTCACGCCTATCCCTTCAAAGGGCTTTACAAAAATTGGTTTCCTTACGAAGACCTTTATCGCTCTTACCGACAGGCTTGAGGAGGTCATGCGTCCGTCGGAAGAGGCGCTGAAGGATCCCGATTTCTTCAATCTTTCCACCACGCTGACGTTCTATACCATCGCCGCGGCTATTTCTCAGCTCGGCAATCACGATCCCATCAGCAAGTTCAGCGCTTCCAACATCGACGACGGTAATATCAAGATGTCGATCAAGGGCGGCCCCAAGGCGATAATCAACAGCAGGAACCATATCCTTACGACCTACAAGGAAGCGAACGATTCGCCCAGAGCGCTTATGGAGTTCGGCTCCATGCAGCTCGCGTACGATCTCTTCAACGGAAACGTAAATTCTCTTGCATGTATCGGCGAAGGAACAATAAGGATGGGCGGAATGGCGTCCATGCTTGACAACATGAACAGGATACTTGACAGAGTATCTGTTTATCTGGCATAAGGAGGCAGCTAAATGAGTTTTCCCGAATATACACATGAAAAAAGCCGCGAGTGGTTTACGAGAGCCACTAAAGTTATTCCCGCAGGTGTTTACGGACATCTCGGCCCGTCCGAAGGACTTTTCATCCCCGTTGAAAAATGGCCGCTCTTCTCCGAAAGAGCGCAGGGCTCATATTTCTGGGATGTAGACGGAAACAAATATATCGACTATATGTGCGCTTACGGCCCAAATATTTTCGGATATAACGATCCCGAGATCGACGCGGCCGCTATCGCGCAGATGAAGCTCGAAAACTGCACCTCCTCGCCGAGCAAGATAATGGTAGAATGTGCGGAGCTTCTTGTCGACACGGTCGCCAGCGCCGACTGGTGCTTCTTTGCTAAGAACGGTAACGATACGACACAGGTTGCGGCCATCGCCGCCAGAGCGTATACCCACCGTAAAAAGATAATATTCTTCAAGGGTTACTATCACGGCGTTTCTCCGTGGCAGGCCAAGAAGGACTATCCCGGCATCCTTGAGGAAGAGGTACAAAACAACATAATCGTTCCCTGGGACGATATCCCGACGCTTGAGAAGGTCGTAGCCGAAAATGAAGGCGAAATAGCCGCCATCATCGCTCAGCCCTATGACCACGGCAACTTCCACGACAACGTGATAATGACAAAGGAATTCTGGGCAAAGGTCAGAAATATCTGCGACAAGAACGGCATCCAGCTTATAATCGACGACGTTCGCGCCGGCTTCCGTCTTGATATCGCCGGATCGGATCATTATTTCGGCTTTAAAGCTGATATGATCTGCTTCTGTAAGGCTCTTGCCAACGGCTACAACATGTCGGCTCTCATGGGCCGTGAGCATTTAAAGAGCACGGTCAGCGGACTTTCGATAACGGGAAGCTATTGGATGAGCGCCGTTCCGTTCGCCGCATGTATCGCGTGCGTCAATAAGATGAAGAGAATGAATACTCCTCAGCTTTTCGATATTCTCGGTACAAAGGTCGCCAACGGACTTATCGTCGCCGCTAAGGAAAACGGCTTTAACCTTGTCGTTTCCGGTAAGCCTTCGCTGTTCTATCTCAGGGTAGCTGACGACGATTCGCTTTTCCTCCATCAGGAATGGATCGCCGAATGTGTTTCAAGAGGCATTTTCTTCGCGTCGCACCACAACCACTTCATCAACGCGTCTCTTACCGACGAGGACATCAACCATACTCTTGAGGTCGCCGACGACGCGTTCAAGGCAGTCAGGAAAAATCATCCGGAGCTCGGATGAATAAATAAAACAGGAGGAATATTATGTCATTAACAAAAGACGAATGGCTTGCCCTCGAAAAAAAGGCGCATGAACTGCGTAATCTTTGTCTTGACACGACTTATTGGGCGGGCAGCGGCCATATCGGAGGCGGTATGAGCTGCATGGATATTCTCACCATACTCTATCACAAGTATCTCAACATCAAAAAGGACGATCCCGACTGGGCGGACAGAGATCGCTTTATCCTCAGTAAGGGTCATGCCGGCATCGCTTACGCGCCGGTGCTTTGCGACTACGGTTACAATGACAAGGAGCAGCTTAAGACATTCAATCTTACGAACTCCAAAATGGGTATCCATCTTGACTCCAATAAAGTTGTCGGAGTCGATGCTTCTACCGGCTCGCTCGGTCACGGACTTCCGATAGCGGCAGGTACAGCGCTCGCCGCGAGAGTTCTCAAAAAGAGCTATATGACATATTGTCTTACCGGAGACGGTGAGCTTGACGAAGGCTCCAACTGGGAAGCCGCAATGACTATCAACCACTATAACCTCAATAACCTTATAACATTCGTCGACAGGAACCATAACATGATCGACGGCAATACCGAAGACGTCATGAAGCTTGAGCCTCTGGCCGACAAATTCACGTCGTTCGGCTTTGACGTTAAAAAAGTTGACGGTCAAAACATCAAGGAGCTTTGTGACGCTGTAGATTATGCTTTGGCGTCGCCGAGACCCGTTCTTATCCTTGCCGATACGGCCAAGGGCGCGGGCATAAAGATGATGGAAAACAATTATAAATGGCACTACGGAGCCATTGACGACAAGCTTTATGAGGAATGCAAGAAAGATCTTGAAGAATATTATCAGAAGCGTGTCGAAAGAGTTGAAAGGGAGGCGAAGTAATAATGGCAGGCGGATTTGTTTACACGGCGGTTGAATCTACCGAAATGTCGACTGCGGAATATTACGGAAATACACTTGCAGAGCTCGGAAGAGAGCATCCCGAGATCGTCGCCCTGACGGCGGACCTCGCTAACTCGACAAAGATCGGTATCTTCCAAAAGGAATTCCCCGATAGATTTTTCAACGTCGGTATAGCTGAACAAAACATGTTCGGCGTCGCCGCGGGAATGGCAAAGGCGGGCTGTGTACCGTTCCTTTCGACTTTCTCGGTCTTTGCGTCGCTTCGCTGCGCAGATCAGCTCCATACCGATATCTGCTATCAGAACGTGAATGCGAAGATAATCGCAACTCACGCGGGCACATCGTTCGGCCAGGCGGGCTCGACTCACCACGCTATCGTCGACTTTGCCGTTACGCGCGCAATGCCCAACCTTACGGTCATCTGTCCCGCAGACGGAGTTGAAACGGCAAATGCCGTTCGCGCCGCCTACGAGCTTAACGGCCCCGTATATATCAGGATCAACCGCGGATTTGACCGCGTTCTTTATGCCGATCCCGATTACGGTTTTGAGATCGGAAAGGCTGTCGAGCTTCACGAGGGAACCGATATTACGGTCATCGCGACAGGTTCATGCGCGTTCCAGGCGCTCCAGGCGGCCAACTTCCTTGAGAACGCCGACGGACTCAAGGTTCGCGTTCTTAACATGCATACCTTAAAGCCCCTCGATAAGGACGCCGTTCTTAAAGCGATCATGGATACCCGCCGTATCGTTACGGTCGAGGATCACAACATCATCGGCGGACTCGGCTCGGCTGTCGCCGAAGTTATGGCAGAGGCCGGCAAGGGATGCGGCTTTACACGTCTCGGACTCAAAGATACGTTTGCTCCGATCGGACTTCACGAGGACATCATGTCGATGCTCGGCATCGACTCCAACGGCATCATCGCCGCTGTCCGTGACGTCATGGGTAAAGACTTTGAGCTTGACGATAACTGGGACGATGAGGTTTAACCGGCGTTTCCAAAAATTCAAAGGGGAGTGATAATTGTGCACACGAAAGAGACCCTTTATGCAAATAAGATATTCTTTAACGCCGCGCTGCCGCTTGTCAAGGTCATTGCAAACGATGTTCCTTCTCTGAAAAAGCAGTTTGAAAAGACAACTGCCGTCGTTCAGATAAGCGCGCTCGACAGCGAGGCGGAGGGCGGAAAGGTCGCCACATATTTTGAGATCAACTGCGGCGAGTGGCAGGTCGTACTTAATTCTGTCCACGAGACGCCCGACGTTGAGCTTCAGTTCAAGAGCCTTGAGGCTATGAACGACTTCTTCAAAGGCAAGATCGGTCCCGCAACACTGCCGAAGATGAAGGGTATTTTCAAAAATCTTTTAACGTTCAAGGCGTTTTTACAGACGCTTCTTAAAATGGCGTCCGTTTTGGGAGCTGAGGATGCTCCCGCCGCCGAAGATGAAAAGGAGCTTATGGTAAAATGCTTCTTCTATCTGCTTTCGAGCGGCATAAGCCAGCTTAACAAGATGGGACACGAAGAGATCCATGACTGGGCTTCAAAGAGTCCCGACAGAGTTTACGCTTGGGCAGTCGACGGTTATCCGTCGGTGTCGGCGTATCTCCGCGTTAAGGCGGGCAAGACGCGCGCGGGCAGAGGCGAATACAAGAGGGCTATGCC
>JAILLJ010000152.1 GCA_024693205.1 Clostridiales bacterium | reverse complement strand
GTCATTTTGATGACAGGTCTTAAAATGGTCGGTATGGCTTTGTTTTCGCTGCTCTGCGGCGCTCTTGCCGCAAGATGCGCGTCCGTTGCCGGCATGGGCTTCGGCTGCGAGGTCAGAAAGGCCGTATTCAATCACATCCAGGATTTTTCATTCGGAAATATCGACAAATTCAGCACAGCCTCGCTTATCACGAGACTTACGACCGATATCAACATGGTGCAGATGACCTTCATGATGGCGATAAGAATGTTCGTGCGCTCGCCGTTCATGTTTATCGCCGCGATCTATTACGCCTTAAAGGTCAACGCGCGGCTGTCGATGGTATTTCTCGTGGTAATTCCGATAATGATAGTTTTTATCGCCGTTTTTGCGACTACTGCTCTTCCGAGATTTCAGGCGATGTTTAAAAAATACGATAAATTCAACGCTTCAATCCAGGAAAACCTGATCGCCATCCGCGTCGTCAAGGCGTATGTCCGCTCAAAGTACGAAAAGGAAAAGTTCAACGCCTCAAACGACGATCTCAAGCAGGCGTCAATATACGCCGAAAAGATAATGACGCTCACTTCTCCGCTCATGATGCTGATGATGTTTTCGAGCACGATCGCCGTGCTTTGGTTCGGCAGCCGCCTGATATTCGGCGGCAATATGGAAATAGGTCAGCTCTCGTCCTTTATCTCATATATCTCACAGATACTTGTGTCGCTTATGATGATCTCCGCGATATTCGTTATGACGGTCATCTCAAAAGCATCGCTCACGAGAATTTGCGAGGTCCTCGACGAGGAACCGACTATCTCCGATAAAGACGCGGACAAAGACCTCCTTGTAAAGGACGGCAGCGTCGAATTCAAAAACGTCAGCTTCAAATATAAAAGCGGAACCGGCAACAACGTTCTCGATAAAATAAATCTCTCGATAAGATCGGGCGAGACGATAGGAATAATCGGCGCCACCGGTTCGTCAAAAACGACGCTCGTCCAGCTTATCCCGCGGCTTTACGACGCCACAGAGGGAGAGGTCCTTGTCGGCGGTCGACCCGTTAAAAGTTATACCCTCGATCATCTTCGCAACGCCGTTTCGATGGTGCTTCAAAAGAACGTCCTCTTCTCCGGTTCTATCGAGGACAATCTTCGCTGGGGCAATGAAAACGCCACGGAAGACGAAATAAAAGAGGCGTGCAGGATTGCGCAGGCGGATGAATTCATAATGTCCTTCCCCGACGGCTATAAGACCGATCTCGGTCAGGGCGGCGTCAATGTTTCCGGCGGACAGAAGCAAAGGCTCTGTATCGCAAGAGCGCTTTTGAAAAAGCCGAAAATACTTATCCTCGACGACAGCACGAGCGCAGTCGATACTGCGACCGATCAGAAGATACGCGACGGGTTCAAAAATAAGATCGGCGATACAACGACGATAATAATAGCCCAGAGAATACATTCCGTCGAAAGCGCCGACAGGATAATAGTTCTTGACGACGGAAAGATAAACGCCGTCGGAACACATGACGAGCTTCTCTTATCCAATAAGATCTATAAAGAAGTCTACGCGTCTCAGCAGGAAGGAAGTGTCGTAAATGAGTGAGAAAAGACCGCCTGCTCCCAAGGGCGGAGGCCCCGGAAGAAAAAAATTTGAAAAGCCGAAAAACGCCGGAAAAACCTTTTCAAGGCTTTTGGCTTACGTCGTAAAAAACAAGGCTCTTCTCGTTCTTATCGCTTTCCTCGTCATCTTGAGCTCCGGCGCGGCGGTGTTCGGAACCTTTATGCTTTCGCCTCTGATAGATACGATAGACGAGGCCGTAAGGGGAAATACGGAGATCAGCGCGGCGACGGCGAAAATAGCAAAAACGCTCGCGATAATGGCGTCGGTATATATCAGCGGCGCGGCGGCGCAGTACATCTACGCGCGGCTCATGCTCAACCTTTCGCAATCCACGTTAAACGTCATAAGGCACGACCTGTTTTCTCACCTTCAGGATCTGCCGATAAAGTTTTTTGACACACATACCCACGGCGAGCTTATGAGCCGCTTCACAAATGACGTCGACACCCTGCGCGAGGCGATAAGTCAGGGCATGGTACAGATGCTGACCTCCGCGCTCAGCGTCGTCGGCGTGTTCATTATGATGATGATAATAAGTCCGATCTTAACGGCATTCGTCATCGTCATGCTCGTGCTTGTCACTTTCATAATAAAATTCGTCGGCAAGCGCAGCGCGAAATATTTCAGAAAACAGCAGGCCGCGGTCGGCAAGGTAAACGGTTATATCGAGGAGCTCATCGAGGGACAAAAGGTCGTAAAGGTCTTTTGCCACGAAAGGAGTACAAAGGGCGGCTTCTCCGAGCTCAGCGAGGAGCTGCGAAGATCGGCGACGAACGCCAACACCTACGCGAGCATCCTCATGCCCATAATGAACAACATTTCATATATCAATTACGCCGCCACAGCCATCGTCGGCGCAACAATGCTCGTTAAGGGAGGCCCGTCGGGCGCGCTCGGCGCGCTCACCCTCGGCGGACTTATCTCTTTCCTTCAATACACCCGCCAGTTCTTTCAGCCGCTCACGCAGGTGTCTCAGCAGTTCAACAACTTCCTCGCGGCACTGGCGGGAGCCGAAAGGATATTTGACATCATAGACACGCCCCCCGAGGAGGACGACGGATATGTAAAGCTCGTCAACGCAAAGACGGACGAAAACGGAGATATAACCGAAACGGAAGAATTTACCGGCATGTGGGCATGGAAGCATCCGCATTCCGCCGACGGAACGGTAACATATACTCCGCTTCACGGCGAGGTCGTCTTTGACGACGTCACGTTCAGCTACGACGGCAAAAAGGATGTGCTTAAAAACATCTCTCTTTGCGCCAAGGCAGGCGAAAAGATAGCCTTCGTCGGCTCGACGGGCGCAGGTAAAACAACGATAACAAACCTCATAAACCGCTTTTACGACGTGCCCGACGGCAAGATCCGCTACGACGGAATAAACATAAAAAAGATAAAAAAGGACGACCTGAGACGGTCGCTCGCGATGGTTCTCCAGGACACCCACCTGTTTACGGGAACGGTCAGAGAAAATATCGCCTACGGAAAGCTTGACGCCACGGACGAGGAGATCGTCGCCGCCGCGAAGCTCGCCAACGCCGATTCGTTTATTACGCGTCTTCCTCAGGGCTACGATACGCTTCTTTCGGGTGACGGCGCAAACATCAGCCAGGGACAGCGCCAGCTTCTCGCCATTGCGAGAGCCGCCGTCGCAAATCCGCCGGTGCTGATACTCGACTAAGCGACAAGCTCGATAGACACAAGAACGGAAGGCCTTATCGAAAAAGGCATGGATAAGCTTATGGAGGGCAGAACGGTCTTCGTCATCGCCCACAGGCTTTCGACGGTCAGAAATTCCGACGAGATAATGGTGCTCGAGCACGGCGAGATAATCGAACGCGGCAACCACGACGAGCTGATAAAACAGGGCGGAAAATATTATCAGCTTTATACAGGTCAGTTCGAGCTCGACTGATACAACATAGTCTAAGGGGAGATAGCCATATGTCTGACAGTCTTCAAAAAATAACGGACCGAAATAAACGCATCGTCTTTTTCGGCGGAGCGGGCGTGTCGACCGAAAGCGGTATACCCGATTTCAGAAGCGTCGACGGACTTTATAATCAAAAATACGATTTCCCGCCGGAGGAAATTTTGAGCAGCGGATTTTTCTACTCGCAGACCGAATATTTTTATAACTTCTACCGCGATAAGATGCTGTGCCTCGACGCGAAGCCCAACGCGGCGCACCTCAAGCTTGCCGAGATGGAAAAGGCGGGAAAGCTCTCCTGCGTCGTTACACAAAATATCGACGGCTTACATCAGGCGGCGGGCAGCAAGACCGTCTATGAGCTTCACGGCTCCGTCCACAGAAACTACTGCCTGAAATGCGGACACTTCTTTGACGCGGAATATATTTTAAACAGTAAGGGCGTTCCGAAATGCTCCTGCGGCGGAACGATAAAGCCTGACGTCGTTTTATACGGCGAAAACCTCGATGAAGAGACTATCGAAAACTCCGTCAAGGCGATATCGAAAGCCGACTGCCTTATCATCGCCGGCACAAGCCTTGCAGTCTATCCGGCGGCGGGATTCGTAAATTATTTCCGCGGAGACGACCTCGTTCTTATTAACAAAACTCCAACGCCCATGGACCGCTCCGCGTCGCTCGTCATCCACGGCAAGGTAGGAGAGGAGCTCGGTAAAATAAAGGTTTGACCTCATACCTTGTCTCACCGCTATAGAACGAATAAAAACACAGCAGACAGCGTGGATCGCTCTACGCTGTCTGCTGATTTTTGTTTAATTTTATTCCGCGGGGCCGATCGGGACATAAAACACGTTGAGCACCGTTTCGAGCGTGCCGACCTCGTCGACATGATACTCGGCGTAAGGCTCCGCCTCTACCATTTCGCCGGGCACGGTATATGTCTCGCCTATCGTTCCGCCCGTCGAAATAAATTTCGTCGCGAGATATGTCACGGTCGAAAGCTCGACGTTCGTCGTCGAATATGTCGTCGCGGTGTTGTAAAGACTTGAAACAACGCCGAAATCCTTGAGCGCCGCCTTGACCGCCTTTTTGATGAACGCCTTTAAGAACTGCATCTGGCGCTCGCGCCTGAACGAATCGGAATTGAGATTGTAGGTATCGCGGTATCTCACGTATCTGTGCGCGAGCTTGCCGTTCAGCGCGACCTGCTGTCCCTCGGTAAAGAAATCGTCAAATGTTTCGAGGGATACGAGCGTTACTCCGCCGATAGCGTCGGTAAGATATTCGATGCCCTCAAGGTCGAGCGACGCGTAATAATCTATCGGAACGTCGTAGAGCAGTCTTCCGAGCGAACGCATCACGTTTTCACAGCTCGTATTTCTTCCGTTTCCGTAAGAATAAGCAAGACATATCTGTTTTGTCTCGGTATCGACGAACGTGCCGGTCACCGTCGCGAGGTTGATATCGACCATCGAGTCACGGGGGACAGTCAGTATCTTCGTCTCGCTCGTCTTGAGGTCATAGGTGAATATCATTATCGTATCCGCCTGACCTGCCATTCCGATGGAGTTATCATCAACTCCGAGAACATCCTTGTCGACTCCCATGAACACGGCGGAAACAAGATCCTCGTTCAGCGCATATTTTGTGCCGTTATAGACGACCGTCTTGCCCTCGTCGTAGGTCACGGAATATTTGTTTCGGCTTATTCCCGCTCCGCTTCTCTTTTTTATATTGCTGTGTCCCTTGAAAATAAGGAAAACGAAGCTTCCCAAAAACGCGATTATTACAACAAGCAGGAAAATAAGCAGAACGAGCAGTACCTTTTTTACGGGCTTTGAGCTTTTGCGGAATTTATGTCTGTGTCTGTGCCTGTGTTTGTGCTTGTGTTTACGGGTCGATAGTTCGTCATCCTTGGGCGTGTCGTCGGCAATGACCTGATATTTGCTTAAAAACTTTTCGAGGTTGTCCGGCTCCTTCGGCGTTGACGGATCGTCGTAATATCTGTGATGGCGCGATCCGTCGGAGGAAGAGCTTGAATGCCTGTGGCTTCCGGACGACGAAGACGAACTGCCGCTCCTTGACGAAGATGGACTACCGCTTCTTGACGAAGATGAACTGCCGCTCCTTGACGAAGATGAGCTGCCGCTTCTTGACGAAGATGAACTGCCGCTCCTTGACGACGAACTCCTGCTGTCCGAGGAATGATGTTCATGATGCTCGCCGCTCGAGGAGCGATGCTCGTGATGCTCGCCGCTCGAGGAGTGATGCTCACGGTATTCGCCGCTCGAAGAATGATGCTCACGGTGCTCGCCGCTCGAGGAGTGATGCTCACGGTGCTCGCCGCTCGAGGAATGATGCTCACGGTGTTCGCCCGACGAGTGTTCCGAGCTTCTTCTTTCCGGCTCGCTCCTGAAGACGTCGGATTCCGAGTCCCGGGAGCTGTATCCGTTATTTTGTTTGCTCATCTTTTATTAGCACCCCATTTACTAAATATCTGCCTGAATATCCGTTTGTCAGACAGGTACTGAGAACGACAAGCTTATCGTCAATGTTGATGGTCGCATCTTTCCTGACATTTTTAAGAAGCGAAACAGGATCGAGCACGTATTCCTGATATTTCTTTAAAACCTCTTCGTCGGAAAAGTCAAATGAATTTAAAATGTGACGCTCGTCGTATTTATATGCCGACACGATATAATAGGTAAGTATCCTTCCCGGCGTATAAATATAAAAATACTTGTTTTCCTCAAAGAACTCTTTGTTTTCAAAGTAGTGGAGGTTGGTAAACATCGTCCCCTTGTCTTTTCCGAGAGAATAGTTATGGCCGTAGATGACCGTTACCGGATCGAGGAAGTCAAGGGAATTATGTGACTGGGTAAAAATCGAGCCGAGGCGTGAATATTTGCCGTGGATATCCTTATTGATATAATAAAGATCGTCCGTCCTGCTCCGGAGTATCGGCAAGTCGATGCCCGTGTTGGGAACGCTTATCCATGCGTAGATCTCGTCGTTTTCCGCACGTACCTTTTCAAAATCGACGGGGTTGTCGGGAAGTCCCTCCGTCGTCATCTCGGTCGTCGTTTCGGTCGTCAGCCCGTCAAGCAGCTCCTTTGCCTTGTAGTCCCTTACCTTTTTCACGGCAAACACGCCGAGAAATATCACGAGCAAAACAACAAGCACGATCACTATCGTCTTTTTAAGCGGAAACTTTCCGTCGTCATTCGTACGGTCTTTGTCATCCATGCTCATTTAAATAACCTCGTCACACTTTGCTTTCATATACAAAAAGACCTTGAAAGCAAGGTCTTTTCATAAACATATTGTTTGTTTTCAGTCGGCGCAGTCGGCCTTTTTCTTCGTCGGCACGATCACTATTGCGGTCATCGTTCCGGTAAGGATTATAGCCGCTCCGAGGAATTTTTCCGCGCTTCCTGTCTTCGGGGAGCTCGGGTTTTTATCGGGCTTGGCTGTCGAGCCTTCTACGTTAGTGCCGGAAGTACCGCCGGGAGCAGACGTTCCCGACTGACCGGGCTTAGTTGTCGTCTGGCCGGGCTTGGTCGTTGTCTGGCCGGGCTTTGTCGTTCCGCCGCCGGGTTTTGTCGTTCCGCCGCCGGGAGAGGTGGTTCCGCCCGGAGTCGTAACGGAGGGATTTGACGGTCCAGTAACGCCTGTCGGTCCTTCGGGATTTGACGGTCCCGTAATACCTGTAGGACCTTCGGGGATAACCGTCGGCGACGGGCTGTAGTAAGGATCCTTTGCGGAGACGGATACGATAGCAAAGGAACATATCGCCATAATAAGCGTGGCTAAAACAACAGCAAAAATCTTTTTAACACTCATTATTGTACGCACCTTTCAAAATATAAAGAAAAATTTAAAACATGAGAATACTACTTAAACAATGATAACATATCATTTAATTATTGTCAATGATTTTAAAGGCTTTTTAAGCCATAAAATTCATGTATTTTTTGGGATCCCGGATATTTTTCCCGAAATCCGCCGCACGATCGGACATTTCCGTTCCGTTTTGACCGTATGTTCATGGTTTCAGCAAAATGAAATTGCCTGTTTCCTATTGATATTTTTCCGCACTTATGATAAAATAGCTTGCGTAAAGTTAAATTCTAATTAAGAACGGTGATGTTTATTTATGTCAGGACACAGCAAATGGAGCACGATAAAACGTAAAAAAGAGCTTAAGGACAACGCCAGAGCAAAGGTGTTTACAAAGATCGGCCGCGAGATAGCCGTAGCAGTCCGCGAGGGCGGGCCGGACGTCAACTCCAACTTTAAATTAAAGGACGTCGTCGCCAAGGCGAAGGCCAACAACGTTCCCAACGACAATATCGAGCGAATAATCAAAAAGGCTGCCGGCGAAGACGGCGGCACGGTATACGAGGAGATCATGTATGAGGGCTACGGTCCGTCCGGAGTCGCCGTAATAGTCGAGACGCTTACCGACAACCGCAACCGCACCGCGAGCGACGTCCGCCATTATTTCGATAAATACGGCGGAAACATGGGACAGAACGGCTGCGTTTCGTTCATGTTCACAAGACAGGGCGTCATCGCCATCGACTCCGAAGATATCGACGAGGAAAAGCTTATGGAAGACGCGCTCGAAGCGGGAGCGTCCGATTTCCTGACCGACGAGGGAGTTTTCGTCGTCCGCACGGAGCCTAACGATCTCGGAGCAGTCCGCGACGACCTCGAGGCAAAGGGTTATAAATTCGTCTCCGCCGAGGTCGAATATATCCCGACGACATACACAAAGCTCACGAACGAGGACGATATCAAAAACATGGCAAAGATGCTTGAAATGTTCGACGACAACGACGACGTTCAGGACGTCTGGCACAACTGGGAAAACGAAGAGGACGCAGAGTGATCCGATCTTAAACGACGTCTTACCCATCAAATAACATAATTCCGGCAGACAGCGTGATGTGTTATTCATACTGTCTGCCTTTTTCATACCGTTTTGTATTTTGAGCCATAGCCGTGAACAAAAAGCTGTACCGACATCTCTGCCGGTACAGCCCTTTTAATTTAACCGTTTACCGATCTCTTAGGATCAATACCACATCCAGCCCATAAGCAGGAAGATTATGATGAACTGCCACCATACGAGCTTGACGTTGACTTTGCAGGTCTCGGTCTGTACGGTCTTGCTCGTTGTGGTATCAATAAGGGACGCCGTAATGACCGCCGTCTTGCTGCCCTTGTAGATCGCCTTCACATGTCCGTTTTCGTCGACTGTGGCAACGCTCTGGTCGGAGGAGCTCCATACTATCTTATATCCTGCCGCGCCGTTTGCGTTTGAAATGTTTAATCCGATATCAGCTTCGGCTTTATATCTTACGGTTATCGAGTCATAAGGTATGTCGATCTTCGGAACGATCCTCTCGGCTACCGATTTGACCGTGTAATTTCTGAGCGCCGCGGGCGGGAAAGCGAAATCTTCCCAAACGCCTCTGTAGCCTGTGCCGAAGCCCGGCGAGGACGGCACTGCCGGTTTGTTAATATATGTCGTTTCGACCGTGTACTCAACTGTCTTAATAACTTCGCCGAAGTGAACGAACGTATATGTATAAGTGATCGGAGTAACTACGGCATAAACTGTCGTGTCGCCCGGATCATCAACAAAGTTCTCGAACCAATCTTCGGGCCATTCAGCGGTATAGCCTTTATGCGCGCTGAGGAAGGGAGCTTCTTCTTCGCTTTCGACCGTGAATTTAACCTCTTGTTCGAGTTTCTCAACGCCCTTACCTGTTGCGATGAAGGTCACGGTATATTCGGCGGGCGTATAAGCCGCATAGATAGTCGTTCCGCCTACGGGAAGAGGCATCGTATAGCTCCACTTCGCGCCGCTTTTATATCCTTTTCTCGCGGGAACAGCGGGTTCGATATCCTCGATCGACTCCGTCTCAACGGTATATGTGAATGCTTTAAGGGTCTTGCCTTTGTAATCAACGAATTTTCCGCTGTACTCTGTTGCCGTATAGACGGGCTTGACCGTAAGTCCGCCGACCGTCTTGAGGTCGTATTTTGCCCATTTGCCGTCATATCCTGCCTTTGCGGGAACGGCGGGTTCGGTTATCGACTCTGTCTCAACGGTATAAGAAACACTTCCGACTTCCGTGCCTTTTTCGTTGACAAATTTTGCTTTGTATTCGATGGGAGTATATGTCGCGTTGACGGTCGTTCCGCCGATCTTAAGCTCGTAATCCGCCCATTTGCCGTCCTTGTAACCCTTATCTTCTCTCGAGGGGACCTGAGGCTCCTGATCCTTTATAGATTCCGTCTCAACGGTATAAGGAACTCTTCCGACTTCCTTACCGTCCGCGTCAACAAATACTGCGGCGTATTCGATGGGCGTATAGACGGGCTTGACCGTTAATCCGCCGACCGTCGTAAGGTCGTATTCTTCCCACTTGCCGTCCTTGTAGCCCTTATCTTCCATTACGGGTACATTGGGCTCAAATCTCTTTATAGATATTGTCTCAACGGTATAAGGAACTTCTCCGACTTTCGTGCCGTCCATGCCGACAAATACCGCTTTGTATTCGATGGGAGTATAGACTGCGTTGACGATAATTCCGTCGACCGTCTTGAGGTCGTATTCTTCCCATGCGCCTGAATAGCCCTGGTCTTCCTTGTTGGGAACGACGGGTTCTTCTATCGACTCGTCGTCAAAGGTATAAGGAACTCTTCCGATCACCGTGCCGTCTGCCTTGAATACCGCGTAATATGTATTAGGTTTATAGACAGCGTTAACAGTGACGTCTTCTGCTTTATCGAGCGTATACGACTCCCATTCAGCTGTATAACCGAGCTTCTCGGGAACAGCGGGGGCTTCGATATTGTTGTTATCAAGAGTAAACTGTATTATTTTGAATGGCTTTCCGTCGACGACAAATGTCACCTTATACGGCACTGCATCGTATTCAGCATTGATCCTGACTCCGTCTTTTGAAAGGACAACACCGTCCGTATTCCATCTTCCGTTGTAATAGCCGTCGAACTCCGGAACTTCGGGAGCTCTGGCCATCAATGATTCGAGTGTGTCCGCATTGTCGCCCACCAACGTATAGGGGATCCTGTCGACGAGTTGATCCTTTGCGTAGAATGACGCGAAGTATTCAATGGGAGTATAGATGGCATTTATCGTTATATCCTCCGCCTCAAGTGTGTATTTCTCCCACTTGCCTGTAAATCCCTCTTTTTCAGTTACTGCGGGCTCTTTGTCCTTTATTGACGGCGTTTCGACTGTATATTTGACCGTTCCGACTATATCTCCGTCAGCCTTGAATGTCGCTGTATATTCTATTGTCTCATATACGGCGTTTATCGTTAAATTCTCCGCCTTGATCGTATACGTTTCCCATTCGCCCGTGTAGCCTTCTTTGGCCGGTACTTCGGGCTCGCTCAGATCCGTATCTTCAACGGTAAATTTGACCGTTCCGACAGTGTTTCCGTCGGCTTTGAACGTCGCTGTATATTCTATCGGGGTGTATACGGCGGTTATTGTTATATTCTCCAACTTGAGCGTATACTCTTCCCACGCGTAGGTATAACCTTCTTTTGCCGGTACTTTGGGTTCTTCATCCTTTATTGACTCTGTTGTGACATCATACTCGACTGTTTTGACCGTCTCTTCGTCGGCAATGAAAGTCGCAGTATATTTTATCGGGGTGTATACGGCTTTTATCGTTATATTATTTGCCGTAAGAGTATAATCTTCCCATGCGCCCGTATAGCCTTCTTTTGCCGGCACCTCGGGCTCGGTTATATTGCTGACTACTCCGTCGTTGACAGTAAACGTAACTGTATCGACCGTTGTTTCGTCGGCAACGAATTCCGCGAAATACTTGTGGACCGGACCTACTTTTACGACAAACGTATCCGTTGAACCTTTGTATGTAACGGTAATGATCCTTTCGGTCTCGACAACGCCGATCTCCTCAAAAGCAGCGGGATCGCATGTAAAGCCCTCTGTTACCGTCTCTGTCTTGCCGTTGTTGTAATATTCGGTTATTTCAAGACCGGTCGTATCGATCTCTTCACCGTAAAAATACGATTTCTTGTCCGGCTTCTTTGAAATTACCCAGCTGACTAATTTGACCTCTTCGACCGTTACGTCATAGCGTGCCTCTTTTTCGCCGAATTTTACTTTTACGGTCTTTGTACCCGCTTCGTCGAACGTGGTGGGCTCGCATGTAAAGCCATTGTCAATGATTACAGTCTTGCCGTTTTCATATGTTACCGCAAGCGTAAGACCTGTCGTATCTATATCGTCGCCGACAAAATATGCTTTCGTATCGGCAGGAGTTTCGATCTTGACATTTGTTACCTTGGGATCTGTCACCGTAACACCGAAATATGATTCGGCGCCGTAATAATTGATCTTGACTACGGTGTTGCCCGCCTTATCAAGAAGTCCGTTCTCAGGCGAAGCGACATTGAATCCGTCGGTCTTGTACTGGATAACATTTCCGTCCTCATAAGTTACCTTAAATACAAGGCCTGCCGTATTAAGCGTATCGCCCGTATAATACTCTGTCTTTGCGGGCGGAGCGGTAACGGTGATCGAAACCACGTCGTAAACGCTCACGTCGATATCGGTCGTTAACGTATCATCGCCGACAAGAGTAAGCGTGACCTTTTGAGCGCCTTTTTCCTTGAATTTTTCGGGAGCGACACTATATCCGAAGGAAGGCACCGTAACTTCCGACTCGTCGGCTTTTACAGCCTTAACTACAAGTCCCGTGAGATCCGGAGCCTCGCCGAGATACTGTTTGGCTGTCGGCGCCGGATCGGCTTTGATCGACGTGATGTCGTCATAGCTGACGAATTCTATTCCCTTTTCAGTGCTGTAGGTTTGCGCCTTTGAAGAGTCTTTGCCCCAGATCTTCAGGCCATCGCAGTCCGCGAAAGCATCATCAGCGATACTTTCCACGCTGTCGGGGATCATCGCGTCTTTAAGGTTTGAATAACCGCTGAACGCGTTGAAGCCGATACCGGTCACGCCTGCTTCAAATATGACGCCGATGATAGCGTCCTTACTTGACGACCACGGCGCAGGATCTACTTCCGAAAAATCCGCCATAGGGCCTGTTCCGGTAACGGATAACACGCCGGTTTCCGTGTCAAGCGTCCAGTTAAGATTTGCGCCGCATGTGCCGGACGCGCTTTCCGCGCTTGCTGTCAGTCCTAAAAATGCCGCCGCGGGAGCCGCGCCGAATGTCATGACTACTGCAAGCATGATTGCAATAACTTTGTTGACTGTCCTTTTCATTGTTTATCCTCCTGTAAAGAGTTTTACCAGTAAAAAGTATTATATCACTTTATTTAAGTTTAGTAAAGCATATTTTTCAAAAAATAGTTATTTTTTAAAAATAAATCGGATTTTATATGATTATTGCCCTTTTTTATGTGCCGCGTTAAGTCGTCGATTTTTCGCGTTCGGCAAATCAGACAAACCGCACATCTTATACCATGAAAGGATTTGTAAAAAAGTCTCTCCGTGGGAGACTATAATTTTTCACAAACGCTTAAAATCAAACCTGCGATTTTCCGCATCCTTCTGATCTTAATCAAATCTTAATCGTTTATTTCATTGTTTCTTAAGTTTTTTCTTGATAAAATTGAATTGCTGAATTTATCAAGGAGGAAAATTATGAAGAAACAAACGAAACGATTGATTGCTTTAGCGCTGTGCCTTGTGATGCTGTTTTCAGTATCGGCACAGGCAGCGGCCTACGACGAACGGCAAGACCTCGGTTTGCTGTACTGGGATAATGAGGATTTACAATGCACCGTTTTGATTTTGGACTATTATTACGGCAGCGGCTTTACAGAGATCGGCGATGTTCCGCAGGTACGGTTGACTAACGGGGACGAGACGCAGACCATTGATGCAAATAAAATAATTTTGGAGCGTCACAAAACGCAGTCAACGGCCGAGGAGATGCAGCTCTATATTTGTTTGCCCGCCTATCTGCGAGACGGGGAAGCGGACGCGATTCCGACAAGTACGGTCCTGTCCGTTTCTGAAGGCGCGTTCCGCACGGCAGAAGGGGAGCCTTCGCCCGCCGTTTCCGTGCCGCTGAAAATCCGTAATGCATATACGTACGGTTGGGAGCGGATAGAACATGTCGCGGGCGGCATAGCCTATTTGCCGCGTACAATCTATCGCGCGAAACGCGGCGGCGGCGCCGAACTGCCGAAGGAGATCAAAATTGCCGCAGACACGGAGGTCACGCTTTGCTCCCGCGATCGTGCGTGGAACAGCGCGGAAATCACATTTACGGAAAACGAGCAGCCGCTGGAGCCTATTTTCCCGGCGCAGAAGCTCGGCAAACATACGATTCGAGGCAGGGTCAACGACTTTGTCTACGAGGACTTTTCCTATACCGTGATAACGAATGCCGAGGCGAAACTGACCAATCTCGTAAAATTAGGGCTTGAGAGCCTGCGAGGTATTTATCTCGTACCGGGCGGGCTGGCGCTGCAGATTCTTCCGCCGTACGGTACCATAGCGGGCGGCATCATGCTCCTTTCCTGGTGGAACTCTGCATCATCCTTTTTTATACAGTTGTTTTCCCATGATCTGATGCCTACCGTAGGCGTAACGTTTTAGAAAGGAAATACGATGATGAAGGAATATAACATTTTAACGGTACTCAAGGAATGGTTAGGCGGGTTGGGATTATTATCATTTTTTTATATCCCGTATGTTTTGTTTTCTCCGCTTATATTAATAGTTGATGTTGTGAAGCTGATAAAGTCTTTTTT
>JAILLJ010000126.1 GCA_024693205.1 Clostridiales bacterium | reverse complement strand
GTCTATCAGCTCGAATACCCGCTTTCATAAAACGATCCATAAAAAAACCGCTCTCACCGAAAGGCGAGGGCGGTTTTTCGTCTCATATACAATGTATTACTTTTTAAGTATGTTCTTGACCTTCAGCAGCGAATACTGGTCGCAGGTGCCTATTGCCGCTTTCGGCATTTCATCGAGGATAGTCAATATGTTCAAAAACGTCTGCGTCTGATCGAGCATAAGCGAAGGATCGAATTTATCCATCTCGTCGTTGTCGCTGACGACACAGAGGCAGTACGGAGCTGTCACGAGAGAGATATCGGGGATCCTGACGTTGAACAGCGGTTGACCTTCTCCGAAGTGCAGGAAGTTGTGACCGCGAAGCGATATCGTTCTGACGTTCTTTCTGCCTTCGAGAGCGCGGTAATATATTTCGTCCATTATTTTGTTGCCGGTATAGACGACTTCCGTTTCAATTTCGCCCGTAGAGGCGTATTTGCCGTCGATATCCTTCCATTCCATACATCCGAGGTGCTCGACCGCAACGCCCGCAACGGCCTTTATATGGCCTTTTTTGCCGTCCCAAAGGTCGGGATGCGAGCTGAGCCATTTTGACGTTGCCTGAACGCCTCCGCCCAAGGTAGACTTAAACATCGGGAGTCGGAAATGTCCCGTGACGAATACGAAAATATGTGTCCTTGAAAGCTTTTTTTCTTTAAGACAGTCTATGAGCGAAAGCATGGCTATAGCGCCGTTTTCTTCGATACAGTTCGTGCCGTCGGTATGTGTGTTGATTATGACGGCTTCGCCCCTGTTTTCACCCTTCAGGATGCAATAAAACGTCTCCGTTTCGGCGGACGTCTCTTTTTCCGCCGTCAGTGTAAGCGTCGCCGATTTATGCTCTTTTGCGGCTTCAAGCACATATTCTCCGTCCGTGCCGTTTACCCAAACGGCAGGTATGCCCTTGTAATCGAGTATGAACGGGAGATACTGTCCCTCGACGCATTCATCCGAAAGATTTTTCCAAACGCATATGACAGCCCTTGCGCCGCCGAGCTTTGCGGCGTTGAGGAACGGGAAGTTTACAAAAGACGTTGCAACGGGGCCGCTGTAATATTTAGGGAGATCGAGATCATGGGGGAGCGACCTTCTTTTGTCGAATGCAATGTCGCTCGGCAAAAAATCCATGTTGTCGATCTGTACGACGGCTATTTTATCCTTGACGGAAAGATAGTCGATATGTTTTTCGGCGACAAATGTCATTTCGGCTGTTGTTCCCTCGTCGGGAGTTTCGCCCGAATAGGGGAAGACGGATGAAATATGTATCTCTCTGTCCGTATCGTCACGGATCACGAGCGAGCTTGACTTTTCCTCCCAGCGGTTAAAGAAATACGGGTCGGAATAGACGTCAAGCCCCATATGGCGTATCTTGCTTTTAAGCCACTTTATATAGTCGGAATGAGCCTTGCTGCCTGTCAGCCTCTTTCCGAAGGAATTCATCTTTTTGACTCTTTCGAGAAGCTGTCCGGCGCTCGTGTAGTCGCGTATATCGTATTTGCTGACGCCCTTGTCCTCCGCGCTTATCCTATGGGAAAATCCGAGATATTCCGCAAGCTCGAAAAGATTTTTTCTCCCGTCGGACAGTCCCTGCTGATAGATATATCCGAGCTTATCCGTGTCGGACTCCAAAAGGGATATGTCGATCTCGTTCGTCGGGCGGATAACAAATACCTTGCCCTCTTCTTCGAGCGCGTCGATCTCGTCGAGAGTTTTGTTATATATCTCGTTTGACGAAAGCAGAGCCTCTAAAAGCTCAGGCTTGTCCTTATAAAACCTTTTAACGGCTTCTCTTTCGTGTATCGGCAAAACGGGCTTACGAAAACCTTTGTGCCTTGTCAGGATAATTACGACCTTTTCACAGCCCTCTTCAAACGCTTTTTTGAAGGGTATCGGATCGGTTATCCCGCCGTCGAGGTATTCATTTCCGTCGACTGTCGTGGGGCGTGTGATAAGCGGAAAGCTTGCGGAGGCCGCGCAGGCGGCTGTGAAATCGTCGCAGACGCCTTTTTCAAAATATTCCGGCTGTCCCGTTTCAACTGATGTTGCGACGACTGTAAAACGCTGTTTTGAATTGTTGAATGTATCGTAATCAAAGGGGATCGTCTCACTCAGCTCGTCAAACATAAAGTTGAAGTCAAAGACGTTTTTTCTCCTTACGACGTTGAGCGGATTATAATATCTGCTGTCGTTCATATATTCGAGATTGACCCTTGCGGAGCGTCCCTCCTGCTTTGCGATATAGTTGACGCCGTTCAAAGCGCCTGCGGAGACGCCGATGACGTACTGCGGGAAAATGTTGTATTTGATAAAGATATCGAGAACGCCGGAGCTGTGGATACCGCGAAGCCCTCCGCCTTCGATAACAAGCGCGTCTTTCATGCCTTGACCTCCAATAATTTTCTTATCATACTATACTATATTTCATATCTCATATGATTACGGAAACGTATCATAAATGTAAAATTTCGGTTAAAAATAAGGCGCACCGGAAACCGATGCGCCTTTAAGTTGATTTGCTGAATTACGCGGCTGTATTGCTTGACTGGATCCTCTTGACATATTCGTCGATAAGCTCATATACCTCGTTGTACGCGATCTTGATCGCCTTATCGTGCTTGATGAGCTTGAATTCGTCGAGAGCGATCTGCTTGTCGAGCCATGACGAATAGTCGTCCTGTGTATGGTTCTGACGAAGCGTTACTCTGTAGTTGAGCGTCTCGTTGCCGACGTAGTACATGATATGATAGCCGTAGTCCGATTCGATCATAGCGTTGTCGCCGGGCTTTCTGTTTTTATCAAATACCCAATCGTTGAATTCCGCGACCATCTGGCCGGGGGTAACGTTCTCGTAAAGACCTCCGTTTGACGCCGAACCGGTGTCCTCGGTATTGCTCTCGGCGAGAGTTGCGAAGGAGTCCTCTGTCTTGTCGCCCTTCTTCCATTCCTCATAGATTGAATCGGCTTTCGACTTTTTCTCTTTTATCTCGTCGCTCGAAAGCTCCTCGCCGGTATCTGTATTCTTTGTCGTGAAGAGGATGTGGCGGACGTCGGCGGTGGGAAGCGGGTACTGAGTCTTTGCAAGATAGACTACTATATAAGCGGAGTCGGTCTTGAATACCTTTGAGTTGCCCGCCTTGCGGCTGTCGTCAAACGCCCACTTGGCTCCGTCTTCACCGAGAAGGCTCGTAACGTTTTCCTTTGTCTGATAATATTTCTTCGTCTCGGTATCGGCGTCGTAATCGTCCTTATCGGCTGCCGCAGTATCGGCGTCCTCGGCTGCCGCAGTATCTGTGTCTTCGGCCGCCGTTGTATCGGCTTCTTCCTTCGTCTCTGTTTCGGCTGTTTCAGCCGCGGTATCATCTTTCTTTTCTTCCGCTTCGGCTTTGGCGTGTACCTTCTTTGCCTCGGCGATGAAGCTCTTTTCGTCCTTTACAGCCTTCAGAAGGGCGTCGGCGCTCGCCTTGACCTTTTCATCGGCTTTTGTCTGTCTCGCCTTGAGAGCCTTTTCGGATTCGCCTTCCTTGGCCGTAAGCGTCTCAAGATCGAAGGTGTATGTACGAAGGTCGACTACGTCGTACTGATCCTTGTCCTTTGCGTATTCCTTATCGAGGACTTCGTCTGTGTACTTATCCTCAAATGACTGCTGCTTGTCCTCGCTGTAGCGCTGAACGATGTGCTGTTTTGCCATGAGATCGCGAAGGAAGCTTTCGTTTACGCCCTTACCGTATGTATATTTGAGGTAGGAGTTGAGCGACATCGACATGGCGTTCTGGCTTGAGCTGTTTGCGCCCGAAGCGGTATTTCTCATTTGAAGGATCTCGTTGTCGATCTCTTTTTGCTCGTCTTCGGTGACCTTATAGTTTTCCTTCATGGCGTTATCGTAAAGCGAATAGAACTGCTTGAAATAATCTGTCGTCATTACGGTAAGCTCTTCGTCCCAGCTGAGGGCGTTGCCGTCGTCGTCCTTATAGGAGCTTTCCTGACCCTTGGGTGAGCTGTTGTAATCGAAGCCGTAGATGTTGTAGCCGTACTGATTGTACGCCTGATACGACTGGTTGACGAGCTGATTGTACTGCTGGTAATACATGTATCTGTATTCCGTTGCGCTGATCTTATATTTTCCGACCGACAACGCGGTGATGTTGCGGTCAATGAGGCCTGTCGAGTTGAGAATACCGTAGCATGCTCCGCCGACAACGGCAACACAAAGGATAACAAGACATATTATGCCGATAACTTTTCCCGCTCCCTTATGCTTGGTGCGCTTTTTCGCGCTCTTTTTTGCCGCGCTGGCAAGTCTTGCCTTTCGCTCCTCACGATAGATCTCGGCTTTGCTTTTTTCGTTTTTTGCCAACTGAATCATCCTTTACATTATAATTATGAACTCCGGAATAACCGGTATAACGAACCTATTTTATACTATTTTTTATCTTTTTACAAGAGTTATATTAAAATTTGTTTAAAATTGTTTGAAATTAACGGAAAAAATGTATGATTTTTACTCATTCCAAAGGCTTCTGTTTAAAAATTCATCCTTAAACCACACGTCCGGGACGGAAAATTCCTTTTTATCGAGATACGAGAGCGGACCGGCGTCCGTCTTGAAGTCGAATACCAGCTTATATGAGCATAAGAACTGTTTTTTGTAGCCGTATTTTTTATTTATTTCGTTTGTGCCGTATTTGCCGTCGCCCAAGAGCGGATGGCCGATGCTCGCAAGGTGCGCTCTTATCTGGTGCGTCCGTCCTGTAAGAAGCTCGACTTCGACAAGGCTCAGCCCTTTACAGCTGTCGATGACGTTATAAGAGGTTCGGATCTCCTTGGCGTTTTCCGTCGGATGAGAGAGAACGGCGACCTTGTTGTTCTTTTCGTTTTTTAAAAGCCAGCCGCTTAAAACGTCACGCTTCTTTTTCGGGACGCCGTGGACGACGCAGAGATAAAACTTATGCATCTCTCGCGCCTTGACCTTTTCGTTCATTATGCGTAGAGCCTCGGCGTTCTTGGCGGCTATGACTATGCCGCTCGTATTTCTGTCGATCCTGTTCACAAGCGCGGGAGCGAACGAGCTTTCATTTTCGGGATCGTATTCGCCCTTTTCGTAGAGATAACGCTTGACGCGCGTTATCAGCGTATCGCCGTATTCTCCCTCGTCGGGGTGGGAGAGCAGACCGACCTTTTTATTGAGGAGGATAATATTATCGTCCTCATAGATAATGTCGATATTTTTTGACGCCGTCATGAAGTCGTAACGCGCGGCGGGAGGAACTAAAAATTCGTCGTTTATGTAGAGATCGATGACGTCGTTTTCGGAAAGCTTTTGGGATATTTCCGCGCGCTTGCCGTTCACCTTTATCCGTTTTATTCGGATGTATTTATACAGAAGAGACTGCGGAAGAGAGGGAAAGCTCTTTGTGATAAATTTATCAAGGCGTTGACCGGCGTCATTTTTTTTGACGGTTACGGATTTCAAATGTATTACCTCTCGCTGTCTTCCAACTTCTTATAAAACGAAGTGTATGTCGACGCCCATTTCTTTAAAAGCGCCTCATTGTATGTTTTCGGGAGCATGGCCGTTATGGCCGCTGCTGCGGCGATGCGGGAGCCGAGTTTGATTATCTTTGTAAGAAGTATTTTATCGGTACAAAGCACCTTGGCGCGCTCGATCATATCGCCGAGCGACATACTGAGCATCGAGCGAAGAGAGACGGTCCCCGCGCCTATAGTAAACTCCTTGGCGGTCAATATGCCCTTATCAAATATGAAGTTAAGCTCCGACGGCTCCAAGGTCAGAAGGAAAAGCTTAAGTACAGCCATGGCGGCATAGCCCGAGCCGAGCGCCTTGAAATATGACTGCTGATACGGCCAAAGCGTTTTGGCGTTGTAGCATCCGCTGTCGTCGCTCAAAATAGTATTTACAAGCATCCTCGCCGCCCTTAAGGAATTTGCTATTCCGGAGCCGATGAGGGGAACGGTCATGAACGCGCTGTCGCCTATCGCGGCGTAACCGTTATATACCATTACGGAGAGAGGCTGTCTCACGGGGATAATAACGTGGCTTCCGCCGCGAAGGACTTTTGTGCCCAAATTCGGATTTGTTTCACGAATTGACGAAAGAACTTCGTCGATCTCGTCCTGACCGAACGGCTCAAAGCGCCCTATAAGTACGTCGGTATATTCGCCCTCGCTTGCGAGCCAAACGATCTGTGTTTCTCCGCCGTAGAGCAAAAATACCTGGAACGGATGCTCGGGGGTGAAGTCTCCTTCTCTGTTATAAAACGCGCGGTAAACGTAGAATTGCTCAAAGCTTCCGACCTCGTTTTCTACGAGGCTTTCCTCGGGCATGTTGCTGCGAACGGCTGAATGCGCGCCGGCGGCGTCAATGACGAGATCGGCATACATATCTCCGTCGGATGTGTATAATCCTACGACGCGGTTTCCGAGTATCAGGGGCTTTAGCGCCTCGCGACCGTAAATGAATTTTACTCCGCACTTTTCGGCGTGGTTTATAAGATGATCGTAGATATCCCTGCGCTCCATCTTGATCTCAAGATCGTTTTTCGGAACGTCCTGCGTCAGCCCGACAGAACGTGACGGGCTGAAAAACGTCATGTTTTGCTTGTATTCAAATTTATCCTGCGCGGGATGGGGGATGCCGGCGACATTTAGCGAGTTAGGATCGAAAATATCGGTCCAATCGTAGCCGAGCTCGCTCCTCTGTTTCTTTTCGATGACAGTCACGTCAAAGCCCTTTTTCGCAAGCTCCGCCGCGGCGGCGATACCGCCGTGACCCGCTCCTGCAACAAGAATAGTTTTACCCATTTATAATTTCCTCCTCTTTTTTCCGCTTTTGCGGAAGCTGTGAAAGTATAATAGCCGTAAACATTATGGCGCATCCGGATATTTCACGCGCGGTCAAAGTCTGATGTATTATCAGCCACGCGAATATGACTGCAAAGACCGATTCAAGACAAAGGAGCATCGAAGAGATCGTCGGCTCGGTATATTTCTGACCGATGATCTGGAAGGTGAACGCTACGCCGCAGCTCATTATTCCGGCGTAAATGATCGGTACAGCCGCCGAGAGTATCGGCTTTAATTCGGGCGTCTCAAATATCCACATGCAGACGAATGAAAGCATTCCCGAAACGAGGAACTGCAAAAACGACAGCTTGACGCCGTCCGTTTTTGACGAAAAATGATCTATCGTGATTATATGGAACGCGAAGCAGACGGCTCCGAGCAGCGTCACGATATCGCCCTTTTTCAGCTCGAGCGAGCCGTCGATACAGAGCAGATACAGTCCCACGGCGGCGATCAATACGCATATCCAGATGAGCGGACGAGGCCTTTTTTTGAAAAATATGCCGATAATGGGAACGAGTATCATATAAAGCGCCGTTATAAATCCGACTTTACCGACGGGAGAAAAGACGAAGGCGTATTGCTGAAGATTGCATCCTGCGAAAAGACATATCCCGCAGAGGACGCCGCCCTTTATCAGAACGCGCCTTTCTTCGGGCGTCTCTTTTTTATAAACGCCCTTCTTTTGTGCGCTCAGCTTGTTAATAAACATTATC
>JAILLJ010000125.1 GCA_024693205.1 Clostridiales bacterium | reverse complement strand
TGCGTGCCGTCCTGAGTACAGGAATATTTAAGGATATCCTCCATCCCGTCGGCAAACGTTCCTCCGTCGACGAACGCGACGTTTTTGTCACCCGCCGAAACGGCATTTTCATATGTCTTTCTGACTATCGCGCGCCTTCTTTCGTTGTCCTCTGCCTCACCCTTGTTAATAGGCTTAAAGAATTCCGGACGTGAGACGAATATTACGGGAAGGTTCGGCTTTGCGGCGCGTATTATTTTGAAAAACGGCTCGTGAGTACTTTCGAGCTTTTCGGGGGACTCGGCGTTGTGATCGTAGTCCATGACAAAAACGCTCATGTCAAGCCCCGCGATATATTCCGCCGCCGCCGTTTCGCCCTTCGCGCTTCCGGAAAATCCGAGGTTATAAATATCCGCGTCATATTTCATCGAAATAAGCGACGTATAACAGTTGCCGGGTCTTCCGGCGCATCCGCCCTGTGTTATCGACGAGCCGTAAAAAACTATCGGCTTTTTTATCTTATAGGGCGAATGTTTTTTTATTTCCGCCCCGTCGTCAAGCCCGATCTCGACCTTATCGACGCCGCCGTAAAGCGGGAAAAAGATCGTACATTCCCTCATCTTGCTCTCGTCAAACAAAAGCGAAGCCTCAAACGCCGCAGTCTCACCGAATTTCTCGGGAGGGACATATGAGCCCCTGTAAACGCTCCCGTTTTCGCCGAGAACGTAGAGGTCGAATCCCTTTTCGCTGATCGGAGACATGTTTGAAAAAATATAATCCGCTGTGGGATAAACGGCACGGAGCCTGATCTCCCTTGAATTTGTCGCAAAGCGCAGACGTCCGCCCGCCGTATTGCAGTTATGGAACACTACGCCGTCGTTCGTCTTTTCGGCGACCTCCTTCGGGAAGCGCAAAAATCCGCCCTCGTCCTGCGGTAAAAGTCCGAAAATACCGAACGGGCTCTCTTTTATCGAATGAAACTCCATATTTGACCCTCCGTGTTAAGCAATTAAATAGATTTTTATTCGGTGCTGCCTTAATTTATCGGGAAGATAAAATCATAAGCCGGTATCCAGACACGCCTTATAAAATTCCTCGCCCTCAAAAGCACCCTGTCGTCATAGACCTCCATGACATACCCGTAGCCGCATGACGGCAGGCCGTCATGGTTCCAGAACATATAGCACGGGAGATTTATCGAATAAAACGAATCGACCTTTTCAAATGTCGAATGTCTCGTGAATTTCCCGCAAAGTCCCATATGCGAATGTCCGCTTATAAGCAGAACGTTTTTGTATTTGCCGAGAACAGCCCTGACCTCATCGTTGCCCTCGCGGATCCCGCCTTCCTCCGGCGGGAGATCTTTATTTTTTCCGGCGGAGAATGTATAGGGAAGTCCGTGGGTACGCTGCAGCGCCTGATGATTGATGACGAACGCGGGTCTTCCGTTTTCGGTCGCCTTTTTAAGCTCCTCGTCGAGCCATGCTATCTGTTCCGCGCCGATCTTTCCGTCGCATTCGCAGCTTTCGCTGCCCATGCAGATAAACGAATACCCCTTTACGACGCGCGTGAACCGGACCTTATCCTCAGGCACTCCCGTCAGCTTTTCGATGTAATGTAAAAACAGCCCTGAAGCGTAGTCGTAATCGTCTTTGCCCTCAAGCGTCGTCGTCCATGTGTCATGATTGCCGAAAGCGAGAACTATTTCCTTTGCCGGCATATGACCTTTTGTCTTATTGACGATGGTCGCCCACTCCGATAATTCGCCGTGGTCGGTAAGGTCGCCCGCTGACGTAAGAACGTCGATCGGGAACTTTGAATTTTCGAGATCGTAAAGTCCGTCGTAAAGTCTTCGGTTCCTGTAGGGCTCGTCACGCATATGTACGTCGGAGACAAGCACTCCGAAAAGACGCACCCTGGACGGGTGCTTAGGCTTTATCGCGCCGTCAAAGCCCTTTAACACGGGATATGTTATTATCGAAGCGGCCTTTGCGAGCGGCTCCGCCTTTTTACGAAATTCAAAATAAAAGTTGTCCATCGTCATACCTCCGAAACATAGTCTGAAAACGCGTCGAAAAGCCGCGTCGTCCTGTTTCCGCCGTCGTCGGGCGAACATCCGTGCCACGCGAACGAAGCGTTGTTTTTAAATATTACTCCCTGTCCCATGGCGCCCGTCTTGTAGTAGGAGCCGGTATTGCCGTGCTCGTCGAGCGCGTAATGATTTTCGATCGCAAGCTTCGTCCATTCCTCCGAGAGTATTCGTTTTCCGTCGTAGACGCCGCCGTTTGCGTAGACGTAGGGCAGCTTTGCCATGTCGTCGGCGCGCGTGAACAGTCCGCCTCCGCCTATCATATATCCCGCGGGACACACGGCCGTCGCCCACTGCCTGAATGAAAGCGGCTTAAAGATATTACAGAACATGAAATCCTGACATTTTTCTCCCGATGCGCTCGATATTATCCGCGATAAAAGGTAATACGCCGCGTCCGAATAGCGGTAATGCTCGTCGGGCTTATATTTAAGCTCGAGTGAAAAGACGTAGCCCAAAAAATCGTCGCCTATCTTTTCGATATCTTCGTCACAGTCGACGCCGTAGGGCACTTCTTCTATGCCCATACGGTGACGCATGGCGTCATGGACGGTAACGCTATTCCACTTCGGATCCATGCTTTCCGGCAATTCGCCTTCAGTGAAAAACGACGTCACGGGCGCCTTGATATCGACAAGTCCCCTGTCGTAAAGGATGCCGACGCAGCTGTCGATAAACAGCTTCGTCGTCGAATGACCGTTATTTGCGTTGTTGCTGTTTTTATAATGCCAATAATAGATCGTATCGTTTTTTATCAGCGCCGCGTCGTACATCGGATCTATCTCGCATTCGCGCATGACTGCGTCATAAAGAAACGGTATCTCCTGAAGGCTTTTTTTAGTCAGCATTTTATCACCTCTTTTTTCTCGCCCGGATAATCCGGAACGAAGTCGGACGAGCGTACCATATATGTTTTAACGTTCCACGGGTCGTTTTCGTCGATGTCGACTACCCTGCCGCCGCGAAGATCGTCGTCGCAGTAGTTGTCATAGCTCAGTCCCGCGTCATACGAAAGCGTCACTCCGAGATACTGAGCCTGCCAGTCGTTTATATGATCGTGGCCGCTGATGATGGTTTTTACGTCCCCGCGCTCAACGACAGCGCCGAAAAGCCCGGAATTAAAATTGCCCGTGCCTACGCTTTCGCGCATATTTCCGCGATAAAACGTCTGGGCGGGATTTTTATACGGAATAGTGTATTCGGGCATCGGCTGGTGCATGACCATAAGCCCCGGCACCTTTCCGCCCTGTTCCCTTTCAAGCTCAAGCGACTTGTTCCAATACCAAAGCACCTGGCTGAAATGCGGCATATCGTATCCCGGCGAATGAACGCCGCCGGTCAACGGCTCGGGCAGGCTGTAAAACCACGGGTCTTCGTTCAGTCCCTGTTTTTTGACGAGATCCATAAATCCGCTGTGGCTGTCGACAGCCCAAACGGCGTAAACGATCTTTTTGCCCTCGCCGTCAAAGACGGGCAGCATATAATTTCCCGTTCCGTCGATCTCGTCGGGACCCGCTTCGGAAAGGCAGTGAGGGAATTCCTCATATATTTTTTCCTGATCCTCGTTTTTAAAGCCCCTTTCGCGGTCGTGATTGCCGAAGACATGCGCCCACGGTATTCCGCGCTTTTCGACGGGATCGGTCTGCATGTGAAGCGCGTCCCTCAAGGTATCGGCATTTTCCGCGGCGCTCTTCCAAACCTGGTCGCCGAGATAAAGCACAAGATCGGGCTTTATTGCTTCGACTATAGCGTCGATGTCGCGCGTCACTCTCGCGTCGCCGTTTGCGACAACATGTGTATCGGACAGCGCGAAGATCCTGAATTTCCCGTTTTTGAATTTAAGCTTTATGTCCTTTTTCATACAGTCACCCCGAAAAGATCAGTCTCTCCACAAATTCTCGTCATAGAAATAGAGCGGCTTCCAATCCCTGTAGGGATCCATCCCGATAAATTTATATCCGAACGCGGCGTCGCAGTTGCCCAAAAGGCGAATTTCGGCGATCTCAGCGCTTCCCTCGGCAGCTTCGCCGCTTTCGATACCCACGAGGTAATTCGCGTCCTTGGGCACGGTAAAGTCGAGCGACTTCTTCTCCCATTCCTTATTATCGAAATCGAGGGACGCCGTAAGTTCTCCGCTGTCGAGCTCGCGGACAAAGAGGCGGCATTTTACACCGCTCGTCTTAACTTTTGCCCAGAGCGCGCACGGCTCTCCGGCGCGGATAAAAACTCCCTGATAGAGCGAGGCGTCGCCCTCGTCGAGATGAGATATAAAGCCGTATGAGCCGTCTTCCGTATCGTTGTCCCTGAAAACGCCGACGGAATCATCGTTTTTGTTTTTACTCAGCACCCAAAAGACCTTGCCGTCCTTGAAATCCCCGTTATGCACCTCGCGGCTCGAATGAAAATAATTCATGTCGCTTATCTGCGTCTCAAAGAAATTCGGCTCGATGGCGTCTATCCTGTTGTTTTCAAATCTCACATGAGTTACGGGCGGGCAGGCTGTCTTTGTCGTATAGGGATTATAGAGCCAGTTGCCCATCGTCTGGAAATGGTTGTCGTGGACATAGACGTTTCTGACCTCGACCTTTTCGAGGTCGGGACAGTCGATGCCCCAAAGGATCATTCCGAACGCCTTACAGTGATCCGACTTGAGGTCATTAAAGTCGATCTCGATATTTTCGGACGGTTGCGGCTCGTCGGACGACCACCAGCCGCCGCCGCGCGGGTCGCGGTAGGATGAGAAAATATATACGGAATCGTCGCCCGTGAACATGCGGCAGCCGTGGATCCTCATGTCGCGGCAATTCATCATGCAGACTCCGTCGCCGTTGCCGTAGCTCCAGTTATGTATCACGACGTCCTTGATAAGTCCGTTATCGCATGTAAAAGGCATCATGGCGTAGGAATGATAATTTGTTATCTCAATGCCGGAAACCTCAAAATTACTGACACGGTAAAGCCCTATCGGACAAATTTTAAGTATTTTTTCGGGCTCGGAGTCGTCCATCATCCTTATCGTTCCGCGTCCCGTTATCCTGACGTCGTGAACGCCTTCGCCCGCAAAGAGAAGAGGATAGTTGTAATACCAGAGGTGGCTCCACTTGATGCCCTCATATTTGTTGTGGCCGTAACCGGGACGGTAAGGTACGAGCCTGTCGCCGTCGGGCTTTACGTAGCCGTCCGGGTCGGGATTTTGTATAAGCTCCGCTCCCTCGCCGAAGCGGAAGGTGATTTTGCTTTTAAGGAACAGACCGCCCGAAAGGAATTTTTTGCCCGCGGGAAGAAAGACGACTCCGCCGCCTGCCGCCGATACCTTGTCGACAGCTCTTTGGATGGCTTCTCTGTCGTCGGTCACTCCGTCGCCGACGGCTCCCTCGTCTGTAACAATGACTTTAAACTGCTTATAAAGCGTTTTCATCGGTGTTCCGTCGTCGTTTAAAAGCTCCAAGCTTTCAAGTCCGAGATCGTCGACGACGTTCTGCCAGCGATCCACCATGTCAAACCTGTTTTCGTCCACATAGTTGACGGGCAAAAATCCCGCCTTGATATATGTCGAAAGCGCCGCAAAACGTGCGTCGCCCGTCAGAAGAAATATCTTCTCTTTGCCCATTTCGATGAGCTTTCGGAGGCAGTAGTCGGCGATGAAGCTGCCAAGGCCTTTACCGCGGTACTCATGGCGGACGGCGACCATATGGATATAGCCCATACCCGTCGACCACATGTTCGGAACGACAGTAAACGTAGCTATCTTTTTCCCACTGTTATCGTCGACTATGAAATATGTGTCCCTGTAGGGATCGGGGCCGTCAAGCTCGACAAGCTCACAGCGGAATTTTTCGGCTCCGCAGTTTTCGCCGATAAGCCCGTCGCGGCAGATATAAAGCCAGTCGTCGATCTCCTTTTCGTCCTTGAATTTAACGATCGAAAAGCCGTCCGGAACTGAAAGTCCCTTCGCCTTCGGCGCAAAATTATACATTTTAAGACTGCTCATTTTTCAGCCTCTTTC
>JAILLJ010000113.1 GCA_024693205.1 Clostridiales bacterium | reverse complement strand
AAAAGAGACAGATCGACGAGCCGCTTTCCCGTATCGGGATACATCCCGACGGGCGTGGTGTTAATGATAACTTCCGTATCGGCGTAATGCCTTTCGATATTACCGTAGTTGTTTTCGCCGTTTCGGGAGACGATCACCGTCTCCCTTGCGCCCATGTCGCGTACTACCGTCCTTGCCGTGAGGCTCGTCCCGCCGCTTCCGAGGATCAGCACCTTTTTATTTTTAAAGCTTATCCCCGCCCTGTCGGCGCAAAAAAGGAACCCGTCATAGTCGGTGTTGTAGCCGTAAAGCCTTCCGTCAATATTAACTATCGTATTGACGCTGCCTATCCTTTTCGCCTTTTCGTCGACCTCGTCGCAGTTTTCGAGCGCGGTTATCTTATAAGGGATCGTAACGTTTATCCCGCTGAACTCTCTTTCTTTCAGAAACTTGACGAAGGCTTCCCTGCTCATCGGACAAAGCGAATAGTCGCAGTCCCATAGAATTTTATGAATAAGCGGCGAAAAGCTGTGGGAAAGCTTTTCGCCGATAAGTCCGTATCTCATCCTCAGATACCCTTGACCCTGTAGACCTTAACGCCGTGCGAGGGAACGGACGCGGAAAGGATCTCGTTTATCTCCTTTATCGAATCGTCCCAAAGCTCGCGGCATTCGTAATTGTTCGCGATCGGAAGATCGGTAAATGAACGGCAGGCCACGGCGCGGATATTTGCCGAGATGGTTTTTTCTTCGTTTGATTTATTGAAAAGGCATACTGCCGCCTCGCCGTTTTCGAGCGGCTTTACGAGCACATCGGTGAACGCGTTCGACCAAACGCGCCTGCACGGTATGCCGAGCTTATCCTGATCGACGGCGATAAGCTCTTTATTGGTAACTATTTTAAGCGTCTTGTTGTCGGGATCGGGCTTGCCGTCCTTGACGAATTCACGGACGTCGTTGCCGAGGATAAGCGGAGCCGCCATCATGCACCAAAGCGTGAAGTGCGTCTTGTTTTCCTCGTCGGTGAGACTGCCGTTTCCGACCTCGAGCATATCCGGATCGTTCCAGCCGCCTATACCGGCGTATTTATGGAGCATGACCGTTATCTCGTAGATGCCGAGCACAGACGCCCAGAATGGCTTTATGTCGGGAGTCGTCCTCCAAAGGTTGCCTGCCTGACGTCCCCACTGCCACGGGAAGCTGAGTCCCCATTCACAGATAGAATAACAGATCTGTCTCTCGGGCTCTCCCGTCTTCTCGGCGTATTCCTTTGTGGCTCTCAAAAGCTCCTTGCCCATCCTCGTATACTGGACGGCGCTGCTGTCGCGCCTCGAGGCTATCGGGTTATAGATCTTTATAAGGTTCGCGCCCTTGTCAAGCTCGATCTTTACCTGATGTCTTCCGTCCGGTGAAAATGCGTGGGTCGGAGGAAGCGTTGTCTCATAACGTCTTTCGCCGTTCACGAGTATCTCGGCGTATTTGTACGAATTGCTCTTTTTGCGAACGCAGAGCGTCAGGACGTATTCGCCCGCCTCCGGTACTTCGACGTAAAACTCCGCGGAGCCTAAATTACTGTCGATACCCGCGATATATCTTCCGCTCGAAAGCTTTTTGTCGTCGACTATCCTCGCCATTCCGCGAAGGATGGCGTCGTCGGCCATGACTGTTATCTCGTCGCCGCCGTCTCTGCCTACCGTTATTTTTTCGATGCAGGGCGCTCTCTGCGGGATCGGCTTATTGTGGCAGAAATCGTATTTCATATATTCGATCCCCCACTCGGCGAACGTGTCGGCGTCGACAGCCTCATGTCCGAGGCTCGCGGGCATGTCTTCACATGTAAAGGTACCGTTTGACGAATAGATGCCGAGCTTGAGACCGATATCGTTTACCTTTTCGCGAAGTCCCTTTATACCCGAGGGGAATGTTCTCGGATCGGCCTGGAGCCGTCCGTTTTCGTCTCTCATCGACGACTGCCAGCAGTCGTCAAGGTTAAGATACTGATATCCCGCGGCGAGAAGTCCGCTGTCTCTCATCGCCTCGGCTGTCTCAAGTATCTTTTTTTCGTCGATCCTGTTTCTCATGAAGTTCCAGCTTGCCCAGCCCATAGGAGGCGTTAAAGCGAGATCGTTCTGATATTTTTCGTCGACGGGAACGCTCACCTGCGTGGTATTCGCAAGCTTCTTCGCAATCTCTTTAAGATCGATCCTTTTTCTGACATGCTGTGTTATTGCGGCGGCGCCCGCAGCGGCGGCGGCTACGCCCCAGAAAATCTTTCTGTTTTCTTTTGACATCTTTTTCGTCTCCTTATTTTTCCGTTTTATAAAAATTCGATATTTTCAACTGTTTGAAAATTATACCATATTTTACAAACGCGGTCAATCTTTTAAAAACAGCTCGATAACGGGAACAAGCTGATCGGGCTTTACCCTCGGGACATAGACTTCTACTCCGCCGTTATCGTCCTCGTCGAATTTAAGCTCCGAGCCGTCGTGTAAAAACTGAGCGTACTCGATCTTTCCGGCAAGATCGGGAAGATAAACGCTTCTTGCGGGATACGCGAAAAGATGTACGTAAAGCCTGTCGCCGTTTTGTGTATAGCGGACGTCTTTATATGGCTTAAAATCGGATTCGGTGCACCCGTAGATGCTTCTCGAATTATACTTCATCCATTTTCCTATAGCCTCAAGCGTCGAAACCGCTCTCGCGTCGATATATCCTCTTGACGTCGGGCCGACGTTGAGAAGAAGGTTTCCGCCGTTTGAAACGCAGTTCACGAGCATCCTGACGAGCGTTTCGGGCGACAGCCACGACGACTCGTCGCGGTGATATCCCCATGAGCCGGAGAAGGTCTGGCAAAGCTCCCATACGACGCGGTTGCCGTCCTTGTCGCGCACCCACTCGCGCACCTCGCTCTGTTCCGGCGTATAGATATCCTGGTCTATCCCCGTCCTGTTGTCGATTATTATGTCGGGCTGTATCGAGCGGGCTGTACTTATGAGCTTTTCAGCCTCCCACTCGTTCTTCCCCTTGTCCTCAAAAGAAAAGTCGAACCAGAGTATATCTATCTTTCCGTAGTTCGTAAGAAGCTCGGTCACCTGGTCGCGCATATATTTCGCGTACCTCTTCATATCCCTGCCCTTGTTCATCTCGGCGATATCGCCGTCGTCGCGGCGCGGATGGTACCTGTCGACCGTATAATCGGGATGGTGCCAGTCAAGAAGAGAATAATAAAACCCGACGCGAAGTCCCTCGGCGCGGAACGCCTCGACGTATTCCTTTAT
>JAILLJ010000110.1 GCA_024693205.1 Clostridiales bacterium | reverse complement strand
TCCGGAAGTGAGCCGCTGTGTTTATAACTTTTCCGTTATATTTTCGCGTATGAACTGCTTTTGTTCGGGGGTTAGGACGGAGAAGGGAGCGCGGGCGTTTCCGCATTCTATCCCAAGCTGGCTTACGACTTCCTTTGTGCCCTCGAGAACTCCGACCTTAAACAAAGCGTATACTATACTGTTGACCTCTTTTTGAATTTCAAGCGCCTCCGCCATCTTATTTTGGAGGAAGAGCTCACGTATTTTTATGAATTTTTCCGCCATGAAATTGTAACAGCTTCCGATACCGCCGTCGGCTCCCATGGAAAGTCCCGCGAGGAACATCTCGTCGAAGCCGTTAAAAATATATCTGTCGGGGAAACGCGTTTTAAATCGCTCCAAAGTATAAAAATCATTTGACGTGAATTTGACTCCGAGAAAACGCGGGTCGCCGAAAAACTCAGCCATCTCGTCCGCGGAAAAGCCTATCCCTGAATAGATCGGCACGTTGTAGATTATCATCGGCAGATCGACGGCGCTCACAATGTCGAAGTAATGCTTCTTAATCTGTTGAAAGCTGAATTTATAATAGAAGGGCGGAACTGCCGACACGGCGTCATAGCCCAGCTTCTCGGCCGTCCTTCCGAACGATATCGCCTGCGCCGTTGATACGGCTCCGATATGCGCGAAAAGATTTGCCCTGCCGCCCGCCGTTTTTGCGACCGTCTCATAGACGAGATTTCTCTCTTTGTCGGAAAGCATGAACGCTTCGCCCGTACTGCCCGCTACATAAAATCCCTTGACGCCCTTGTCGAGGTTATATTCGACAAGCCTTTCGAGCGACTTTACGTTTACGTCGCCTTTTTCATCGTACGGCGTCGGGAGCGCCGGATATAATCCCTGAAATTTTTTATCCATTTTATCGTCCGTTCCTTATTTTTAATTTTTTATTACCGCGTTTGCTCCCGCGTAATCACCGTCGGGAACTTCAACTGTTATATGCCACTCGGCCATATCGCACGTCATCACTTCCGGAGCGCTTTTTTTGATAACTACCGTCAAAACGCCGTCCTCCGACAGAAAAACGTTTTTGACCTCGTGACTGACGGAGCCGCTGTTTTCTTCGAGAAGGATCAGAACAAGATCGTGCCCGTCGAAAAACGACGCGTCATAGGGGGACGTCTCTTCTTTAAACGCCCTCATGTCATAGGCGTCGCCGATGCTTTCACAGTATTCGGAAAGCTCCGATTCCGAATCTATTATGACGGTCTTGGGATAAACAGCGTCCTCGTGGTAGCCGTTAGTTCTTATATATGACGCTTTGAAATCGACCGATCCCGCTTCGGAAAGCTTCCTTTCCGACGTCGTTTCGGTGACTTCCTCGGGAGGATCTGTCACATTTTTCTCCGTTTTCTCCGTCGTTTTTATCTCCGGCTTTTCGGCAACCTTCGTTTCGGTCTCGCTTGTTTCAGTCTCTGTTTCGGCGCGCTCGGTCACAGGCTCGGTCGCGATCGCTTCTGCCTGTTCCGTCTCGCCCATTTCCTGCTTCGCCGCGTTTCTGTCAGCCGTCTTTCCGCATGAGGAAGCAAAAGTCAGGAGAGAAACGACAAGTAAAAATACTAACAGCCTTTTTATCATATCAAACGCCTCGAAAATATTATTCGCCGAAAAGATCTTTTATAAGCAGATCGACATATTCGGGAGTGATATCGCCCCATGTCTTTTTAAGTCCCCTGTTGCCTATCCAGCGCGGATAAAGCTCCTTTCGTTCCTCGTCGGAAACGGTGACGTTTATTTCCGGAGTGACGGCTTTTATAAGCGAAAGAAGCTCGCTTTTTTCCGAACATATCCCTTTAAAAAACTCCTCAGCAAGCGAGGGCATACAGCCTATGCTCCATTCGATAAACGCCGGAAGAAATACCGCGCAAGCCGTTCCGTGCGGGACGTCATGTGCTTCGGACAAAAAATATCCGAGCGCGTGAGGGAACGCGGTACCGGTAACGCTTATCGCAAGTCCTCCGTAGATCGAAGCGTTATAGAGCGTCTCTCTGTCTTCAAAGGTTAAAGAAGCCGTTCCGCTTTCATTGATCTTTTTAAATATATCGACAAGCATCTTTGTACCGCGCAGGGCGAACGTCTTTGAGATGTCGTTTGCGCTTTTATTAAAAAAGCTTTCGACGCAGTGCGCAAAGGCGTCTATCGCCGTCGAGCGCGTTATCCTGTCGGGAAGAGAAAGCGTATATGTCGGGTCGCCGAGCGACAAAGCCGGATATATCCTGTCGTCGCGGATGCTCTTTTTAAGCCCCTTTGAGTTTGTCAAAACGGCGACGGGCGTGACCTCGCTTCCCGTTCCCGCCGTAGTTCCGACGGCTATAACGGGCAGAGGATCGTTTTCCCACTTAAGCGAATAGAGGACTTCCTCGCTCATTCCCCTGTTACCCGCCAAAACGGCTATAGCCTTTGACGCGTCGAGCGGAGAGCCTCCGCCTATCCCTATTATAAATTCAGCGCCGAAATCATCGGCCTTTTCCGCCGCTTCGATGCATGAAAAAACCGTGGGATTCTGACTTATCTTATCGTATACCGTAAATTCCACGTTGCTGTCCTCGAGCAGCTTTACGACGTCTCTGAGCGCTCCGCTCTTTTTTGCGGACGAATTTCCCGTCGCTATCAGACATCTTTTTCCGAACTGCGAAATGTCAAACGCGCCGCCCGATACGACGCCCTTTCCCGTTATCACTCTCGCGGGCATAAAATAACTTATATTCAAAAAATCACCTCAAAACAATTTCGGCAGACAGCGTTAAAATATACACGGTTTGTAACGCTTTCTGCCGATGTTATTTTAATCGTCAATCGTCGGGATCGTTTTCGGCCGTATCGTCGTAGTCGTCCGACGGATATCCGCCGTAGCCGTAGCCGTAACCGTAGCCGTAACTGCCGTATCCTCCGTAGCCGCCGTATCTGTAACCGTAGCGGCGGTAGCCGTAACGTCCGTATCTTGAGTAAAGATGCGTTCCGAAGCCGGTCGTCACGTTGTTGTAGATACAGCCGACGATCTCGGCTCTGCCGTTGGAAAGATCGGCAAGCGTCATCTTTATCTTGTTGACCGGCGTCTGGTCTTCACGGACGACCATCAGAAGCGCGTCGGCGTAATTTGTTATTATGGACGCGTCGGTGACGACTCCCGCGGGAGCCGTGTCGATTATGACAAAGTCAAATTCATTCTTGACCGCCTTGACGACCTTTTCCATCTGGGACGTTGAAAGAAGCTCGGCGGGGTCTGATACGACGCTCGTTCCGGCGAGGATAAATATTTTATGTCTCTCGACATATCTGATCGCGCGCTCGAAGGTGCTGAGATCGTTTATTACGTCGGGCAGTCCGTGTCCCTTGTTTTCCTTGCTCTTTGTAAGCGACAGCATACGGCATACGGTGGGCTTACGAAGGTCGGCGTCGATGAGAAGTACCGATCTGCCGTTCTGGGCGAGCGATATGGCGATATTACACGCCACGGTCGTTTTGCCCTCGTTTTCACCTGTACTCGAAACGACGAATACCTTGTGGCCGTGCTTCGCGTAAATATTTTCTATCTTTGTACGGAGCGCCTTATATGTTTCGATAAACCCGAAGCCCGTCAGACGCTCGTCGATAAGCAGCGGCGTGTCGCCCTTGTCCTTTTTACGGAGATTTACTCTCGCCACGACGCCGAGGATCTTAAGGTCGAGGCGCGACTGTATCTCGTCGGCGCTGTGGATCGTATCTTTCATCACGTTGGACAGCATTATAATGACGATCGCGAGAACGGTGCCCGCAAACGCGCCGATTATGGCAAAGCGTATCCCCGACGTGTTGGCGTCGGGCCCGCCCGGGATATTGGGCAGCTCGCAGACTGAAAGAGTGGAATTGATATAGCCCGTCTTCTGGACGACGTCGTTGAAGTTATCTATCACCGCGACGGCAATATCGTATGAAAGATTGCCGCTTTCGGTCGTTATCCTCATAACTATTATGTTTGTGTTCGGGATACTTGTTATGGTGATGGCCTTTGAGAGAAGACCCGTTGAGACGTTGGCGGATTTTGCGACCTTTTCGTAAAGAGTACGGCTTGAAAGGATATATTTGTATGTGTTTGCCATCGTTATCGAGGCGTTGATATCGCTGCTCGAATATGATTCCTCGCTCGAAATGGTTCGGTTTGAAACGACAAAGGAGATCGACGACGAATACGTCGGCGTCTTTGTCAGCTCTCCCGCCGCAAATCCGCAGCATGCCGCAAAGACGGCGGCAAGGAGTATTACCCACCACTTTGAAAGAAGTATTTTTGTAAGATAGGCGACATTTATCTCTATCCCGCCCTGAATGTTTTTGTTTTCGTTGTTACTCAAAATAATCCGCTCCTTCAGATGATCGACCTGTAGATATCAGTTATGGCGTCGCTCCATTTATCCATTGAAAAATTATCGGATATGTATTTTCTTTCTCTTTCTCCGAGAGACGCTTTTTCTTCGGCGCCAAGGCTTGAAACGCGGCGCAGCGCTTCATAAAGCTCCCTCTCGTTATCGGGTTTAAAACAGACCGCTCCGGGAATATCAAGCTCTCTGTGCGCCGGTATATCGCTCAGCGCCTCGGGAAGACCGATATATGCCGCCTCGCAGACGGCGTACGGCAGGCCCTCGTGCCTGCTTGCCGACAAGAACACATCCGCCGCCCTGTAGTACGCGGCGACATGCGGCGTCGGCGATAAAAAAAAGATCTTTTCAAAGTAATCGCCGGAGATATTTTTAAGCTCGGCCTTTACCTCTTCGATATGGCTCGCGACACAGACGAAAAGCCTGTACTCATCGTCGCAGTCGTATTTCATAAGCGACCTTACTGCCGTGTCTATTCCCTTTATCGCTATGTCGTAGCCGAACATCAATACAGCTTTTTTGCCGGGAAGCTTTGGGACGGATACGCTGTCGCCGACGTCGTCGAGACGCGATAGGTCGATGCCGTTCGTTACCGTCACGCAGTTAAACCCGAGCTCGGTATAAAGCCTCTCTACGTTTTTGCTGACGCAGACGACAAGCTTTGCGTTCATCAGCCTGCGTTTGAAAAAGTCGACTACGCGCCGTTTACCGTGCTTCGGAACGCTGTGGGCGTGAAAAATATGGGGAATGTTTTTAAACAGCGAAGCAAAATACAGCGGGACATAGCTTTTTGACGTTATAAAGTGGGAATGAACGACGGTTATTTTTCGTTCGCTTATGATCTCCTTTAAGAGCTTGACCGACTTTAAAAAATCCGACGGAAGAAATCTCACGTATTTTCCGCTCTTTATCATTTCGTCGGCCCATGCTCTCTTTTTCGCTTCGGCGGGAAAGAGATATGAGACCGTTCCGCCGAGCTTTTCAACGGCTTTTTCGAGCGATAAAACGGAAAGGATAAAATTTCCTTTATATTCCGCGCGGAAATTCATTATCAAAAGAACGTTAAGCGGTTTCATCATTATCACGCCTCTCCGTCGATGCGAGCCGTCCGCTCTTTTTCAGGGCGGGCGACGGCGGAGCGTCGTTTACGACTGCCGCCATGTATACCGCCGCGATAAGAATGTGTATCTGGAATTTATAGTAATTTATCATGCTGTATTCAAATATCAGAAGCAGTACGATTATCGAAAAGAAAAGCAGCGACTGCTTGTGGCCGTCGATGACCTGTTTGAAAAGCTTTATGAAAAGGAACACATAAAACCAGTAGTAGGTTATAAGTCCGACTATGCCGAGATCGGCGGCGATCTCCCAGTAGTTATTGTGGGCGTATGTGGAGATATGGCCGATACGTCCGCTGACATAGACGAAATTGTTGATGCCGTAGCCGAGCAGCGGCTTTTCAAAAAACATGGATTTGGCGGTGTTTATATAAAATTCGCGTATGGCGATGCTCGAATCGGCGGACTTGTCAAAGAGGAAATAATCTATCATGCTGTCTATTCGCACTCCGACCGTCCGGTAAAGAGACGGTATCTGATAGATAAGAACGAGAAGCAGCGCCATAAGTCCTATCGTACTTAAGACATAAAGGATATAGTTCTTTTTCCTGTAGTTGAAAATTACTATAAGCACTATTCCCGCGACGCACATGAAAAGCGACTTCCTCGAGCTCGTAAGGATGACCGTCAAAAAGCTCAGGATACAGATAATATACGCTATCCGCCTTTGTCTTATAAAGCCCTTATAAAAGGTTATAAGGACGCATATCGTGAACGCGCATCCGATATCGTTGGTGTTGTATCCCGTCACCGACCCGAGAAATCCGTCGAACCACTGCGAGGGAGGCGTCATGACATAAATGTATATCATGGTATAAACGGACGCCGCGACGACGATATCGAGATACCGTTCTATTTTCTCCTCATTGTCGATATAGATAAGAAGACACATCGTAATGGCGAGTATCTGTATCATCCTCGAAATCGGAGTGAACGCTACGGGGAACGAAACCGCCCAGATGCTCGACACAAGGCATAAAAGCAAAAAAAGACCGTACCACAAGGTATGGAGCGGAATAAAAATATTCAGCGGCCTTCCGCGGAATATCATATAAAAAGCGGATATGCCGAGGAAAAAGAAAAATACGAAGTAATAGAAGAAGTTGTTTGTCTCGTCGGATTTTCCGTAACAGATGGCGGAAAGCATAAAAAGAAACAGACCGATATCCCATAAAACGTCAAGAGGGGATTCTTTGTTTTTTATTTTTAAAAGCCCGTTCCTGTACTGTATCATAGTTACCTGTCCTTAAGAAAGCATGTCCGATATCGTCTCGGAAAAAGATCTGTAGTTCTTTTCCGCCGAAAAGCGCTCTTCCCATATTTTCCTCGCGTTCGATCTAAGCGCGTCGTATTCGCCGTCGGAAAGGCGGGCTACGGCAAGGATCTTATCGGCAAGCTCCCTCAACAAAAAATCCGGTTTGATGAGAAAACCCGAAACTCCGTTTTCGACTATCTCGCTGTTGCCGCCGACGTCTGTCGCTATCGCGGGGATACCGAAGGAAGCCGCCTCCATTATAGAAACGGGAACCCCCTCGCTTTTACTTACGTTTATAAAAATATCGGGCGTTCCGTCGGAATAAAAGCCGAACACGTCGGAGTTGGGCACGTCCTCCTTAAAAGACACGTCCATAAATCCGAGGTTTTTGTCGGCGTATTTTTTAATTTTTTTAAATTCGTGTCCGCCGCCTATATGGGTCCAGGAAAACTTAAGCCCGCTGTTTTTAAGAAGGCGGAGAGCGGCGGCGACTTTATCGACGCGCTTTAAGGGGATAAGGCGCGAGCATGTGACTATCCTGAAAACGTCGCCGCGTTTATGAGCCGTCACGCCGTGGTCCGTCGTCCCGAGATATGTGTGGCATATCTTGTCGGCAAACTCCGGATATTTGCCCCTTAAATATTCGCATCCGCATTTTGAACAGACAAAAAGCCTGTCGACGCTGTTTAAAAGCGTCTCTCTCTCGGGGAGATAGGACAGCCTGTTTATATAATCATAGACGTCGTAGCCGTGGGCGCGTGAAATAAACACCACACGCTTGCCGTCGAGATGGTTTTTAAGCATCATCCCGCACCGCGCCGTCGTAAAAAACCAATAGCTGTAAATAACAAATTCGTCAAAGTCCGAAAAAGCGTCTTTTCCGGCAGAATTGAGCATCTCCGAAAAATGACGTTTTGAACGAGTCTCAAAATATTCAAGAAAATATTTTTTAAACGGTGACAGCCCGACGTATTTTTTATCGGCGTAATATTCGGCGGTCGGCATAAAAAGCTTTAAAATACCGCCGAAAAGGTCGGAAACACGTCCGGCCTTTTTTGATCTCATCGCTATATTGTAAGCTTCGACTCCGTCCGGAATTTTACGCATCGTCTTTTCCGAACTGTCGATATCCTGGGCAAATATTATTATCCTGTCAAAGCCCGCGCGGAGATATTCAATCTCGCTTTCAAGAAACGTCTCTCCCGAACCGAACGGAAATCCGACGGTAAGGAGGATCAGGCATCTTTTCACTTTCTGACAATTCCTTCCGCCGTACTTCCTCTCAGTACGTAAGATTCATATTCGCTGCTCGGCTTGTTTTCGTCGACATGAGCCTTTGAGCGGTTGCCGAAAAGAGCTCTCGCGTCGTGGATGAAGAACTTCGGCGATACCGCGACCGCCTTTATGCCGTATTTTATAAAGTCAAACGGCTTGCCGCTTCGCTTGGACGTCACGGCGAGCACGGCAAAATGCCTGAAATCAATATATTTTCTCTCTTTTTCGGTGAGCATATACGCCTTTGTCTGTTTTAAAGCGTAGAGCCTGTTTTCACCGTTTATCTTGTTTTGGCCGACGGAGATCCTTTCGCCGTCGTGGAGATACTGGATTATATTCGATCCGGGAAGATAGCCTATCCTTATATCGAACTCGATCATGCGCCACATAAGCATGAAGTCCTGTCCCATCGGAACGTCGGAAAATCCGCCTGCCTCCAAAAGAGCGGAGCGCTTTATCATAAACGTCGACGTCGGACCGAGAGAATGGAGGATATGCTGACGCATAAGCTCGTCGTTGTCACAGTCGGTTATATATGTACGGCGCCTGAATTCAAACAGCCTGTCGTTGTTGTCATGGAGATAGACGTCGGTAAAGGACATCTCGAGATCGTTTTCCTTCATAAAGCGAAGCTGTACTTCGATCTTTTTAGGCAGATATACGTCGTCGTCGTCAAGGAAGGTTATATAGCTTCCGGTAGAAGCCTCGATGCCCTTGTTTCTCGCGGGACCTCCGCCGAGCGAACGGTCGTTGAGGACATAGATGACCCTTCTGATATTTTTATACTGCTTCATGACGTTGACGGTACGTCTGCGGTCATCCGAATCGGGAGCGTTATCGTCGACAACGACGATCTCGACGTTGCCGTATGTCTGGGCAAGAACAGAGTCCACCGCCCGACTTAAAAAATGCGGGCGTTTGTGCGTGGGGATTATTACGCTGACTTTCTCAACCAAAGAAACCTCTCCTCGTGCTCGAAAATAGTATTACCTATATATGATACCACATCGAAACCTAAATGTACACAGTTATTTTGTATATTTTTTTGGAAAAAGCGGGATAAAATGCAGTTTTTTTCATTATTTTTCGTTTTCGGACTCAACTTCACCGTTTTCCGAAGGAATATCGACGGTTTTTTCGCATTTCGTTTCTGCGTTTTCAGCTTCGGCGTCACCGTTTTCCGCTTCGATCATTTCATTTTCGGTTTCCGCTTCGGCTGTTTCTTCCGCTCCGAAGCTGACGTCGCCGTCCGAAAAATCGGTCCCGTCGTCGGAGTCGTCGACGTTTAAGGCAAATCCGTCCTCGTCGTCATATCCGTCCGAAACTGTATCGCCGTTTTCGCCGTTTTCATTTCCGTCGGGTATCCCGTCAATTTCGCCGTCGGGAGCGACCTCGGGAACAGTCTCGGCGGAGTCTTCTTTTCTTCGCTTTGAGATCACATAGATCGCTATGAGCGCTGTCAGGGTGACGACGGACAATGCGCTTCCCGGAAGGAAGCCCTTGGGCATATACTTCATCGTCAAGGTGTGCGTCCCCGCCGTTACCTTTATTCCGATAAGCGAGTCGCCTATCCTGACGTAATTTTCCTTGCCAACCGTTTTGCCGTCTATCTTGACGCTCCATCCCTCGTCGTACGGGATCGAGGTATAGAGAAGACCGCTCTTCTTCGCCGTGAATGTGCCCTCGATAAGCGTGTCCTTAAAGCTTGTGACGTTTAGCTGACCGGCCTTGAGGATATTATATCCGCGTCTGAACGTGTCCATATTTATCCCGCAGGCGTGTATCACAAGGGAGCCGGACGAATCGTCGTCCTTAAACGGGATATCGACCGCGATCGTGCTGCCCTTTTCGCAGACGCCGAGATCGAGGATATATGCCTCGTCGATATTCTGGGACTTGTCGAAAAAGTCTCCCGAAACGTTAATCGAATCGACGCTCCTCGACTTGACATAGAGATAGCAGTTTTCGGTCTTCATGGGAGTAAGAGTTACGGAGACGGACCCGCTGCTGTTACTATCCGTCTTATAGAACGAGAAATCTCCCGTTTCAAAGCCCGAATAAAATTCTTCGATATTATTGTAATCGACGTCGGTGATCGGTATTTCCGTAAAGACGTCGTCCGTTATGCCCGTCGCCTTCTTGAAGTAATCAGACTGGACGTCGAACGGATTGCTGTCCTCGTGTTCCCAGTCCTCGAGAGCGGAGCCGACACAGTAGGCGATCGACAGAGGATATTCGTTTTTATAAGCTTCAAAGGTATCGTTTGCAAAGATCCTCTTATATATATCCGCATTTTCGAGATCCTCGTCCGACGTCTTTTTCATGAGATATTTAAGAGACATCATGGCGTTGTATACAGGCGTCTGGGGATAGTATGTGTAGCTGTTAATATAGTTGCCGTATACGCCGAGATGGCTTTGAAGATTGGCGAGCCTTTCGAGCGCCATCGACGAGAACACAGAGACGCCGTTGTAGTTGTACCACGCAGGATCCATCCTTGTCCGAAGATCCGTCAGCTCCATCCTGTAAAATCCGCCGTCATAAGCGTCGAGATCGGATTTTATCGCTGTGAAATCATCGTAGTCGCCGCAGTAGTCCGCCTTTTTCTGTGACATCGAATAGTGGTCGGTATTTGCTATCGCAGATTCGGAAATGACACAGCAGAGAAGAAGCAGCGCCATAGCGGAATACTGGAATTTTTTGTTCCTGAAAAGGATAAGGATAAGCGTATAGACGACGGCGAACGCGAGGCTCGTCAAAACCGTAGCGTCGTCGACATTCTTTGAGCCGATCTCCTGGACAAGAACGATAAATCCGACGACTCCGAGGCCCGACAGAAATACCTCCTTGCCGGAAAGCTCCTTTATCCTCACAAACGCCTTGAACGCCAATGTAAGGATAAAGAACGAATAGATAAACGAAAATCTGTAGGGAAGATCGTTCGGGAAATGAAGTCCGTGCCAGACGAAGTTCACGTAGTTAATATTGAAGCTGAAATAGAATATCCCAAGCATAAGGACGCTGAGCGTTTTTTCCTTGACCGAGATCGACTTTGTCAGAAGATAAAGCGGCACGAGAACAAGCGTCAGTATCCCGCAGTAGACGTTCGGAAGCACGTCCTCGCCGCTGCTTCTTATCGTCGGCTCTATAGCCGCGAGGTTGTTGGCGAGGAAGTCGAAAATGCTGAAATAAAACTTTATGTCCGCCGGCCAGTTGTCGGACGTCGCCGAGCAGTTCTTAAGCACGAAATATGTCGGGATAAGCGCGAACGCCGCAAGGAACGCCGCCGCGACGGACGCCAGTCCGAAGACGATC
>JAILLJ010000059.1 GCA_024693205.1 Clostridiales bacterium | reverse complement strand
TAAAGCCGCATGTCGGAGTGTTTATAAGATCGATCCCGCGGTAAGGAACGATAAAGCTGTTTTCATGGTCGTGTCCCGAAACGATGGCAAGGACATCTCCCTGAGCTGCGACCGCGTCAAATTCACCCGTATGATTGCTCGGACAGGGATGCTCGTTAAGTACGCTTCCGGGAGCGGCGTTATCGGGAAGAACATAATACTTCCCGTTATAGCTCTGAGCGCCCGAAGTTCCGGAAGAAACCTGTTTCAGCGCGTTGTATATCTCTTTTACTATGATGTGCTGGAAGGCTATCGAAGGAACACGAACACCGCCATTCTGTGCTTTAAGTTCGTTTGCCTTGCTTCTGTACCAATTAAGCTGATTGTCGCGCATGTAGTCGTATCCGCTTATGTTCTGCGAGCTGCCTGTATCGAACATCCAAAGGTTGAAAGCGACCTTATTACTGTTTGTCGATGAATAGATCGGAACATTATATGTTCCGCAGCCCGCCATGGATGTTCCCTCATCGTAGGAAATGCTGACGCTGTATGAGTTGTATATCGCCATTTGATCTTCTTTTGATATACAGTCCTGATCGTCGTGATTTCCGAAAACTATCGCAACAGGAACGCCAAGCTCTTCAAAGACCGACATGAATTTACCTATAGCCGACCTTGCGTTGGCGGCGGTTTTGACCTCGGGGCCGTATATGTTGTCGCCTGTCAAAACGATTATGTCAGGGGAATTATAAAGAACGGCCTGTCTTAAGAACGACTTAGTTCTCGAATCAAGCGTCGCGTCGTCCTGGATATCGGAAAAGTTGATGATCCGGAATTTTCCGTCATCGTTGAAATGAAGATGCGCATCCTCGGCAGGCGTTGCAAAAGCGGAGATATTTACGGCGCCGAGAATAAACGCCATACACAGAAAAACAGATAAAACACGAACAGCAATATTCTTTTTCATAAACGTGCCTCCATTACTTTTTCAGATAAGACGGAAGATCGGCGATCCTTTATGCATCTGCGTTCAGATTATTGTTTTCAAAATCGGATACGTAATCGTCGATAGCGGACTGCCTGCGCTTCGCAAGCTCGTCATACATGATCGTACGCTTTTCTTTCGTTATCGGCCAAAGGAATTTCGGAACGATACCGAGAGCGCCCGTGATAGTGGGTACGGCGGTACAGAGCGCAAATTCCCAGAACTTTGTGTGGTCGTTCTGACTGCCTATCGAAAGTCCCTGAACATAGCCTATCTTTTTCATAAGAAGGTCGGTGACGGAGCCGAGGACTGCGCCCTGTAATTTAAGCACCAAGCCCTTTGCGACGCCTGTCGTAGCCTCCATACGGTAGCCGTTTTTCCATTCGCAGTAATCCATGGCTTCGTTCCAAAGATCGGCGTTTATGACCTTTGTAACGCCCCACATCCACTTGCCGAACCATTCCTTGAGTCCGAACGCTATGCACATAGGCAAACGCCGCTTGAACATATTTTTCCTGAAGCCGAACAGGAATACGCCGAGGTTCAATACATCTCCGTAAATGTCTGATATTATCCAAAGCGCCTTTGACGAGAAACGTCGCCTCAAAGGCTTTACGAAGGCGTAGCTTATACTGCCGTTGAACGAAGAAGGAAGATTCAGTATCGTTATAAGCGAATATGAGCCGAGAACGTCTATAAAATAGTTCGTATCGCTCTTTGAAATAGCGAAATTTCCCAGGAAATCCGAAAGGCACATCAAAAGGACGGGATAGTTTGTAAATATCGCCTTGAAGCCCTCTTTGACATTCGGTCGTTCTAACGACTGAGGAACACGCTCTTTAGACGCAAGGAAGAACCAGAACGTACAGATCGACGAGATCGTCGCCGTCAAAACGCCCATGACTATAAACACGCTGCTCAGCTTCCATTTAACGACCTTGTTGTTTACAAGGTCGATGAGAACGCCCATTATGTATCGCGGCATATCCTCGCCCATATATCCGGTCAAAAGCTCGGCGAGAGTTATGAGCCTTATACGTTCGTTTGGATTAGGCGTTATCGTAGACATATAGCCGCTCTTTGCGACGCCGGTAAACGTACCGGCAGTCTCTCTGATGACATTAAATAAATAGTAATAAATGAGCTTCGGGATATATGTTCCGCTCGTACCGCCGAAGAAAAGAGGTATGAGCCAGTAGAAAATACCGAGTATTGTCATGGGAAGCTGCATCGCAACAAGATACGGTCTGAATTTTCCGAGTCTTGTACGCGTATTATCGACGATAACCGAGATAAGCGAATCGTTGATGATATCCCATGCGCTCGTTACAAGGTGGACGGCGGCGTTGATGCTGAAATCTATCTTGACGACGTCCCAGATAAATCTTTCATTAAATCCGTCGATGTTGAAAGAATTTGACCAGTCGTTCATCAGATAAGAGATGGTTTCCTTGACGCCGACGTAGTTTCTGTTTTTATAAAGCTGCGGCTTTTCGTCAGCAGCGCTTATGATCTCTGTTTTGTTAAGCTCTTCCGCGATTTTGTTGTCGCTCATATTAACCCTCCCCCCTTTTATTCAGTTACCGTAACGGTACATATCGCCTGGTAGTGGCCGTCGTCAGCTACTGCGCGAATTATTACAGTTCCTACGCTTTTTGCCGTTATTATGGTGCTTCCCGGTTCATCCTTGTTGACGTCGACGATCTCTCTGTCATCTGTCAGCCAGATCACGTCCTTATCCGTTGCGTCGTCGGGTTTAATAAACGCTGTCAGCTCCTTGCTTTGACCGACCTTCATTTCAAGTTCTTTCTCGGAGATCTCGATCTTTTCAACGGGGATCCGGACAAACACCTCGCATTTAGCCGTATATTCATGTCCTAAATATTTGAGCGTTACCGTAATTATCGCAGGCTTTTCGTTTTCGCTTATCGCTTCGATATATCCGAGATCATCTACCGTTGCGATCTTTTTATTTGAAGTTTTGAAATCAACGGTATAATCGCTGTAATCGTTGAGCGTTGCTTTTATGTCGAGCGATACGTTGTCGCCTTTTTGAAGCGTCAATGTTTCGGGACATGTAATACCTGCCCAGATATAATCGCATCTTTTTCTGACACTGTAATCAAAAGATACAGTCTGCGTTCCTAAAGACTTAAGTTCGTTTTTGAAAGTTATGTTAAGCGTAATATGAAAAGTCTGTTTTAAAACGATATATTCAGGTCTGTCGGTAAACCTGTTTATCTTTGCTTCTATTTCAAAGCAGTCCGGAACGGTAGCGCTATAGTCATTTATCGTTACGGCCTTTTCCAAAAGCTTGAACGCCTTGTCTATAGTCTTTTTATCGTCCGACATATGAAACGTTTTATATATATCGCCTTCGCCGTCGTCGGTCGTCTGACCTTTAGTCTTAAGATTTATAAAGTAATTATCCGAATCGACAGTTTCATCATGATCGTTCTGCCTGCCCTCTGTACATTCGCCCGATATGCAGTCCGACGGATCAAGTCTTATCCTCCAAAAATCATCAAAGCCGTCGCCGAATTTTCCGGTAAAATCCTCGCCGTAAAGCTCATCGAGACTGTCGTCCATCCCGTCGGCGTAATGTTTAAAGAGGTTAAGCATGTTTTTATTTTCGCCGCATTCGATGCTGTCCTTTTTTATTTCGGCCTCGACGCTTGTATTGATATAAACTATGTTGTTATTAAAGGCGCTGTTTGTCACGTCGGTGAGATACATCAGCATCCCGACAGCGTCAGTGGGCATTTGAGTTTTGCTTTCTTTTATATCTTCGGGGAATTCATAAACACCGTCGGTAATAAGCGAAAATGCCACGCCGATAACAACGCCTATACAAATAAGCATTGCGGCGGTGCTTATCAATACGAAGAGAGCTATTCGCTTTTTTTGAGAGATGGGTTTTGTTTTTTTCTCGGCGTTATCCGACATTATCGGCACCTCCCGTATGATGCTTTGCAGCGGCTTTTTCTCTTTCTCTTTCTTCCGCTTTTTCGGCTTCTTCTTCGAGCTTAAGTCTTGCTTCTTTTTCCTCCTCGGATTCAAAGACGGGCATCGGAAGATCGTCGATGTTTACTTCTCCCGCCTTGACCTTTTTATGCATTTCGACGCGCTTGAGATCGACCTCTTTGAATTCCGGTTTTATATCCTTATGAAGTATCATGTAATTAACGAAAAACAAACCGGCGAACGCGGCGGCGCATATAAAAGCTCCGGGACCGGGCTTTGCCGTAACGCTGATACTGCTGTAGCCTGCGGCAAAGCGCGGGAGCAGTAAGGAGCATATAACGCCTATAACAGATACGACTACGCCGACTATGCTTATGATCGCCTGTGCTTTCGCGTTCTTTCTTATGCTGATAAAGGAAAGCAGCTCGAGCACAAGCAGCGCGGCGGTAATAAGAACGAGAACAGCGAGGCACAAAAAAACGGCGATCGAGCCCATCGCGGCTCTTTTGGCGGCGTCAAGCTTGATATAGTCAAGCAGCGCCATCAGTCCTCCGCTCGTAAACGCGTTATATATCCCCAATCCACCGAATGAAATAGAGCCGGAATAAAGAGGGATATCGAGCGTTATCTTACCGAAAGGAATAAGCAAAACTCCTATACAGATAACGATAAACGCTATCCTGAGCCTTTGCCATATGCCGCCGACAAAAGCCGCTTTGAGCTTAGCGGTCAAAATATGGAAGGACGCAAACTCAAGCTCGCAAACTTTAGCGTCTCTTGAGAGGATCTCTTGCTGACGGCTGTAATAGAGGTTTATTCCGCATTGACGGCAGTTGACGCTAAGATCGAACCTTCCGATCTCGGCGCCGCAGTTCGGGCATTTCAAATATACCACCTCAATATTTAATCAAAGATTTATAATTCAAGAATTGAAAGCTTATTTCGGAAGGCGCGGCGACCCGAGACACGCGTCTCCGCATTCCTTCATATCGCTGTTGGGCTTTTGCTTTTCCATGGGTTTATAAACGATCTCCTCGATGGGGATATCGGAAATTATGACACGGTCGCTTTTAATGCTGTCTGAAAAGTCGATGACTTCCTCAAAGCCCTTCATTGTAAGAGAAAGCTTAACGGGAAGAGCCTTTCCGTCCCTTATGATATAAGCATTCAGCGTTCCGACATCGAACCGCTCGGGAAGCGAAAGATAAAATCCCTCTCCCCTTAAATTTTCGACGGCAATTACGATTCCGCTCAAAGAAACGTCTGCGTCGACTTTAAATCCGCCCTCGGCAAAAAGAGTGAATGTAACGCTCGCCGTGTCTTCGACAGCCGGACAGATACGTATTACCCCCTCATGACTTTGGATAAGGGCGTCGTTCACGCTCTGGGCAAGTATCGGCTCCGACTCAAAATCAAAATGGACGTACTTTGACGGATCGACTTTAGTGCGCGTTTCGGTATCGGTGTTTCTGACGTTATACCATCGCGGAGCGTCACTCAGCGGAGGCTCGCTACCCTCGGCGTTTAATCCGTTCGGAAAAACCTGAAACCTACCCAAGATATCACGAAGCATTCCGGGGAGGATATCCGCCATTCCCATCCGAGCGACATAAACCGGATACATCGTCCATTGTGAATCTCCGGGACTTCCCAATGAGATCTGATTTTTCATCGTATCGAAAAGCGGACCGTTTTTGTCCTTAAGTCCGAAAATTCCCGCCGGATAGAGCGGAGACAGCTCGATATCGGGGAAGCCGTAATCATGGATATGCTTCATAAAACGGATATATTTCCCGTCGCGCTTTCCGCCCGAAAAGATCATTTTATCGCCGAACGGCTTTTTGCCCTTTCCGATACCGCGCTCAAAACAGCCGTCGTCAAGGTCGTCGGGCAAAAGCGGCAATCGCTTTGTTTCAGGAAGATGGTTTAAAACCTCGGAAAGTCTCTCGGCTTTTTCTTTATCGACGAGAGTAATAAGCGCATTAAACAGCGCTTTTATCATAACGATATCGGTAAGCGTATCGTCGGACGGCTTGTTGCCCTCGTAAGCCGTTGTGCCGTAAAGATGATATATGTCGTCATCTTCTTTTTTGAGCATTCCCAGATAGAAGTCGGCTGATCCGATCATCAGCGGCAGAGCGATCTCTTTAAGATAATTTTCGTCGCCCGAATATCTGTAGCGGCGCCAAGCCGAAAGAGCTATCTGAGAGCCGGGCGTACAGTTTAATGAATCATATGACGCAGATCTTCCGTATCTGTCGACGACGTCGTGGAAAAACGCTCCGGTCGTTTTTTTGATCCTCTCTGTATAGAGATATGAAGTTTTAAGGCCGTTACGGCGCATCTTATCGTAACACAGCGCAAGGTCGCCGTGATTTGAGGCGTCGAGCGGAGCATACATATGCTGCATATTATAGTGGAAATAATATACCCACGGAACATAATCGTGATAAAAGCTCCACAGTCCAACCGTAAAATGCGGAGGATAGGCTCCCCTGCTCTCGCAGTTCACATAGTAAAGATAAAGGTAGTAAATGTTTTCGATATAGTCGTCAGGGAATGTTATAAACGACTTGTTCCAAAATTCATGCCATTCGCTTTTGTGACGCTCAAAAAGTCGGTCATAGCCTTCATCGGCGGCAGATAGAAGTCTTTTCTTTGCCGTTTCAATATCTGTTCCGAGCGTTACCGTATAATAAAGAGTAAAGTTATGCTCCTTTTTCTTATCGAATTTAAGCGAACCTGTATGCTTGTTTACGGTATCAGACGTCGTATTATCGTTATCGAAATCGAGAAGAAGTCCGATACAAAAGCCGCCGACATTCGTTTCCTGGGTGATAAACAGGAAATTTCCGTCCGCAAAGCTGTTTGTTCCGTCAAGTCCCGTTTCGGGAGTAAACTTTTGTTGACAGTACCATCTCCAAAGCGTCCTGCTCCCCCATCGTGAAAGAGATATCTCGGGCGCTTCGCCGTCATCGGAGATCACGTTACATTTCAAAGCGGTAACATGAGTGAAGGAGTCTGCAAAGGCGGAGGCCTTTACACTCCCGAAAGGCGTTTCGGCATGAAGTGACATTTGCGCGTCGGACAGCGAAAGCCTTGCAGTAAAATCTTTTTGGTATATCGGCTCAAAGAGCGGGCTTGAAAATGATATCTTGACAGTACCGCCGTGTTTAAGACAGGTCAGCTCTTCTTCATGGTCGGCGCAGTAAACGTCGTCATCCCACGTTACTCCTTCAGGAGCGTCGCTCCAAAGGTCGCATTTGTTGACGTGGATGTTTATCCCGTCTTCGGAAAGCCAGATGAGCGAACCCGTGTCTCCGTCGCCGATAGGTATACCTGCCGTCGGAGAGTTTTTCGGCGTTCCGAAAAAGAGATCGTGTTTATGAACATGATCGGCAGTGTTTCTGTTTTCTGTTCCGAATATATCGAAAGAAATCTCACGCATGTCTTATCTCCGTTTCAAATGTATTATTTCAAAGACTCGACATATGCGTTCAACATTAAGTTGACTTCGTCCCACTCATCCTTGCCGAATTCATCGGGGAAATCGTAAAGAGTCGGGATGCCGACGGAAAATCTCTTTCTTAAAGCGTTTAATTTTTCTTCTTTTGTATATCCCGTCGCGCCGTCCGTGTCTACAAGGATACCGGGCATGACCGATTTGGCAAGATCGGAGCGGTAAGATACTATAGCGCCGGTCGAACGGACGTTGGCGTCAATATCATGCGCCCTGAACTGATCGCAGCAGGAGGAGAAATACGGATGCAGACAGCTCGCGTTAATAAGTGCGTCGCTCTTGGCCTCCTTTGAAAAACGGTATATGTTTTCGATAAGCCTTTTCATAAGCTCAAGCCCGTATAACGGCTCTTTGCTTTCATAACCGGCGTCTGACGGGATACGGTCAAAGAAATCAAGCTTGAAGCCGTCGACGTCACAGCATCCTTCGTCGGAGGAAAGAAGGTCATGTATCATCTTTTTGAGCCTTTCAAGATAAGCGGGATCAGTCGGATCGGCGTAATATTTGTCGCCGCACTTGATACATTCTTCTTCCGGAAGCCCTTCGCTTTCCCAGCACTTTATCCAAAGCAGGACGTGACGTCCCTTTTCATGCTGAGCATCGACAAACGCTCTCATATCGTTCCATTTTTCTTTGTCGGGCACATTCGTCCCGTATTCCGACTGCCATTTATCGTCGATAATGACTGTACCGATATTTGATCCGAGGCTCTCCAGCTTTGAGAGGTATTTATTATAATCGTTCTCGGTAGCATATGAATTTGTCTCGTTACCGGAGGCTTTTCTGCTTTTTACCTGCATTCCCCAGCCGCAGAAGATAGGCATTTTCCACCAAAGCGGAGCTTTTGTCTCGGGGATATTCTTTTCAAAACCGTAGACGTTATACTGCCACTGCGCCCATGCCCTTATCACGTCAAGATCGTCACGGCCGAAACCGCACCATATCGTAGGGCTTCTCCAGCCGTCCTCGACAGCGGGATAGCCCGAAAGCGGTACGCTGAACCATATCCCGTTTTCGTCCCAGTCATTTTTAGGCGCGTGAAGCTCGAAGCGCATGAAATTATGTTCGTCCTTTTTGGCGGCAAGTCCGACGCCTATCCAGTCGTCGTTTACGTCATTCCAGAACGGGAATACGAACGGAGGCGGCGCAGCTCTTTCGGGGAAGATCACAGCCGGCTCGTCTGATATAAGATGCATCGTCCTTGCGCGGTCGACAGACTGACAGCTCGGCTTAGAATATCCCGAAACGGCGAACGGCGATCCGAGGCCGTCGCTCGTCTTTCTGAAATATTCTATATTATAAGGCTGACCCTTGCCCCAAACGCGAACACGGAACGAAAAGCATCCTGCGCTGAATTTAAGGATATACTGCTTCTTTTCCCACAGCGTGCTTGTCGCCTCCCAGACAAATCTTGTGTCGTCATGGCTGTCAAGAAAAGTCAGAGAGGTGTCGCAGTCCTTTTCGTCCGCCGTATTTATCATTGATGAAACATCAAAGCAAAACAGGCGAAGTTTTCCGGAATAAACCGAAAATCTGTCGGCGTGGATATGTACTTCTCTTCTTCCGGCAAGTCTTATAATTTTCATCGTATCACCTTTATATCAGTTTATTGTTTTAATTCTTATATCATTTTACCGACCTTTTTCCAAAGGACATCGGCTTTTTGACTCCATTTTGAAAGTCCGTCGGGCGAGGACGGAAAAGAAAGATAATGCTTTTTGAGCTTCATTCCGAGCGCCGCTCCCGAGATAGCAGAAGTAATCGTAGTAAGCGAGATATGACCTTTTATAACGGCGGCGGACAATTTGGCAACGGTTTTCGGTATATTTATTTTTCCTTCCGAAAGTCCGTCGTTAAAAATAATACCTTTTTTGAAGCAGTATTCGATCTCTTCGTCCTTAACTCTTACCGCCTTGGTCAAAAACGCTCTTGTCATGGCGAATTCCGCGCCCTGCTTTAAGTTGTATTGTCTGTTTATATCCCAAAGAGAGGCGGCGGAGCAGTCGCCGTTTTTAAGCGCTTTTTCGAGTATCGGAACGGAGATATCTATCATCACCATACTGCTCGTCACGCCTTCGCCGCAATCCGGCTTCGTCAGACAGGCGGCGTCGCCCGATACGATAAACCCGTCGGCGACAAAGGAATACGGCGGTCTGCAATTAGGCGTTGTGCCAAGCTCCGTCTTTTTTAATTCATAGCTTTCGGGAGGATAAAACGCATCCAACTTTTTTAAGCCTTCCTTCGCTTTATCATACCCGCCGACGGCGCCTATGCCGATTATCTTTTTGTTACTTTCCGCGGCGTAGGGAGCGCACCATGACTTTGTGTCAAATCTGAAAGTGTTGACCTGAGGCTCTTTGAATTCACAATACCGAAGGATCACGAAAAACATGTCTTCGTTCTTAAGGCGGAATGTCTCGACGCCGTAACCATCCGGTAGAGAACAGCGGCCGACCGCCGCGATACCGGAGCAGTCGATAACGACCCTTGAGGTGATTTTTTTAACGCCATCCCCGTTTGAATACTCGACGCCCGATATTTTGCCGTTTTTAAAAATGAAGCTTTGAAAACGCGCGTTAAATACGACTTCAGCGCCTTTCATGAGAGCCGCTTTAAGCATAAGCGCGGTATACTCCGGAAGATGAAGACCCACGACGTCCGATCTTTGTTTTATCATATACTTATCGGACGGCGAGGAATAATGGTTGTCCGTAAAATGAAATGCCTTTGACGGGTCGCCGTCACGGACAGACGGAATATCGAATTTTTTGAAATCGCTTTCGGAAACATGGAAAATATCCATCTTTGTTCCGAGCTTCGTCTCGTCTTTTTCTTCGAGCATGACGACCTTAAACCCCTTTTCCGCCATCTTTTTGGCGAAATATGAGCCGGACGTGGCGGCGCCGATAATAATGATATCGTAATCAAAGCCGGAGTTTTTAAGTTCGGGCATAAAAATATCTCCAATCAGGCAGAGAAATCCTTTATATAAAATAGTACTTATATATAATATCATACTTTATAGCTTATTTGCAAGATAAAAAACATATTTTTAAACGGTAAAATGTAAAATCCGACCGCTGTATTTTCGGGCAGTAATTTTTCTTGCTTTTGATTTTATTACGTCGTATAATAAAACCGCAAATAAAATACAGGGAGATGTAAAAATTGTTCGCGTTTTCAAAAGCCTATTCGCAATTTTCCAAATTTTTCTCCGCTTTTTTGGCTCTGATCGTTTTTGTAGGCCAGTCAATAGGAATTACCGTACCCATCAGAGGCTTTTCAAAGAATCCTTTGAGCGTGCCGTCATATTCTTTTTACGACTCTACCGAAAAGGTAGCCAGAACGGGCGGAATAGAGAGAAAAAGCTCTTATACGATGTATCTCGCAAAAAACGAGCGTGAAGCATGTCAGATAGCTTTCAGAGTCAGAGTTAGGCGCAACAATGTCAGCATAAAGCTTTCAGATTTTGAAAACGAAAACGGCGATAAGCTTCGCAGCGTACTCTTCGAGGAATATTACGTCAAAACAAGCGGCGACACGGTCAACGGCCTTTATCCGGACGCACTTATACCCGTCGGCGAAGATTACGTGCTTGACTGTATGAATGAGACGAATTATGTCTATTACATTTCTGTTCGTTCCGACGAAGATACACCCGCCGGCGACTACAAAGGAACTGTTAGCTTTATATGGAACGACAGACCCGACAATAAGTATGAGAATTTAAAAATAGAAGTCAAAGCGCATGTCTGGGATTTTACTCTTCCCGAAACGCCCTCTATGGATACCGCTATGGGACTTGACAAAAACTGCATAGCGTCTCTCCACAGAGTCGCAAACAATTCCGCACAGGCAGACGAGCTTTACAAGACCTATTATGAGTTTTTGCTCGATCACGGTATTTCGCCCTATAATCTGCCCGTCGATATACTTTCATCTGAAGCGGACAAATACATGTCCGATCCGAGATGCACCTCGTTCTGTATCCCCTACGGCTCGGACGATTACATAAGGTCGGTTTATAACAAGCTTTCCGCGCATCCCGATTGGGCGGCAAAAGCGTATTTCTACCCCATCGACGAGCCTAACGACGAGGAAGCGTATTCGAGATATTATTCGATCACCGAGAGGCTCACAAGGCTTTATCCCGGCTACCACATGGTAACTCCGTACTGCACGAGCGAGCTTGAGATAGGCGGAGAAAAACGCTCCGCAACGTCGCTTCAAAAGGGCTACAGCGATATAATGTGCCCGATTTCTCATTACTTCTCGGGAAAAGCTTTTGTCGATGAATGTCACAAGAGACAGGCCGAGGGCGATAAGCTTTGGTGGTATGTTTGCTGCGGCCCCGGCCCGACGACGGATTACTGCAACCTTTTTGTTCAGCAGGAAGGTATAAAACACCGCCTTCTGTTCTGGCAGCAAAAATCGCTCAACATAACCGGTCTTCTCTACTGGTCGACGAACTATTGGTATGACGTAAAAGATCCGTGGAATTCGGCGTGGACGACTCCATGGACGGGCGTCGACACATACGGCGACGGTTCTCTTCTTTATCCCGGCTATAACGTCAATGTAAACGGCCCCGTTTCTTCTTTAAGACTCGAAGCGGTCGCCAACGGTATAGAGGATTACGATTATCTTACGATGGCACAAGAGCTGCTCGGAGAAAAATATGTCGATAAAACGATATCAAAAGTTTCATCAACACTCGAAAGATATACCTTCTCCGATTCGCGATTTGCCTCGGTCAGAAAAGGGCTCGGAGAAGCAATAGAAAAAGCGTCATAAATATTATAATAAATGTAAAAATGCAGCGGGACTTTAAAAAAGTTCCCGAAAAAAAGGAAGA
>JAILLJ010000023.1 GCA_024693205.1 Clostridiales bacterium | reverse complement strand
CAGAGCTTGATGACTGTCACTATCTTGGGTATTTACTTGTGACAGAGGTCACCGGAGAACAGTATGCACAAGTTCGGATGATCGCAAGGATAAAGAGCATCAACGAAGCACGTCCCGACATAGATAACGGTAAAATATACGGCAGAGAGTTAGTACCTATGGAGAACGTGAAAAAGCTTCTGAATTACAAAGACGACGCGGGAAATATGATGCTCGACGATGCTATAGAAGCGGCGAACAAGAAGTATACCTTCGAAATGATCGATTAATAACAGAACGTTTTTTGTGTGCATGCTCCTCCTCTGTCGTTTTGATTGGAGAACCCGAAAAAAGAACACCTCACCGTCGCCGCGACCCTCGAAACACAGAACGATAAAATCATAAACGATTACGAACTCACGGTGGAGAAATAAATGGAGAGAAATATACGTAATTCCGCAAAAGCGCTGGTGATAAGGGACGGACGTATGCTGGCGGTAAAGCTGGTCGACAGTGACGGAGAATTCTATATCATGCCCGGCGGCGGACAGCGCGCGGGAGAACTGCTCCCCGACGCCGTCGAGCGGGAGGTCGCGGAAGAGACCGGCATCGCAGTCAAGGCAAGAGAAGCGCTTTTCATCATAGAAGGCACCGACGGAGAAGATCATCACAGGGTAGATATCGTCTTTTTGTGCGACTGCATCAATGATGCCGGACAGGCAAGTCATCCGGATCAAAACCAGGTCGGTTACGAATGGCTTCCGATAGAAACGCTGAATAAGGCTCCGCTCTATCCGTCAAAGCTCAGACGCCCCATAATGAATTATTACGCCGGGAAAGCTTACCCGACCTATCTCGGCAACGAGCGCATGGGAGATCCTGAGATAACGGATTGAAGTTTTTTGTCAAAAATGCAAGTGTCGAATTTTGATTTGGAATAATAAATAACCGAGATTGTAATTGATTAAGAGTATGGATAAGTATATTCAAGAAGTCACACAAAATGATATTCACGAATGTGTTGACGTTATAAAAAAGAGCTTTATGACCGTTGCCGATGAATTTGGTTTTACAAAAGACAACGCTCCGCGTTTTACCGCGTTTGCAACTAATGAAGAACGGCTCTGTTATCACTTGAACGTGGAAAAGAGACCGATGTATAAGTATATAGAGGACGGCAGGATCACAGCATATTATTCTTTGCTTATAAAAGGTGAAGAATGTGAGCTGAATAACCTTTGTGTCCTGCCTGAATACAGGCACCGCGGAATTGGCAAAAAGCTCCTTGAGGATTCATTCAGGCGGGCAAAGATCGCCGGATGCTCTGTAATGAGAATAGGGATCGTCGAAGAAAATACGGTTCTTAAGGAGTGGTATGAACGTTTCGGATTCATTCATTCCGGGTGCGAGAAATATGATTTCTTTCCATTTACCTGCGGATATATGGAGCGAAAGCTTTGATTTTTTTATGAAAAAAGCCTCACAAACGGGTGATCCGTTTGTGAGGCTTTTGTTTTTATTCCTCATAAGGAATGCGGAAATAGTCGAGATATTTTTTGAATTTATCCTGCGCCGAAAGGCAGGTGTCGCGCAGATATCCGCGCTCGCGTTCCCATTCGTTCAAGCCGCGGTAATAAAACATTTTTACGTCGTCGTCGATGATGAAAGGAACGACGTTTGCACGAAGGCACTCTTTGAAAAGGATAAGACGCCCGACTCTGCCGTTTCCGTCCTGAAAAGGATGAATACGCTCAAAACGGTAGTGAAAATCAAGAAGATCGTCAAAGCTTTTGTTTTTGATCGCGTTGTAATTTGCAAGCAGTTTTTTTATTTCGCGTGCGACGTCTTCCGGCGCGGTCGTATCGCGGCCGCCTACTTCATTCGGAAGCTTTTTATAATCTCCGACTGCGAACCAGTCTTGCCTTGAATCCGTGGTCCCGTTTTTCAAGGTCGCGTGAAGAAGTTTTATAAGCGTTTCGCTCGGGGGCGCGGCGGCGTTGTCAATTATAAGATCGATGCACTTGAAATGGTTTGCCGTTTCGACCACGTCGTCGACCCTGACGGTTTCTCCGGAAATACCGACGGTATTCGTCTCGAAAATATATCTCGTCTGCTCGTGAGTAAGCCTGCTTCCCTCTATGTGATTGGAATTATAGGTCAGGTCTATCTGTATTCTGTGATAGATCCCGCCGGAAAGCTTCGCCTCCTTTTCCGCCCTCAACACTTCGAGCAGTGTTTTCGGCTTATCCCTACGCTTGTTGACGCGTTCGGGCTTTTTGGAGTCCGCGGGTATATTCCATGTTTTTCCCTTCAAAAACGCGCCGTTTATCCTGCCGTGCGCGCAATAGTTCCTCACGCTGCGTTCCGACACGCCCCATTTTTCAGCGGCCTCGGCAACCGACATTTTTTTCATTTACTGCCACCTCCGTTCGAAGATATTATATCACATTATCGGCAAAAAATCAATACCATGATCATATCGAAAATTGCGAATTTTGCCGATAGCGGCAAAAAAAGAGCAGGCTTTTGCCGACTGTTCTAAAGGACAGTTTATAAAAAACCGGCTGAGGCAAGGATCATTCCTGACTTA
>JAILLJ010000019.1 GCA_024693205.1 Clostridiales bacterium | reverse complement strand
TACTATATCGAGGTGCCGAACGCCTTCAAGGAGCTTGTCCCGTCGGAATACATAAGAAAACAGACGCTCGCAAACTGCGAGAGATTTATAACGCAGGAGCTCAAAGAGCTTGAGTCAAAGGTGCTCAGCGCGCAGGAGCGCATAACGGGCCTCGAATATGAGATATTCTGCGCAATACGCCGAAAGACGGCGGACGAGATTTTGAGGATACAAAATACGGCGAGAGCCGTGGCGGAGCTCGACGTGCTCTGCTCCTTCGCCCATGTCGCGGTCGCAAATAACTATGTTTGCCCCGAGATGCGCGACGACGGAAAAATAGAGATAAAGGACGGAAGACATCCCGTCGTCGAGCTTATGCTTGACGGAGCGCCGTTCGTACCAAACGACACTCTGCTCGACTGCGAGGGCGAAAGATGCGCCATCATAACAGGCCCCAATATGGCGGGTAAGTCGACATATATGCGTCAGGTCGCGCTGATCGTTTTAATGGCGCAGGCGGGCAGCTTCGTGCCGGCTTCTCACGCCGGGATCTCGATAGTCGACAGCATTTTTACGAGAGTCGGAGCCTCCGACGATCTTGCGTCGGGACAGTCCACCTTCATGGTCGAGATGAGCGAGGTGGCGTCTATACTCAAAAACGCCACGTCCCGAAGTCTTATCGTATATGACGAAATAGGAAGAGGCACCTCGACGTTTGACGGAATGAGCATCGCGAGAGCCGTGCTCGAATACTCCGCCGATAAAAAAAGGCTCGGTGCAAAGACGCTTTTCGCGACGCATTATCACGAATTGACCGAGCTTGAAAACGATATGGACGGAGTAAAAAATTACAATATCGCCGTTAAAAAACGCGGCGACGAGATAACATTTTTAAGACGCATAGTCCGCGGAAGAGCCGACGGAAGCTACGGTATCGAGGTGGCTAAGCTCGCCGGTGTTCCCGCTCCCGTCGTAAAACGCGCAAAGGTGATCTTGAGCGAGCTTGAAAATAACGACAGATACATGAGAGGCGATGCGCCTGTAATTTCTCCGCCTCATGAAGACGACGGCGTTCAGGTCTCGTTCGGAAGCAGGGAAGAAAACGAGATCACCGAGCGTCTTAAAGCGATAGACGTAAACACTCTTACGCCGATCGAAGCTCTGTCAATGCTTTACGAGCTTACGAACAAGGCGAAAAATATCTGATACTGCCGAGGAAGTGATACCGTGCCTAAAATAAATGTGCTGCCGAGAGAGGTCGCCGAGCTTATTGCCGCGGGCGAGGTCGTCGAGCGTCCGTCCTCCGTCGTAAAGGAGCTTCTTGAAAACTCCATCGACGCGGGCGCGACGAAAATAACGCTCGAAATTAAAAACGGCGGCATTACGTTTATCAGGATAACCGACAACGGCTGCGGGATCGCCGCCGAGGATGTGCCGACCGCTTTCATCAGCCACGCGACAAGTAAGATATCGTCGGGCGACGACCTGAATGCCATATATACGTTGGGCTTTCGCGGCGAAGCGCTGGCGTCAATCGCCGCAGTTTCGCGTACTGAAATGATGACGCGCAGGCATGAGGACGAGACGGGCACGAGATGCGTCGTCGAGGGCGGAGAAATAATACAGTGCGAGGACGTCGGATGTCCGAAGGGAACGACCGTTATCGTCCGCGACCTGTTTTACAACACGCCGGCAAGGATGAAATTTTTAAAGAAGGATGTTTCCGAGGCCAACAATGTCGCGGGAGTTATCGACAGGATAGCGCTTTCACATCCGGAGATCTCGGTAAGATTTATAAGAGACGGAAAAGAGACGGTCTTCACTCCCGGCGACGGGAAGCTTGAAAGCGCGGTTTATCAGATATTCGGGAAGGAATTTCTCGACGGGCTTATCCCCGTTAAATACGCGAGCGACGGGATCGAGATAAGCGGATTTACCTCAAAGCCGACGTCGGCGCGACCCAACAGGAGCATGCAGTTCTTTTTCATAAACGGACGTTTTGTAAAGACGGGGACGGGCGCCGCGGCTCTTTCCGAGGCGTATAAAAATTCGATCATCGCGGGGAAATTCCCCTACTGCGTTTTAAATATCTCGCTGATCCCCGAAACGGTCGACGTGAACGTTCATCCCGCAAAGACCGAGGTGCGTTTCGCGAACGAAAAGACGGTTTTCAACACGATCTATTACGCCGTTAAAAACGCGCTCGACGGAGATCATTCGCATGTTCATCATGCGCTCGATAAGCCTCCTAAGTCCGCGCTGACAAATTACAATAAGATACTTCAAAGCGGCACTCAGCTTAAACTCAACGCCGAAAGGTTAAACAAAACGGCGGCGGAAAATCCGTTTATAAAAAGGAACGGATTTTTTGCGGAGCAGACTGCGGCGGAGTTCAAAAAAAGCTACGGCCAGGATAAAAATGACGACGAAAATATATTTTTCTTTGACGACAGCTCGTCAAAAAAGCGCGAGCCGCCGCCCGAAAGAGAATTTGATTTTTTGACCGATGCGCCGAAAAAAGCCGAGAAAAAACCGGAAGAAAAACCGGAGAGAACCGCGGAGGAAAAAGATATCGCCGCGCCGGAAAGCCGTATTGAAAAACCGGCCGAAAAAGAGCCGGATATCGTCTGCGCCGTCGACGATATGCCCCATGAGTTCAGAGTCATCGGCGAAGCGTTCAAGACATACATAATCGTCGAGCAGGACGATAAAATAATTATTATCGACAAACACGCCGCGCACGAGCGGATAATATTCGAGGAGCTTAAAAAGAGAGAGGGCGGCGCGGAAAGACAGATACTTCTGACCCCCGTCACGGTGACGCTCAGCAAAGAGGAATATTCCGCAGTGCTCGAAAATACCGACGTTCTCGAAAAGAGCGGATTTTCCGTCGGAGATTTCGGCGGCGGAGCGGTTTTAGTCAGCGAGTGTCCCGTCATTCTCTGCGGCGAAAACATAGCGGACTCGGTAATGGAGCTTGCCGGATATCTTGCCGAAAACAAAAACATTATGGTGCCTGAAAAGATAGACTGGATATATCATTCGACGGCGTGCAGGGCCGCGGTCAAGGCGGGAGATTTCACATCGGATTACGAGATGAACGAGTTTGTTAAAAAGCTGTTCTCGATGCCCGATATAAAATGCTGTCCGCACGGAAGACCGGTCATGATAGAAATGACGCGCAGGGAGATGGAAAAAAGCTTTGGCAGAGTCTGAGATACCTGTTGTCGCCGTCGTCGGAGCTACCGCTACGGGAAAGACCGAGCTTGCTGTAAGGATTTGCGAGAGGTACGGCGGAGAAGTCGTCTGCGCCGATTCGATGCAGATATATAAGGGCATGGATATCGCGACGGCAAAGCCCACGGCGGACGAAAGAAAAAGAGCCGTACACCATCTGACGGATTTTTTGCCGCCGGATGAAAAATTCAGCGTTGCCGAATACTGCGACAGAGCAAGGGAATGTATCCTTGATATGACCGAAAGAGGAAAAAAGGTCGTTATCTGCGGCGGCACGGGGCTTTACGTCAGTTCGCTTCTCAACAATATAGAATTTGGGGGCGAGGGCGCAAACGAGGAGATAAGAGATCGCTTAAAAAAAAGAGCTGAGACCGAGGGGAACGAGGCGCTTTTGTCGGAGCTTAAGGAAATAGACGAAAAGACAGCGTCTAAGCTCCATCCCAACAATATCGGCAGGGTTATCCGCGCGCTCGAAATATATTATACGACCGGCGAAACGATGTCGGAGCATGTCGAAAGGTCGCGCAGAAATCCGTCGCCGTATAAGGACTGCATATTATTCCTCGACGCCTCGGACAGACAGCTTTTATACGACAGGATAAACATGCGCGTCGATAAGATGCTCGAAAAAGGGCTTTTAAAAGAGGCTGAGGACTTTTATAACGGTTCGTCGCGTGAAAGGACCTCGGCTCAGGCGATAGGCTGTAAGGAATTCATCCCGTATTTCGAGGGAAAAATAAGCTATGATGAGGCGGTCGAGTCGGTCAAAAGGGAGACGAGGCGCTATGCCAAGCGCCAGCTCACCTGGTTCAACCGTATGGAAAACGCCCATAAGATATTTATTGACGACAGATCTCCGGACGAAATAGCCGCCGAGGCATTTTCGGTGATAGACGAAGCCGGAGTTTTCAGAAAATGATTCGGCGCAAGGCGGGTGAAAAAATGAGCCGTAAAACTAAAAAAACAGTCCGTAAAGGAAAAAAACGTAAGAGATCGGGCGGAAAAGGTCCGATACGTACCGTAATAATCATTGCGATCGTTATGTTTGCGGCGGCGTTTACGATCTACAGGATATACGACGCCGACAGGATGAAGCTTTCGACAAAGACCGCTCTCGAGGAGACGATCAGCGAAACGATCGACGCGGACGCGTTTATAGTCAGGAACGAAAGCTATATAAAGGGCAGCGCTGCCGGCGCGCTCGTTCAGCTTATCTCCGACGGCGAGAGGGTCACGGAAAACGGAAAGATCGCGATAGCTTTTTCGTCGGAATCCGGAGCTTCGGACTATGTGCGTATGCAGGCTCTCCAAAAGGAATATGAGAGATATGCCGCGCTTACAAATCAGGGGCAATACGCTTCCTTAAAGGTCGGAGCGCTGAAGACCAAGACAAAGACGGAGTTTTGCGCCTTTCTGAGCGAAGTCGATAACGGCAATATCCCCGAAGCGCTAAAAAATGTTGAATCGTTCAGGGACAGCAAAACGACGCTCCAGATAGCTACCGAGGGCACGCTCGATCTCGGCGAAAAGATGAAGGCTGTCATGAGCGAAATATCGTCTTTGAGATCCTCGGCGGGAAGCTATTCGCCTATTTTGACAGGCAGCGATTCCGCGGGCTATTACATAAGCACGGCAGACGGCTTTGAAAACACGCTTTCCTACGAGGACGCCGAAAGCTTTACGCCGACCGATATTTTGAACGCGTTGTCGTCGTCCCCCGAAAACGTCGACAGCTATAAGCTCGGAAAGCTTATGACCGACTACAGGTGGTACATAGCGTGCGTCACCGAGGACAAAAAAATAGGTGAAGCGAGCGTCGGTGAAAAGATGACGATACGCTTCCCCGAATCGGAGGCGGGGAGCGTCTCCGTGAGAGTCGTTGCAAAAAACAGAGATAAGGACGGCAAGACGGCTGTCGTATTCAGATGCAGCGAGGTAAACGGAACGCTCATGCATCTTCGGCGCGAAAAGATACAGATAATCCTTGACGAGCATACCGGCTTCATTGTCGAAAACAAGGCTGTCAGGATAAGAGAACTCGACGGCAAAAAGGTAAGAGGCGTTTATGTCCTCGCCGGCAACGTGGTAAAATTCAAAAAAATAGAAGATATTTACGAGGGCGACGGATTCGTCATGTCCGCGACCTCGCAAAGCGAAAACTATATACGCATCTACGATGAGATCATTACGGAAGGGAGGGATCTTTATGACGGAAAGATCGTATACAGATAACGGCCTTCGGATCGTCGAGGATAATTTCAAAAGAGTAAAGGACGAGATAGCCGAGGCGGCCGTCAAGGCGGGAAGAGCGCCGGAGGACGTTAAGCTCATGGCGGTGACAAAAACCGTCGAGCCGATATTTATAAACAAAGTGATACAGTGCGGAGCCGAGCTTATCGGTGAAAACAAGGTTCAGGAGGTCCTTAACAAAAAAGACGAACTCGACCTTTCTTCCTGCAAGCTCCACCTTATAGGCCATCTCCAGACAAATAAAGTCAAACAAATAGTCGGCGAGGTCTCCGCCATACAGTCGGTCGACAGCGTTAAGATAGCGTCCGAGATCGGCAAATATTCGCTCAAAAAGGGGATAACTACCGATATTTTGCTCGAAGTGAACATCGGTAAGGAAGAGAGCAAGTTCGGTTTCCTTCCCGAGGAGGTCGAGGAAAGAGCCTGTGAGATCGCCGAAATAGAGGGCGTAAAGGTGCGCGGACTTATGACAGTGCCTCCTTTTATCGACGATAAAGAAAAAATTCACGGATTTTTTTCAAATATGAGGCAACTGTTTATTGACATTGGAGCGAAAAAAATACATAATATAGATATGACTGTTTTGTCAATGGGAATGTCTGCCGATTTTGCGCTTGCGGTCGCCGAGGGTTCGACGCTCGTAAGAGTGGGAACGGCGATATTCGGCATGAGACATTATGATTAAAAAAATTAAAAGAATATAAATTGGAGGACAAAAATATGGGATTCATGGATAAGCTCAAAAATATGGCAAGGTTTTCCGACGAGGATTATTTCAATCCTGACGACAGGAACATCGACGATTACGAAAACGATTACGAGGACGACGGAAGAGATCTCTACAGCGATTCGAGCTATGAGAAGCATGCGCCGGTGCGTAGGCCCGTCATGCAGGCCGAAAGACCGATCTCTCAGCCGAGCGGAAACGTAGTCGATCTTCATACCGCGTCGTCGCGTCCCAACGTCGTTTTCAAAAAGGTGGACAAGTACGAGGAGGTCGGCGAGGTCGCCGATGTCCTTAACCGCAAATGCATAGTTATCCTCAATCTCGAGACATGTCCCAACGACACGTCAAGGCGTGTGCTCGACTTCCTTTACGGCGTGGCTTACGCCAACAACGGAGAGATCAAGAGAGTTGCCGGACGCGCATACATAATCACCCCATATAATGTTCCCGTGACAGGCGAACTGCTCGATGAGATAAGCGGAAGCAGCGACGTCAGCGATTATTGATAATTTAAACCGACGGAATAACGAAGCGAGGAGAAAGACATTATGCTTACACCCGAACAAATCAACGCGTACCACTTTCAGTCGGCAGGTCAGGGAGTCTACAGGGCGGATGAGGTGGATAATTTCCACAGCAAGGTAGCCGCTTCATATGAGCAGGTGTTCAAAGAGAACAGCGAGCTTGTAAAAAGAGTTAAGATTCTTGCCGCAAAGGTTGAGGAATATAAAAACGAAGAGGAGCTTATCAAAAAGGCTCTTATCGTCGCTGAGAAGAAGGCGGCTGAGATCGAGCGTGACGCAGCGACGGCAAGCGATGCGAGAAAAGCCGCGGCCGACAGAGAGGCGAGAGAAAAGCTCCAGTCCGCCGAGACTACGGCAAAAGAAAAGATCAGGATCGCCAACGTGACCGCGGATCAGACGGTCGCTGCGGCGCGCGCAAAGGCCGAATATATCGTAAAGACCGCCCACGACAAGGCGGACAAGATGATAGCCGACACACAGAAGCAGGTCGACGACAGGCTCGGCAGGCTCCAAACAGAGGTCAGGAACGAGAGAAAGGCTCTTGAGAACGTCAGACAGGAGAGCAGGAATTTCAAAAACCGCCTCACCGATTCATATTATCAGCAGCTCGGCATGACCTCGCGTCTTTTGGCGTTCGTTGACAGCGACGCTCCCGTAGCGCCCGTTGACGAAGAAGAGGGCTTTTCCGTAAAGATGCCGGTCGATAATGCGCAAAAAGAGGTCAAACAGGCCGTTCCCGCCGAAAAAGAGCCCGTGAGCGCGGCGCCCGAAAAAGAAGAGCCGAAACGTGCCGACATAAACCTCGGCGAGCTCGCGTGGGAGCCTAAAGAAAACGACGCTCCCGATCTTGCAGAGAAAGCTGTCGACGAAGCGAAAGAGGAAAAAGAGGACGAAGTATTTACATACACAAAAGACAGCGAGGATAAGCTTTCGGTCGAAGAGCTTGCAAAACGTTACGGCGGAGAAGAAGAGAAGCAGGCTGCTCCCGCTCCCGCGTCATTTGATAATACAGCCGTCGCGGAAGATGATTACGACGAGGAAGACGACGACGAATACGAAGACGATGACGACGACGATGAAGACGATTTCAGCGGCGGATTTACGTTGAAGCTCCGGGATACAAAGGACGAGGAGCCGGAAGACAAAGACGACGACGCCAAAAACGGCGCCACCGTCGAAGGAAGAGTCCGTAAGTCGCTTTTCGGAAGGCGTAACGACGACGATGATGACGAAGACGACGACGATGACGACGATGACGATGACGATGATGACGACGACGATTACGACGACGATGACGATTACGACGATGACGATGACGATGACGATGATGATGACGACGATGATGACGACGACGGAAACGGACGCGGATTCAGAAGGTTTTTCAGGAAATAAATAAGAGGTGTATTTAGTTTATGCGAAGAGCCGGTACGCTCGCCGTGACGGCGCTGCTCGTGGCCGTTGACCGGCTGACGAAGGCGCTTGCTGAAAAATACCTGCCGCTTTCGGGCGGAAAGGATATCATTCCCGGGTTTATCGCGTTTCGCTACGTCAAAAACACGGGGGCGGCATTCAGTATTCTTGAAGGCAGAACGGCGGCTCTCGCCGTCTTTACGGCGGTCGTCTCTTTAGCCGGTATCATCTGGCTGATGAGCGGCAAAGTTAAAGACAAGCTCTTTTATATCAGCATAATGCTTATCGTGTCCGGCGGCCTCGGCAATCTTTACGACAGGATATTCAAAGGATATGTGGTTGATTTCATCGAGCCGCTTTTCGTCAATTTTGCCGTGTTCAATTTTGCCGATTGCCTTGTGACGGTCGGAGCGGCTCTTTTGATAGTTTACCTTATAACGGACACCGTCCGTGAACGTAAAAAGAAAAGGGGTCAAGGTGAGTGAACAGCTTTACCGTGTCGGAAGGATCGTCCGGTTCAAGGGTCGATAAAGCCGTTTCCGAGGAGTTTCCCTCCCTCTCGCGTTCCTTTATCCAAAAGCTGACCGAAAGCGGAATGGTCCTTATCAACGGCAAAGCCGCCGGAAAGAGCAGTAAGGTAAAGGAGGGCGACACGGTTTCGGTATCGCTTCCCGAGCCGGTCTCCTTAAATGCGGAGCCTGAGGATATACCGCTCGACATAAGATACGAGGACGGCGACCTGCTTGTCGTCAACAAGCCGCGCGGTATGGTTGTACATCCTGCGGCGGGGAATTTTGACGGAACGCTCGTAAACGCTCTTTTGTTCCACTGCGGCGACAGCCTTTCGGGGATAAACGGCGTAATACGTCCCGGAATAGTTCATAGAATAGATAAGGACACAAGCGGTCTTCTGATAGTCGCAAAAAACGATTTCGCGCACAACTCCCTGGCTCTCCAGATCAAGGAACACAGTTTTACACGCGAATACAGGGCTGTGCTGTGCGGCCATCTGAGGGAGCATGAAGGGACCGTCGATGCTCCGATAGGCAGGAGCGAAAAGGACAGAAAAAAGATGTGCGTTACCGATAAAAATTCGAGGAACGCCGTCACGCATTATAAAGTGATAGAGGAATACCGCGATTTTACATACGCTTCTTTAAGGCTCGAAACGGGAAGGACCCATCAGATAAGAGTCCATATGGCATATATCGGGCATCCCGTTGCGGGAGACACGGTTTACGGCCCTAAAAAGCCGGCGCTCCCCGGAGGGCAGTGTTTACACGCGGGACTTATCGGCTTTATCCATCCGCGAAGCGGAAAATATATCGAGGTATCATCGGAGCTTCCCGATTATTTCAAGAGCTTTTTGGAAAAAATCAACAACTGATCGACTTGTTTGAAGGTGATATTATGGGCAGCGGAAGAGAAAACAAAATTTTGAGAATAATAGTTATCGCGATATCGTCGGTAGCTGTGTTTTTCGGCATAATGTTCGGTATACATTATGTTTTTGACAACCCGTTTCATATCGCTTTGCCCGGCGATATGAAGGCGTTTACCGTCGTCAGCGGCGGAGACATGTCGCCTTCACATCTCGCGAGCAACATACGAGGCATGGAGCATCAGAAAATGCCTTATATGCAGATAAGCGACAGAGCCTACTGCGCCATGGCGGAAAACACATACGATATCCTCAACGAAATGATGAGCGATAACGGATACACATATATAGGCTACGACGGAAAAGCGAAAAACATCCGCTGGTTCTATAAGGACGGATACGCGAGAAGCGTTCGCGTGGAGTTCGACACAAACGAGATATGGTCGGTCTGGAATCTCAGTAAGCTTATGAAATACGATTTAAAGACCGAGGGATATAAAACGATGCAATAAAAACGGAAAGAAATAAAAAATTTGGAGGTGGCTGTATTGGACGCAGCAACAAAAAAACAGCTCAAAATAACGGCCTGCAAAGTCCGTATGGGCATTATCGAAAGCGTGTTTAACGCGAAGTCCGGACATCCGGGAGGCTCTCTCTCGGCGGCGGATTTTATGACGTATCTTTATTTCAACAAGATGAACATAAAGCCCGACGATCCCGCGTGGGAGGATCGCGACCGTTTTGTCCTTTCAAAGGGACATATATCTCCCTGCCTTTACTCCGTGCTTGCAAACAGGGGATTTTTCCCGGTCGAGGAGCTTAAAACATTCAGACATATCGACTCAAGACTTCAGGGACATCCGAGCATGAGATACACTCCCGGCGTCGATATGAGTTCAGGTTCTTTGGGACAGGGCATCTCGACAGCCGTCGGTATGGCGCTCGGCGCTAAAATAGGCGGTAAAAAGCTGAGGGTATATACCGTTCTCGGCGACGGCGAGATCGAGGAAGGTCAGGTATGGGAAGCCGCGATGTACGCTTCCGCAAAGGGACTTGACAATCTTACCGCCGTTATTGACAACAACAATCTCCAGATAGACGGAACGATAAGCGAGGTCAATTCCCCGTACCCGATAGCCGAAAAGTTCAAGGCGTTCGGCTGGAATACGGTCGAGATATGCGCCCACAGCTTTGACGAGATCGAGGCGGCTTTCAGCGAGGCAGAGGGCTTCAAGGGAAAGCCGACAGCCATTATAGCAAAGAGTACAAAGGGCAAGGGCGTTTCCTTTATGGAGGATCAGGTCTCGTGGCACGGCAAGGCGCCGAACGCCGAAGAGTATGAAAGGGCAATGAGCGAGCTTAAAGCGGCTCTTGCGGAATTGGAGGGTTGAGCATGGCTGATGCTGTAAAAATTGCGACGCGTGAAAGCTACGGCAAGGCGCTTGTCGAGCTCGGAGCAGTTGACGATAAACTTATAGTGCTCGACGCCGATCTGGCGTCGGCGACAAAGACCGGCGGTTTCAAAAAGGCGTATCCCGACAGGTTTTTCAATACGGGCATCGCGGAATCAAATATGATGTGTATAGCGGGCGGCCTTTCGACGATGGGCTATACCGTATTCGCGAGCACCTTCGCGATGTTCGCGGCGGGAAGAGCTTTCGAGCAGGTAAGAAATACCATCGGCTACCCCCATCTTAACGTGAACATAGGCGCGACGCACGCGGGCATTTCCGTCGGCGAAGACGGAGCGAGCCACCAGTGCTGCGAGGATATAGCTCTTATGAGAGTTATCCCCGGAATGACGATAATAAATCCCGCCGACGCTACGGAGGCGAGACAGGCCGTGTTTGCCGCGGCGAAATTTGAAGGACCCGTTTACCTTCGCTTCGGAAGACTTGCCGTTCCGGTGATATTCGGAGACGATTATAAATTTGAAATAGGTAAGGGCGTAAAGCTCTGCGACGGCAAGGACGTCACGATAATCGCCACCGGCCTTATGGTAAACGAGGCGCTCATAGCCTGTGAGCAGCTGAAAAACGAGGGCATATCCGCGTCGGTCATCAATATGGCGACGATAAAGCCCATTGACAGAGATATTATCATAAATGCCGCCGCCGAAACGGGAGCCATCGTAACGGCGGAGGAACACAGCGTCATCGGCGGACTCGGCGGAGCTGTTTCGGAGGTAGTTTGCGAAACCGATCCCGTACCCGTCTTACGCGTGGGAGTCGAAGATACATTCGGACGTTCGGGGCCGGCGGCGGAGCTGCTTCATCTTTTCGGCCTTGACGCAAAGAACATTGTCGAAAAGGCCAAAAAGGCTATCGCGATGAAATAAAACCTAAGGCGATCCCCGCACATGAATCGTGCGGTATTGCCTTTAAAGCGGGGGCGGCTTTTTGCCGCCCCAAATCTTACCGGGGGTGTCGGTGAAAAATGAGATCCGGAAACAAAAAAGTCCCTGTCATGAGAAGAGTTTTTTTCGGCGGCTTTAAACGTTCGGACGTTATTGATTATGTTGAAAAAGTGCATAACGAGCTTGCGAAAAAAAAGGCGGAGGCCAAGGATCTCTCAGTGGAGCTTGCGAGGCTTAAGACCGAAAACCTCAACCTTTCAAAAAAGCTCGACGACTACGAGGAAAAAGACAGGAGCGACGAGCTGTCTTTAAGGCTTCATACGGCGGAGACCGAGAGCGAGAACGAAGAACTGAAAGCCGAGATAGAGCGGCTCAGAAACGCCTTTTGGGAAAAGGACGCCGTTTCTCCCGTACTCTCCGACAGCGATAAAAAAGAAGAGACGAAAGAGACGGAAGAAGTGAAAGCGACCGAGCCCGTTTCTCCCGCTTCGGATAAAGAAGAAAAAGACGAAAAAGAGAAAAACAAAAACGTAAATGAAGCCGAAAGAGACGGCGCGGCGACCGAAAAGGGAAAAATATACGCGCTTATTTCAAAATTTTTAGGCACAAAATAATTCGGGAAGTTTAATATGGAATTAAAGATAAACACAGCCGATATCAAAAAATACGCTCCGATGATTAACGCGGGCGACAGGGTGCTTCTTTCGGGAACCGTCTATACCTCGCGCGATGCGGCGCATAAGAGGATATTCGAGCTGCTCGACAAAAACGAAAAGCTGCCGTTCGAGCTTGACGGCGCCTCGATATATTACGCGGGACCGACTCCCGCGCAGCCCGGCCATGTGATCGGAAGCTGCGGCCCCACGACGTCCGGAAGGATGGACGTCTACGCTCCGCGCCTTCTCGATCTCGGGCTTTGCGCTATGATAGGCAAGGGACAGCGCAGCAAAGATGTAGTCGAAGCGATAAAACGAAACAACGCCGTCTACCTTTGCGCCGTCGGCGGAGCGGGCGCTCTCGCGGCGAAATGCATTAAAAAATGCGAGGAGATCGCCTTTTTCGATCTCGGATGCGAAAGCGTAAAGAGACTTGAATTTCTCGATTTTCCGCTGATAGCGGCAATTGACTGCAAGGGCGGAAATCTTTTTGAAAGAAAGTAGATCCAAAGGATAATTACGAAAGGCACGGAATCACAAAATGTCAGTACCCATAGTCGCTATAGTAGGGCGGCCAAACGTAGGAAAATCAATGCTGTTCAACAAGCTTACGGGCGAGAGGACGGCCATAGTCGACGACGCCCCGGGCGTTACGAGAGACAGGATATACGGAGACTGCGAGTGGCTCGGACGTAAGTTTTTGCTTATCGACACGGGCGGTATCGAGCCGTATTCCGACGACGTGATACTGTCCCAGATGCGCCGTCAGGCACAGCTTGCCATCGACAGCGCTGACGTTATCATTCTCGTGACCGACGTGCGTTCCGGCGTAACGGCCAACGATTCCGAGGTCGCGCATATGCTTATAAAGAGCGGAAAGCCCGTCGTGCTTTGCGTCAATAAATGCGACGCGGTGGGCGACGTCCCGCCGGAGCTCTACGAGTTTTACAATCTCGGCATAGGCGATCCGATGCCCGTATCTGCCGTCCACGGCCACGGCACGGGCGATCTCCTCGACGAGGTGATAAAGTATTTTGACGGCGACAGCGAAAAGGAAGACGATGAGGACGACAGGATAAAGGTCGCCGTCATCGGAAAGCCCAACGTCGGAAAGTCGTCTCTTATAAACGCCATAACGGGCGAGGAGCGCATGATCGTCTCCGATATCGCCGGAACGACGAGAGACGCCACGGACTCCGCGGTCGACAATAAATTCGGCAGCTTCGTATTTATCGACACAGCGGGACTTCGGAGAAAGAGCAGGGTAGACGACGCCGTCGAAAAATATTCGGTTATAAGGGCGAGGATGGCGGTCGAGAGGGCGCAGGTCTGCGTTATAATGATCGACGCCGTCGAGGGCTTTACCGAACAGGATTCAAAGGTTGCGGGCATTGCCCACGAGCAGGGCAAGGGCTGTATAATCGCCGTCAACAAATGGGACGCGCTCGAAAAGGACGACAAGACGATGACGGAGTACCGCAAAAAGCTGATGAACGATTTTTCGTTCATGTCATACGCTCCGATAATCTTCATCTCCGCCAAAACGGGACAGAGAATAGACAGGCTTTTCGAGCTTATTAAATTCGTCAACGACCAGAACTCAATGAGGATATCGACGGGCAAGCTCAACGACGTGCTTGCCGAGGCGACGGCGAGAGTCCAGCCGCCGACAGATAAGGGCAAGAGGCTTAAAATTTATTACATGACCCAGGCGTCGACAAGGCCTCCCACGTTCGTCTGCTTCGTCAACAAAAGGGATCTGTTCCATTACAGCTATCAGAGATATATCGACAATCAGATAAGAGAGGTCTTCGGGCTTGAGGGAACTCCCACTCGGTTCATAATAAGGGAGAGAGAAAAATAAGGGGCGCAGCATGATAATTCTCGGGATCGACCCCGGCTACGCTATCGTAGGCTACGGAGTCATAGATTATAAAAACAACCACTTCGACGTGCTCGATTTCGGCGCCGTTACGACGGAGGCCAAAACGCCGTTTAACGAGCGGATCGAAAAGATATATGACGGTACCGTCGAGGTGATAAAGCGCTGGAGCCCGACGTCTCTCGCCATCGAAAAGCTTTTTTACAACAACAACGCAAAAACGGTGATAGACGTCAGCCAGGCGAGGGGCGCTATCATTTTGGCGGCGCAAAAGAGCGGGCTTAAGATCTTTGAATATACTCCGCTTCAGGTAAAACAGAGCGTCGTCGGCTACGGAAGAGCCGAAAAGAAGCAGGTACAGGAGATGACGCGGCTGCTCCTTAACCTTAAGGAGATACCGAAGCCCGACGACACCGCGGACGCTCTTGCGATGGCGATATGTCACGCGCACAGCCACGCTTCGCTGATGGGCGACGCCGGGATAGCGAAAAAAACTTTTAAAATAAGAAACGGCATATAAGGCGGAATAAAAATGTTTTACAGTTTAACAGGAACGATCATACATGTCGATAAGGACGGATTTGCCATACAGTGCGGCGGAGTCGCGTTTTACTGCTTCGCATCCTTTAACACGCTCCGCAAGGTAGGCGAAAGGGGCGCCGAAGCCACGGTCTTTACATATCTCAACGTCCGCGAGGACGCGCTCGATCTCTTCGGCTTTTATGACAAAAGCGAGCTTGAATGCTTTAAGCTTCTTATCGGCGTTACCGGAGTGGGGCCGAAGGCGGCGCTTGCCGTTCTGTCGACGTTGGAGCCGTCGAAGCTCGCTCTCTGTATAGCGTCGGGCGACGTTAAAAGCATCACAAGGGCGCCGGGCGTCGGCCCGAAATCGGCACAGAGGATAGTGCTTGAATTAAAGGATAAATTGGGGTCCGGCGTCGGAACGCTTGATATGAGCGAGGGGATAAAGGCGGCGGGAGTCGTGTCGGCGTCCGCAAACGCCGAGGAAGCGGTCAGCGCTCTCGAGATGCTCGGCTACAGCCGTTCCGAGGCGTCGGTCGCCGTAGGAAAGCTCGACGGAACGCTTCCGACCGATATGCTTATAAAACAGGCGCTCAGATCGCTATCTAAAATGTAAAAAACAGAGCTTTGATAAACTCTTTGGAGGATAAAAATGGATACCGACTACGAAAGCCGAATAGTAACGCCCGAATATTCGTCGTCCGAGGACGGCGAAACGGAGCTGTCTCTCCGTCCGAAACGGATAGAGGAATATATAGGACAGGAGAAGGTCAAGGAAAATCTTAAAATATATATCGAGGCGGCAAAAAGCAGGAACGAAACGCTCGACCACGTCCTTCTTTACGGCCCTCCCGGACTCGGCAAGACGACGCTCGCGGGGATAATCGCAAACGAGATGGGCGTAAATATAAGAGTCACCTCGGGACCCGCTATCGAAAAGCCGGGCGATCTCGCAGCGCTCCTCACAAACCTTAACGTCGGAGACGTGCTGTTCATCGACGAGATACACAGGCTCAACAGGAGCGTTGAAGAGGTGCTCTATCCCGCGATGGAGGACAGCGCCCTCGATATAATAATAGGCAAGGGACCCTCGGCAAGATCAATAAGACTCGATCTCCCGAAGTTCACGCTTGTCGGAGCGACGACGAGAGCGGGACAGCTTTCCGCGCCGCTTCGCGACAGGTTCGGAGTTATATGCAGGCTCGAGCTTTATACGCCGGAGGAATTGTCACTTATAGTCAAGCGCAGCGCGGGAATACTTGATATCGAGGCGGACGACGGCGGAGCCATGGAGATAGCCTCGCGTTCGAGAGGGACTCCGAGAATAGCCAACAGGCTTTTAAAGAGGGCGAGGGACTTTGCCCAGGTCATAGGCGACGGCGTAATTAACCGCGAGAGCGCGAAAAGCGCGCTCGACAGAATGGAAATAGATAAGCTCGGACTCGATTCCGTAGACAGGCTTCTTTTAACCGCGATGATTAAAAACTATAACGGAGGCCCCGTCGGGCTTGAGACGATAGCCGCGGCGATAGGCGAGGAAGCCGTGACCATTGAGGACGTCTACGAGCCGTATCTTATGCAGATAGGCTTTTTATCAAGGACTCCGAGAGGAAGAATGGTGACTCCGGCAGGTTACGCCCATGTGGGAATACCGATGCCGGGACAGCAGAAGCTGTTTTGATATACATAGTTCTTTTAAGGAGATAATAAAATGGGAAGACTGTTCGGGACCGACGGCGCGAGAGGCATAGCCAACAGGGAGCTTACGTGCGAGCTTGCGATGAAGATAGGCCGCGCCGCGGCAATGATACTGATAAGCGATGAAAAAAAGCGTCCGCGTGTCATGATCGGAAAGGACACGCGAATGTCCTCCGATATGCTCGAATCCGCTATCGCGGCGGGACTTTGCTCCGTCGGCGTGGACGTACTTTTATTGGGAGTCGTTCCGACGCCTGCCGTAGCGTTCCTCGTAAGAGAAAAGGGCTACGACGCGGGAGTGATGATCTCGGCGTCGCATAACCCATGTGAATATAACGGAATAAAAATATTCAAATCCGACGGCTACAAGCTGCCCGACGAGCTTGAAGAAAAGATAGAGGGGATAATCCTCGACGAGGCGGCGGTACCGCCCGTAAAGATAGGCGGCGACGTCGGAAGAGTGACGACGGACGAAACATTTTTATACAGCTATATCGAGCATGTTATAAAAACGGCAAACGGCGATTTTAAAGGGATGAAGCTTGCGTTCGACTGCGCCAACGGCTCCGCGTCCGTCACCGCCCCCGAAATTTTCACAAGCCTCGGAGCGGAATGTCACTTTATCTCATACGAGCCGGACGGGGTGAACATCAACAAGGACTGCGGCTCGACGCATCTCGACGCTCTGAGAAAATATGTCGTAGACAACGGGCTCGACGCGGGATTTGCTTTTGACGGCGACGCCGACAGGATGCTCGCGGTCGACAGGGACGGCAATATCATCGACGGCGACAGGGTCATAGCGCTCTGCGCAAAGCATATGCGCGACAAGGGAAAATTAAAGGGCGACACGGCGGTCGTCACGGTCATGAGCAACATGGGATTTTTTAAATTCTGCGAGAAAAACGGGATCCTTTGCGAAAAAACGATCGTCGGCGACAGATACGTCCTTGCGAATATGCTTAAAAACGGATATAATATCGGCGGCGAGCAGTCGGGTCACGTCATTTTCCTCGACTACGCCAATACGGGCGACGGCCAGATAACGGCGATACAGGTCCTGAACGTCATGAAGGAGACGGGTAGCTCGCTCGCGTCCCTTGCGTCGGTCATGGAGGTCTATCCCCAGGTCCTTATAAACGTCAGAGTTTCCAATATCGGAAAGGTCAGGTTTACCGAGGGGGACGAGGAGATAACAAAAGCCATCGAGAGCGCGGAAAAGAAACTCAAAAATGAGGGCAGGGTGCTCGTGCGCGTTTCGGGTACGGAGCCTCTTATCAGGGTTATGCTCGAAGGCAAGGATGAAAAACTTATTAAAAAGCTCGGCGATGAAATAGCCGAGGTAGTGAAAGAAAGGCTTATATGAGAGTTTCTGACAAATGGAAGGATTATGAGCTTATCGACTGCTCCGGCGGCGACAGGCTCGAACGCTGGGCGGATATGATACTGATTCGTCCCGACCCTCAGGTGATCTGGAACACGGAAAGAAAAAACGAATATTGGCGCAAGGCTCACGCCGAGTATATGCGCTCGAATACCGGCGGCGGGAGCTGGCATATCTACCGCTCGGTTCCCGGCTCATGGAAGATCTCCTACGGGGATTTCAAGTTCAACGTCAAGACGATGGGCTTTAAGCATACAGGCATTTTTCCCGAGCAGGCGACGAACTGGGAGCTTACGTCGGAGCTTATTAAAAATGCCGGCAGGCAGATAAAGGTACTCAACCTTTTCGGATATACCGGCTGCGCGACGACGGCGGCGCTTGCCGCGGGAGCCGAGGTCGTCCATGTCGACGCTTCAAAGGGAATGGTAACATGGGCGAGAGAAAACGCCGTTTTGAACGGGCTTGAATATAAGCCGGTCAGGTGGATAGTAGACGACTGTATAAAGTTTGTTGCCCGCGAAATAAGGCGCGGCAACAAATATGATATAATAATCATGGACCCTCCCTCATACGGAAGAGGCCCGAACGGAGAGGTCTGGAAGCTCGAGGATAAGATATACGAGTTTGTCGAGAGCTGTACACAGATACTTTCCGATTCGCCCGTCATGGTGATGATAAATTCATATACGACGGGACTTTCGCCCTCGGTAATGAGCTATATCCTCGAAAAGACGGTCGGCAAAAAATTCGGCGGGAGTGTCACGGGCGACGAATTGGGACTTCCGGTCACGGATTCGGGACTTGTACTGCCGTGCGGAGCGACTTCAATCTGGAGAAATTAACGGGACTTTAAAATGAAAGACAGCATCATAGAGTTTGATAACGTAAGTTTTACATACGACGGGACAGAGGAAGAACAAAAGGAACGCCTCCCCGCGGTAAAGGAAGTCACCCTTTCGATAAAAAAGGGTGAGTTCGTTTCTGTCCTCGGCCACAACGGCTCCGGAAAATCCACGCTCGCAAAGCTTTGCAACGCTATTCTGATACCCCAGAGCGGCAAGGTGACTGTCTGCGGCATGGACACGGCGGACGAAAGCCTTATCTATGATATAAGAGAAAAAGTCGGTATGGTTTTCCAAAATCCCGACAATCAGATAGTCGCTACAATAGTTGAGGACGACGTGGCGTTCGGGCCGGAAAATCTCGGCGTCGAGCCGAAAGAGATCAGGCGGAGAGTGGATGAATCCTTAAAGGCGGTCGGGATGTACGAGTTCAGGGAATACGAGCCGCATAAGCTTTCGGGCGGCCAGAAGCAGAGAGTGGCCATCGCGGGAATAATAGCGATGAGAACGGACTGCATAGTATTCGACGAGCCTACCGCGATGATCGACCCCAAGGGACGCGCCGAGGTAATGGAAACGGCCAAAAAGCTAAACCGCGAAAACGGCATTACGGTTATTTTTATTACGCATTTTATGGAAGAAGCTGCCGAAGCGGACAGAGTGGTCGTTATGGACGACGGAAGAGTGCTGCTTGACGGAACGCCCGCAAGGGTTTTCGGCGAGCGCGAAACGATCCGCAAAATAGGGCTTGAGATACCGTCCGCGGCAAACCTTGCCGATATGCTTAAGGAAAACGGGATAGAGCTTGAAAGCGACGTCCTGACGCCCTCCGATTGTATCGACGCGGTCTATGAGGCCGCGAGGAAAGCGGGGGTGTGTTCGTAATGTCGGCTGTTATTGAGGCCGTAAACCTTACCCATCTTTACGGCGAAAAGACGCTTTTTGAAACGGCGGCGATAAAAAACATAGACCTTGCCGTTGAAAACGGTGAGTTTCTCGGGATAATCGGACATACCGGCTCCGGAAAGAGTACGCTTATCCAGCATTTTAACGGGCTTTTAAAGCCGACGACGGGAAAGATACTTCTCGACGGCAAGGATATAGCTGAAAGTAAGGAGAGCATACGGGCGGCGAGGTTCAAGGTGGGACTTTGCTTCCAATATCCCGAATATCAGCTTTTTGAAGAGACGGTATATAAAGACATCGCCTTCGGCCCTAAAAACATGGGGCTTGACGACGATGAAACAGACAGGCGCGTTCGGCGCGCGGCGAGGTTTGTCGGGCTTTCCGACAGCTATCTCAAAAAATCCCCGTTCGATCTGTCCGGCGGCGAAAAGAGACGCGCTGCGATAGCGGGGGTTATAGCCATGGAGCCCGAGGCGCTTATATTGGACGAGCCTGCGGCAGGTCTCGATCCGCGCGGCAGGGATATGATCTTAAGCTTCATAAAGGAATACAGGCAGGAGACGGGCAGGACCGTAATACTTGTCTCCCACAGCATGGACGATATAGCAAAGCTTGCGACGAAAGTGCTTGTGATGAACAAGGGTGAAGTCGCGATGATAGGTACGGTCGACGAGATCTTTTCAAGGAGCGAAGAGCTTTTTAAAATGGGGCTCAATGTTCCCCAGGTCACGAAGATTTTTCTCGGGCTTAAGGAAAAGGGCGTGCCCGTAAGGACCGATATATATACAAACGAGCAGGGTTGCCGCGAGCTTCTCCGAGTTTTCGGGAGGAGTGTGAAAGAATGATAAGAGATATCACGATAGGTCAATATCTTCCCGGAAAATCAGCGCTCCATAAGATGGATCCGAGGGTAAAAATAATAGTGACGTTCGCGTTCATTATCGTTATCTTCATGTGTAAAAATTTCTGGTCGCTCGGACTTATGGTGCTGTTCACGGCGCTTTGCACCATCCTTGCGGGAGTTCCGATGAGGATGATGCTTAAAAGTCTCAGGCCGGTCATGGTGATCCTTGTTTTCACCGGTATACTCAATATTTTTTACACGAGCGGCGGCAACAAGCTTTTAGAATTCTGGAAGATAACCGTGACCGACAAGGGAATATATACCGCTGTTTTTATGATAGTCAGGATAGTCTGTCTGATAGCCGGAAGCTCGCTCCTGACATATACTACGACTCCTACCATGCTCACCGACGCGATCGAAAGGATCCTTTCTCCGCTCAAGGTGTTTAAAATTCAGGTACACACTCTCGCTATGATGATGACCTTGGCGCTTCGCTTTATCCCGACGCTTATCGAGGAGATCGAGCGTATAATGAACGCCCAGAAGGCGAGGGGAGCCGACCTTGAAAGCGGCGGATTTATTAAAAGGGCAAAGGCGCTGATACCTATTCTCATCCCTCTTTTTATTTCCGCGTTCAGGAGGGCTTACGAGCTTGCGTTCGCTATGGAATGCAGATGTTACCGCGGCGGAGAGGGAAGAACGAGGATGAAACAGATGAAGGTAAAAGCGACCGATATCGTCGCTTCTGCCGTGACTGCAGCTCTTTTGGGAGCCGTTATCTTTTTAAATATTTATTTCAAGCCGGTCATCGGCTGAGAACACTATGAAGGGCAGAACATAAAATGAGAAATCTTCTGCTTACGTTAAGGTTTGACGGCGCGCCCTATCACGGCTGGCAGGTACAAAAAAACGGCATATCCGTCCAGGAGACAGTTCAGGACGCGATCGAAAAGGTGACGGGCGTGAGAAGCGGCGTCATCGGCTGTTCGCGCACCGACGCCGGAGTTCACGCCGAGATGTACTGCTGTAATTTCAGGACCGACAGCGGCGTCGATACCGAGCGGATGATATACGCGCTGAACGCGAATTTGCCCGACAGTATAGGCGTTTACGGATGCAGGGAGGTCCCGGAGGATTTCCACGCGAGATATTCCTGCGTTTCAAAAAAGTACGTTTATAAGATCTGGAATTCGCCGTTCAAAAATCCCTTTCTGACCGACAGGTATTACATGTACGGTCATCCCCTCGACGAAAAAATGCTCGACGAGGAGTCAAAATATTTTTTGGGAAAGCACGATTACAGGGGCTTCGCGTCGTCGGGATGTTCCGTCAAAGACACGGTGAGAACCGTATTTGACGCGTCGGTAGAAAGGCGAGGGGACGAAGTGTTTTTTACCGTCGAGGCAGACGGCTTTCTTTACAATATGGTGAGGATAATGACGGGCACGCTTTTCTATATACAGCAGGGAAAAATAGAAAGGGGAGCGCTGCCCGAAATAATAGAGTCGGGCGAGCGTGAACGCGCAGGCGTGACGGCGCCCGCATGCGGCCTTTATCTCAGGAATGTCAATTACGGAGGGTGATTATGCCTAAGTCTCCAAAAAAAAGAAAAAAAGCCGAGAAAAGATTTGTTTCCGGTCTTTTTAAGCTGCTGCTTTCGCTGCTGCTGATATTCGGCTTTCTGTTCGTCGCCTCGAGGACGTTCGGCGGCGTCGCTCTTTCGGGCTTTACCGACGCTTTCGCCGAGTTTTCCGAAAGCTTTTCAGGAGGAAAAAAATTCCCCTACGCGCTGACCGAAAGCAGCCGCGGAAGATACGATATGATGGGAAACGGACTTATCGTCTATGACACAAAGGGGACTAAAGTGCTGAACAAGTCCGCCGGCACGCTTCTCGAAACAGCTTCGGGTTACGCCTCGCCGTTCGGCGATATAAGAAACGGAAGAGCGGTCGTGTTCGACAGGAACGGCACGAAGTTTTCGCTCATCAGCCGTTCGAGACTTCTTTACGAAAAAAAGACAAAAGCAGGCATACTTGACGCGGCTGTTTCCGAAAACGGATATACTGCCGTGGCGACATTGGGCAAAGACGTGACGAGCGTTCTGACGGTTTATGACAGGCATATGCGCGAATATTTCAAATGGAACTGCGCAAAGGATTACATATCCGACATAGCTCTTTCCGACGACGGAAAGACGGTCGTCGCCGCCGTAATGGGCGTTAAGTCGGCGGAGCTCGTCTCAAAAGTTATCGTATTCGACACGGACGAGACAAAGCCCAAGGCGTCGTTTGAATTTGACGGAGTGACCGTCGTCGACGTCGACTACACGAGCCGAAGGGTGATAACCGTTTTGGGCGACAACCTTCGCAGTATAATAAAGGATAAGACAAAGCGCATTGACGGCGACAGCTTCGAGAGCGATACGCTCCGCTGCTACGACAGCACGGAAAGCGGCAAAAGCGCTATAGTGCTTATGACCTACGGAAACGAGGAGCTTTCAAAGCTAAAGGTCTTTTCAAAAAACGGACAAAAGAAATTTGAAACGGATATCGAAGGCAAGGTCACCGACGTCTCGTGCAGCGAGGCGTACACCGTCCTGCTTATCGGGAAAAAAGCCGTGATCTACAATAACTCCGGAACGGATATGGGCAGTATATCCTTCAGCGAGATACCGCTCGAAGTCAAAAATACAAATTCAAAGCTTTATGTCAGATTTGCGGACAGGATAGAGCAGTATTCCGTAAGCTCGCGGACAAAATAAATATACGACACTCGTATATTTTTATTGAAATCATTCCGACCTATGTGTTATACTGTATCATCAGGTCGAGATCAAACGAAGCGAAGTGATGTTCTTTTGGCATACGCAGTCGATATAATACTTGTCGCGCTTGTATTATTTTTGATAGTACGTTCGTCAAAAAAAGGCTTTGTAAGAGTCATCATAAATATCGTCGTGTGGATAGCCTCCTGCTCGCTTGCGGTGAGCTTCGCGTTGCCGCTCGCCGAAAAGGTATATGACACCTTCGCAAAAGAGCGTATGGTAAAAATGATAGAGGAGAGAGCTCCCGGCGTAAAGGAAGCGGAGAATGCCGCCGAAGAGGTAAAAGCGGTAGTGAGCGAGATCCCTTCTTTCTTTGTCAGCGCGGCGGAGGCTGTGGGAATAGACGTTAATGAGCTTTCCGAAAGCGCCGGATCATTAAAACCGGAGGAAGGCTCTGTTAGCGAACAGCTTGAAGAAAAAGTTGCGCGTCCCGTTATGGTGGCGGGTCTCAGGGTGCTTTCGGTAATATTTATCTTTTGTACGGTTTCGGGACTTCTGACCCTCGTCTTGACTAAGATAGCCGGCGTTATGAAGCTCCCGATCTTGAAACAGGTCAACAAGGGCCTCGGAGCGGTCCTCGGCGCAATAGAGGGCGTCATAATGGTGACGGTACTCTGTTTTTTGCTTGATATCATGATGAAAATGGCGGGAGACGGCGCATTTTCGGACGCCGTAGCCGCGTCAAAGATCGTCAAGTTCGTGACCGATGTGTCGGTATTAAAAAATTATTTCGGATGACGCTACGATAACGTCAGACCACTTTCGTGTGGCGGAGGAAAAAATGATCAAAGATCTTTTTAAAAACTGGAAGACGGTTCCGAATCTGCTTTCATTTCTTCGGATAGTCATGGTGCCGATATTTGCGGTGCTCTTTTACAAGGGATATCCGATATGGGCGGTGTTCGTGCTGTTTTTGTCGGGACTTTCCGATTTTCTTGACGGAAAGATCGCAAGAAGATTCAATCAGATAAGCGATCTCGGAAAGATCCTCGACCCGATAGCCGACAAGCTGACCCAGATGACGATAGCTCTTATGCTGCTCCTGACATTTCTCCACAGCGAAAACAGAACGATCAGGATATTCAGCTGGGTGTTCGCCGTTTTCCTTTTAAAGGAGCTGTTTATGCTCGCGGTCGGACTTGTCATGCTCGCGTTAAAGGTCCGTCCCGGCGCGGCGGAGATATACGGAAAAGTCGCGACATTTGTGTTTTACGCGGTAATGATATTCATAATAGCCTTCGGCCCGGACGTCGGAGCCTTCCGTGAGTTTTGGACGATGCCTACGATACTTTTACAGATACTTGTAGTGATATCAGCTTTGCTGACGCTCCTCGCTTTCGCAAGCTATGTCCCGGGCACTAAAAAGGCGCTTATCGACGACAGAAAAAAGGAAAAGTTAGAGAAACAGCAAAAGGAAAAAGAAGAAAAAGAAGAAGAGAGCAAGTAACAACGACGGTTACGGCATTAAGGAGATAACAGATGAAACAGGTTCTTTGCAGCAGGTGCAAGAAACGTCCCGCGATGTTCTTCATCACCAAGGTCGACGGCGATAAGAGCACGCAGGAAGGGCTCTGCATGAAATGCGCCATGGAAATGAATATAGGCCCCATCAAGCAGATGATGCAGAGCATGGGTATATCCGAGGATGAGGTCGACGGCGTAAGCGAGCAGTTTGACGAGTTGTTCGGAGAGGACGGAGAATTTCAGCCCGGCGGAGCGGGAACGCTTCCGTTTATGCAGAATTTCCAAAACATCTCCGGCACCGACGACAGCTCGGACGGCGACGGCGACAAGTCCGGAGGTAAGGAAAAGACAAGGACAAAAAATAAAAGGAATTCCAAAAAGGAGCGCAAGTTCCTCAATCAATACTGCACCAATCTGACCGAAAAGGCTCAAAACGGTGAGATAGACAGGATAATAGGCCGCGAAAACGAGATCTACAGGACTGTCCAGATCCTCTGCCGCCGCTCAAAGAACAATCCGTGTCTGATCGGCGAACCCGGCGTCGGCAAGACGGCGATAGCCGAGGGACTTGCAATAAAGATCGCTAAGGGCGACGTGCCGGTAAAGCTTCTTGACAAGGAGATACATCTTCTCGATCTTACGGCGCTTGTAGCGGGCACTCAGTTCAGAGGACAGTTCGAGAGTCGTATAAAGGGACTTGTCGAGGAAGTCAAAGCCGAGGGGAACATAATCCTCTTTATCGACGAGGTACACAGCCTTGTCGGAACGGGCGACGCAGAAGGCTCCATGAACGCGGCGAATATCCTGAAGCCCGCGCTGTCACGCGGAGAGATACAGATAATCGGCGCGACGACGTTTACGGAATACAGGAAATATATCGAGAAAGACGCCGCTCTCGAACGCCGCCTCCAGCCGGTCAAGGTCGAGGAGCCGTCGATCGACGACACATGCACGATGCTTCAGGGCGTCAAGGATTATTACGAAAATTACCATCGCGTGAGAGTCAGCGATTCGCTGATACGCCAGGCGGTCGTTCTCTCCGAAAGATATATCAACGACAGATTTTTACCGGATAAGGCGATCGACCTGCTCGACGAAGCGTGTACATGCGCAAATCTCCGCAACAAGGCGATCGGCGAATTACAGCTTCATGAGCTTAAGACGGCGGAGCTTCAGGCGCGCCAGCAGGAGCTGATAGATAATTCCGAAAAGAACACGGACGTCGACTACGAGGAGCTCGCAAAAATAAAAGCCGAGCTGATAACCGCTGAGCAAAAGGGAGCGGAGCTCAGGAAGCTTGCCGAGGACAACTATGTGACCGAGGACGACCTCGCAAGGGTCATCCAGCTTTGGACAGGCATACCGGCGAGCAAGATAATAGAGAGCGACCTGAGAAGACTTGCCGATCTTGAAAACAAGCTGCGTTCAAAGATCATCGGCCAGGACGAAGCCGTAGACGCTCTTTCAAAGGCGATAAAACGCGGAAGAGTGAGGATAAATCCCCGCCGCAGGCCGTCGTCATTCATATTCGTCGGCCCCACGGGAGTCGGAAAGACGGAGCTTGTAAAACAGCTTGCAGAGGAGCTTTTCGATACGCCCGAGACGCTGATCCGCCTTGACATGTCCGAATTTATGGAAAAATATTCGGTGTCGAGGATAATCGGCTCGCCGCCCGGATATGTCGGATATGACGAAGCGGGACAGCTTACCGAAAAGGTCAGAAGAAAGCCGTATTCGGTCATATTGTTTGACGAAATCGAAAAGGCGCACCCCGACGTCATGAACATCCTTCTCCAGATACTTGACGAAGGCAGGATAACCGACGCGCAGGGCAGGACGGTCAATTTTGAAAACACCGTTATCATAATGACCTCGAACGCCGGAAGCGACAGAAAAGAGGGAGCTTTAGGCTTCGGAAAGACAAAGAACGAGGCGTCAAAGGAAAAGGCGATGAAGGCGCTGAGAGAATTTTTGAGACCCGAATTTTTGGGACGCGTCGACGAGGTGATCGTCTTTAACGATCTGACGGAAGAAAATTATGAGGATATAGCGAAGCTTATGCTCGGCGAGCTTGTCGATCCTCTTAAAACAAAGGGCATAACGCTTTGGTGGAGCGACGATGTTCCGAAGACGTTCGCGTCGATGGTCAAGGACGGAACGAGAGGCGCGAGAGATCTCCGAAACGTGATACGTAAAAACGTGGAGGATAAGATAGCGTCCATAATCGTTGATTCCGTCGACGGCAATCCGCCGGCATATGTCGACGTTACTGCGGATAACGGACAGATAATCGTTTCTTCAAGATAAAAAATTGTCCGGGACTCAGTACGTTATTGACGGGAAATTTAAACGAAAATAATTAAAAAAACATATTGACAAAACGGTATCGATTTGATAAAATTGATACCGTTCCATGCGGGTGTAGTTCAATGGCAGAATCCCAGCCTTCCAAGCTGGTTGTGTGGGTTCGATTCCCATCACCCGCTCCATTTTTATGCTTATTTATAAAAACCGATATTTGCGCTTGTAGCTCAGGTGGATAGAGCAACTGCCTTCTAAGCAGTGGGCCGGGGGTTCGAGTCCCTCCAAGCGCGCCA
>JAILLJ010000089.1 GCA_024693205.1 Clostridiales bacterium | reverse complement strand
GGGGGGACGGCAGGCTCGGTTATTTCTGTCGTTTCAACGGTGAACTTGACTGTTCCGACTACCTCTCCGTCGGCCTTGAATGTCGCCGTAAATTCGATGGGAGTATATACGGCGTTTATCGTTATATTCTCCGCTTTCAGCATATACGCTTCCCAAGCGCCGGTATAGCCCTCTTTTGCGGGAACGGTCGGCTCGGTTATCGTTTCGTCCTCGACGGTGAACTCGACCGTTTCGACTACCTCTCCGTCAGCCTTGAACGTCGCCGTAAATTCGATGGGAGTATATACGGCGTTTATCGTAATATTCTCCGCTTTAAGCGTATACGCTTCCCATGCGCCCGTATAGCCCTCTTTCGTGGGAACGGTCGGCTCGGTTATCGTTTCGTCCTCGACGGTGAACTCGACCGTACCGACAATACTTCCGTCAGCCTTGAACGTCGCGGTGTATGCGGCAGCTTCGCCGACGACCGGGATCCTTTTTATCTTTGAGATCTCCGTACCGTTTTCTTCATACGCGGCGGAAACCTTGATCTCTCCCGGCTTGGACGTCGTTCCGTTTATCTCAATAACGGCAAGCTCGGTCACGTCTCTGTCATATGAATCCTCGTATGATGCTATGACCTTTATCCCGCTGTCGTCAAACGTCTCGCCCACATTGTACTGATCCTTTGTCGGCGAAGATATTTCGATAGTTATATCCGAGAAAACAAAGGTGTGGATCGCGCTGTATCCCTCATTTTTCGCGAAATCATAATACGCGCTGTTAAAATAGCATTTTACTTTTGTCGGATCGAGCGAGCCGTCAAAGGCGTCGGAGGCGATCGTCTTTATCGAATGACCCGCAGTGATATCGCTTATCTTAAAACAGCCCGCAAACGCCATTTTGTTTATGGCTTCGACGCTCCTTCCGAACACGACGGTCTTAAGCTCGTCACACCCCCGGAAAGCCGCCGCGCTGACCGTCGTTACGCCGTTTCCCGTATCGACATATCTGAGCGCATCGCAGTTCTCGAACGCTCCGGCGGACAAGGTCAAAAGGCTGTCCGGAAGCTCGACCGTTTCGAGCGAAGCGCAACCGGCAAACGCCGACACGCCTATCGTCTGAAGCCCTTCTGAAAAAGTTATCGACGTAAGCTTCCCGCAACCGCAAAACGCCTCGTCGCCTATCGTTTTAAGATTTCTCGAAAACGTCAGCGTTTCAAGCGTATTGTTGTATCCGAACGCGCACTCGCCTATTTCGACGACAGGCGCGTCCTCTCCCGTTTTTTCGCTGTGAAGAACAGACGGGATCGTCAGATTTTCTTCGCTTCCTTGATATCCGACAATGACGACGCCGTCGTCGCGCGCTTCGAGCCGAAAATCTCCCGCGCTGTACTCTGCGTTCGCGGCAAACGACGGGAATGAATAAACGAAACAGAGCGCCAGGAAAACGGACAGCGATTTTTTAAATATCTTTTTCATCCTTTTGTCCTCTCGATAATAAATTTTTTTGAAGCGTAAAAATGTCTTTTATCGTTTCATCGGTCTCGATTATTATCTCTTTGTTTTTTTCGTCCCCGCAAAGCACCTTTGCGGCGCGTCTCACCGCCGAAACAAATCTCGGATCGGGCTTTATTTTGTTTCTCACCGCGGGGCAGGAGGAATATCCGCGAAGATCGTAAACGACCTTGACGACCGGTTTGCCGTGACGGTCGGAAAGCATCGGAAAAAACGGATATATCCTGCACGACAGCGGACGCTTTTTCCTGTCGCATATCCCGCGGCAGACAAGGAGCTTTTTGCCGTCCCCCGTCGTCTTTATTTTAAAATCCTTATCGTTTTCAAAGAGCTTTTCCTCGCCCGAAAAAAGTATCATTCCCGTGTCGTCGTCGCCGCTGCAGCAGCGCTTTTTGCAGAGCCTTCCGCAGTCGAACGAATACGGAACGGCGCGGTCTAAAATTTTATAGGCATATAAGATCCTTTTATCGGCTTTATTCATTTTCATGACCTTCGATATTTGCCGTAGCCGCCGCGTTGAGCGACATGTCGGCGATATTTCCCGAGATAAATTCAAAATATCCCTGCGACGCGACCATGGCCGCGTTGTCTCCGCAAAGAGACAGCTCCGGCATATAAAGCGTCATGCCGTTTTTCCGGCACATATCGCCCATTTTCTTTCGCAGCACCGAATTTGCGGAAACGCCTCCCGCTAAAACTATCGTTTTATGTCCCGTATCCTTTGCCGCTTTTTCGGTATTTGAAACGAGAAGATCCGTGACCGCCTTTATGTAGGAGGCGCCGAAATCCTTTATGTTTATTTCCTCTCCCTTTTGGGAAGCGTTGTGGATAAGATTTACCGCCGCGGTCTTGAGCCCGGAAAAGCTGAAATCATATTTACTGCCCGTGACAACGGGGTGAGGGAATTTATATGTCTTATCGTTTCCGCCGACGGAGGCTTTGTCGAGATTAAGCCCTCCCGGATAAGGAAGTCCGAGCGCTCTCGCCGCCTTGTCCATACATTCTCCCGCCGCGTCGTCACGCGTTTTGCCTATCACCCGATATTCCGTATAATCGGTCACTTCGACTATATGGCTGTGTCCTCCCGAAACTATAAGGCAGAGAAACGGCGGCTTCAGTTCGGGAGAGGTTATGTAATTCGCGGCGGTATGCGAGCGCAGATGATGCACCGGCACTATCGGAAGTCCCGTTCCGAATGACAGCCCCTTGGCGTAATTCACTCCGACAAGAAGCGCTCCTATAAGCCCCGGAGCGTATGTCACCGCCACGGCGTCGATATCGTCAAACGTACAGCCGGCGTCGGTCACGGCTTTTTTCACGACCGATGATATCGCCTCGACGTGGCGTCTCGACGCGATCTCCGGAACGACTCCGCCGTAGATTATATGCTCCTTAACCTGGGACGCGATCACGGACGAAAGTATCTTTCGCCCGTCCTCGACAACGGCCGCCGCCGTCTCGTCGCATGAGCTTTCTATTCCGAGAATCAACATTTAAAATCAGTCCAATTTTTGCTGAAAATATTTTGTCATTATAAGTGCGTTTTCCGTCGGATGCGAATAATAATCTTTACGAATCCCGACCGCCCTGAAACCCGCTTTGAGATAAAGCGATATTGCGCTCATATTGCTCTCTCTCACCTCGAGCGTGATAAAATCGCATCCGCGCTTTTCGGCTCCGTCCTCCGCCGCCGAAATGAGGGCGCGTCCTATCCCTTTTCTTCTGTATTCCGGCAGGACGGCGACGTTTGAAATATAACATTCGCCGCAGACCTCGCCGACCCCGATATATCCCAAAACCTTTTTTCCGTCGAACGCCGTAAGGAAATGCGCATTATCGTTTTTTGTTTCGGCCGCCAAAGTCTCATATGACCACGGATCGGAAAAACAAATTTTTTCGATCTCGGCTATCTCGCTTATATGAGACATATCTGTCGGGACTATCTCAAAAAAATCAGTCATCTTAAAATTTATTTACCCATACCTCCATATCGCTTTCGCCCCTGTTCGCAAAGGCGAAATACGGTATGAATTTAAGCTTTACGTTAAGATAATTACCCTTCGCCGGATGATAAAGCTGAGCGTGGCCGCAATGACAATCCGTCTTTTTATATCCCGAAGCTTCGAGACATTCCAGACCGAGCTTTTCGTCATAATATGACGTCACCGGCTCGAAAATATCCGCCGAAAGCTTCCATAATTCGCTCCCGTTGTCCGCTCCCTCGAGGCAGTAAACGACGGGGCCTTTGACGAGCGCCACCTTGCCGAAATCCGCCCATACATCGGACGACGCCTCGTACCACTGCGGCGTCATCGTCATCTTGAGCTCGGCGGAAAAATCGTCGCCGTCGGCGATGAAATACGCGTAGCCGTCAATGAGCGTATATTCGCACGAAAGAGTAAACTCCGAACACCAGAGCGGTATCCTCAAGGCTATCTTTATCCCGTCCGCGTTTTTGATATCGAATTTAATGTTTCCGCTCTTCGGATAGTCGGTGCTCTGTTTTATTTTTATCTCTCTTTCGCCGACGCCGAAGGAGGCGCGGGAATCCATATACTGATGGACAAATACCACGTCCTCGCCCGTCGAATAGACCGTTCCTCCGACGGAAGCGATAAAACGCGCTATGTTCGGCGGACAGCACGAGCAGCCGAACACCTCTGCTCTCTGTGTCATCGCCATGCGCTTGGCTTTATTTGTCTTTACGTTTCTGTCGGTAAGATTTATTTCGAGCGGATTTTCATAAAAGAAGCTTTTTCCGTCGAGCGATACGCCCGAAAGAGCGCCGTTATAGAGAGCGCGTTCGACCGTATCGGCATAGACCGCTTTAGGCGAGATAAGGCTCATGCGCTCCGCAAAAAACGCGAGAGCTATCGCGGCGCATGTCTCGGCGTATGCCGTATCGTTCGGAAGGTCGTAATCGTCGGTAAAGCGTTCGCCGTCGCGCGCCGAGCCTGTTCCGCCCGTTATGTACATGCGCTTTTTGACGATGTTTTCAAATATTTTTTCACATGCGGAGAAAAGCTCTTTGTCGCCGTATTCTCCGGCGATATCCGCCATGCCGCTGTAGAGATAGCAGGCTCTTACGGCGTGTCCCTCGGCTGTCGTCTGTTTCCTTACGGGAAGATGATCCTGGACATAATCTCCGTTGTCGCCCTCAATGACCTCCTTGGCGTATGACTGACCGCGGCTGTCTATGAAAAATTTACTCAGCTCGAGATATCTCTTTTCTTTAGTACAGCGGTAGAGCTTCACGAGCGCCAATTCGATCTCCTCGTGACCGGGCGTTGTGAACTCCGCCGTGCCGTCGATCTTAAACGCTTTTTCTATACAGTCGGCGTAACGGCACATGCACTTTAAGAACCTGTCTCTGCCCGTGGCGTTATAGTACGCCACCGCCGCCTCCATGAGATGACCGGCGCAATACAGCTCGTGCTGCATCCTGTGTTTGAATCTTTCTTCCGGCTCGACCACGGTATAGTAGATGTTGAAATACCCGTCGGGCGACTGATTTTTTTCTATAAGGTCGATAAGCTTTTCGATGTAATCCGTAAGCGCCTTATTGCCCGTCTCCTCTATGACGTATGACGCCGCCTCAATCCACTTCGCGACGTCGGAATCCCAAAATATATGGGGACGGTTCGGCATGCCTTCCTTCCAGTCAAATTTAAACGCGTCCATTCGCCCCGTCTTTTCAAACTGATCTCTTACACAGCCGAGCGTGACGTCGGAATTGATCTTTTTTCTTCCGAACCAGAAGCCGCCCGTTATGTTTACGTTTGAAAAATCGACCTGCTTATATAAATTCATTTTTCTTTCTTCCTCCGAAAAATATTTGTCGGCAAATCCCGTCAGAGCCGCGTTTATCTCGTCGGCGCAGTTTTTGTATGTTTCTTCATCCCCGCCGTAGGGGTCGGATATTCCGTCTCCGAGGACGGCGACCTTATCCTTTCCGACAAACCGCGATAAGATATCGGCGTGGCTTCGGGTCATGCATAAAAACAGATCGCATTCGTCCGCAAGATATTTCGTCACCGGACGCGCCCTGTGAGCCGATATATCGACAGAATAGCTTTTTAAGGCTTCGACAGCGTTTTTTGAAACGGGATCGCCCGGAAAAGCGGAGACGCCCGCGCTCTCGACGGCAACTCCCGTTATCCCCCGCTCGGACAGTATCCTTTTGAAAAGCCCCTCGGCCATCGGACTGCGGCAGGTATTGCCCGTACATATAAAGCAAATTTTTCTTATTTTTTCACCCATCGTTTTCGCCCTTGGTTTTTACTGTTATATAATGACCCTATTATAATAATCTAAATTTAATTATAACAAATCTCCCCGGAAAATGCAACAGTAAGAACATGGATTTAAAAAATTTTGAAAAATTATTCCGGCGTCCCCGTTTCGGTATATCCGCTTGACTTTTTCTCTTTTTTACTATACAATTATTTTCTTGAAAAAGTGCATTTTTTATTTTGAAAAGAGGTATTTTATGTCACACTACATGTTCACCTCCGAATCCGTCACCTGCGGTCATCCCGACAAGATATGCGACCGTATCTCCGACGCGGTTCTTGATGAGATAATGAGAAACGATAAATTCGGCAGAGTCGCCTGCGAGACGTGCTGTACTACAGGCATGGTCCTCGTCATGGGCGAGATAACGACCTCGTGCTACGTCGATATCCCGAAGGTAGCGAGGCGCGTCATATGCGATATCGGCTACAACGACGCCGATATGGGCTTTGACGGCAACACATGCGCCGTTCTGACAGCCATCGACGAGCAGTCGCCCGACATCGACATGGGCGTCAGCCAGTCATATGAGGCGCAAAACGGCGACATCGACGTTTACGACATCTGCGGTGCGGGAGATCAGGGCATGATGTTCGGCTACGCGTGCGACGAAACGCCCGAATATATGCCCATGGCGGCGTCCTACGCAAAAAAGCTTACAAACAAGCTTACCGAGGCGCGGAGATCGGGCGAAATAAGTTATCTTCGTCCCGACGGAAAGGCGCAGGTCACGGTCGAATATGACGAAAACAACAAGCCCGTAAGGATAGACACCGTCGTCGTTTCGACACAGCACAGCGACGACGTGACGCTCGAACAGATAAGAAAGGACGTCGAAGAAAAAATCATCCGCGCCGTCATCCCCGCATCTCTTCTGGACGACAAAACGATATTTTACATAAATCCGACAGGTCGTTTCGTAGTGGGCGGCCCCCACGGCGACAGCGGTCTTACGGGAAGAAAAATAATCGTCGACACCTACGGCGGCGCAGCGCGCCACGGCGGCGGAGCGTTTTCGGGCAAGGATCCCACAAAGGTCGACCGCTCCGCTTCTTACGCCGCGAGATACGTCGCCAAAAATATCGTCTCCGCCTCCCTCGCTTCAAAATGCGAGGTCGAGATAGCTTACGCCATCGGCGTCGCCCATCCCGTATCGGTAACGGTCGAGACGTTCGGCACCGAAAAGGTATCGAGAGAAAAAATAGAAAAAGCAGTCAAAGAGACGTTCGATCTTCGTCCCGCGGCGATAATAGATCACTTCGACCTCAGAAGGCCCATCTACGAGGATCTTGCCGCCAACGGTCACTTCGGCCGTACCGACGTCGATCTGCCCTGGGAAAGGACGGACAAAACAGATGAACTGAGAGAGAGGGCGGGTCTTTGATGGACTGGACCGAAATAGTAATTACGACCGACGTCAAAAACATCGACGCCGCCTCCGATATCGCTTCAATGGCCGCAAAGGGCGGCATATACGTCGAGGATTACAGCAACCTTGTCGACGAGGCGCGTGAGATCGCGCATATAGATCTTATCGACGAGGAGCTTCTCAAAAAGGACAGGACCAAGGCGCTTATCCATATCTATGTTTCTCCCGAGGACAACCCCCTTGAATCCGTCGCGTTTTTAAAGGAACGTCTGAACGCCTCCGGTATCTCCTACGAGCTTTCATTGAAGGAATGCCGCAACGAGGACTGGGAAAACAACTGGAAAAAATATTATAAGCCGCTCAAAATAGGCGAAAAGCTTCTTATCCGTCCGATATGGACAGACGTCGACGACGCCGAGGGACGCGCGGTACTGAACATCGAGCCGGGCGTATCGTTCGGCACCGGCACCCACGAGACGACGCGCCTTTGTCTTAGGACGCTCGAAAAATTCTTTTATCCCGGCTGTAAAAAAACGATGCTCGACATAGGCTGCGGAAGCGGCATCCTCTCCGTCGCGTCGCTCCTGCTCGGAGCCGACAGCGCCGAAGCCGTCGACATCGACCGTCTCGCCGTCAAGATGGCGCGTGAAAACGGCGTAAACAACGGATTTACCGAGCCGCAATACAAGGTCGTCGAGGGCGATCTCACCGACAAGATAAGCGGAAAATTCGACGTAGTCGTCGCAAACATCGTCGCCGACGCCATAATCGTTCTTTCAAAGGACGTTAAAAATTTCATGAAGCCCGACTCGGTTTACATAACCTCCGGCGTCATCGACCTTCGCGAAAACGACGTCCTTGACGCGTTCAGACAATACGGCCTCGAGGTCGTCGAAAGGTACGAGGAGGGCGGCTGGCTCTGCTTCGTTACAAAGATAAAACAACAGTAAACAACCTTATTTGAAACAATGCCATTAGACGGAATATTTTTAAGATTTTTAACAAATGAAATAAAAAACAAAACAGTGGGCAGCAGGATCGAAAAGGTCTATCAGCCCTCTGCCGATGAGATAGTTCTCTCGCTCAGAAGCCGTCTCGGCGCGCAGCGTCTTCTTATTTCCGCCTCCCCTAACTGTCCGCGGCTCCATCTGACGAATTACGCGCCCGAAAACCCGCCGAAGCCTCCGATGCTCTGTATGCTTCTGAGAAAATATCTCTGCGGCGCGGCCATAACCGACATCACTCAAAACGGGACGGACAGGACCGTCTTTATCGACCTCGACGCGACAAACGAGATCGGCGACAAACGGCCGCTCCGGCTCTGCGTCGAGATAATGGCGAAGCACAGCAATATCGTCCTCGTTACAGGCGACGGCATCGTCGTCGACGCGGTCAAAAGGATAGATATGACAAAGTCGTCCTACCGTCAGATATTGCCGTCCCTTCCCTATGTCATGCCGCCCGCTCAGGAAAAGCTCGATCCCGTTATATCCTCCGAGGACGAGCTTTTATCCTCCGTTTTATCGTATAAAAACGACCTTCTCTCCTCGGCGATACTGAGAACGATACAGGGCATATCTCCGCTTATTTCGAGAGAGTTCTCTTATACGGTCTGCGGCGGAGATAACGGAGTTTACGCTATTTCCGACGCCGAAAAGAAAAAGCTTTACGATACGTTAAAAAGTTTAAAAATGCTTTTGATAAATTTCGGCGGCAAGCCGTATATGCTTAAAAATCCCGAAGGACGGCCGACGGATTTTTCCTACGTCGACGTCGGGCAATACGGCTCGTCATATAAAACGCTTGAATACGACACATTTTCCGAGCTTCTTGATTCATTTTATTACGAGCGCGAAAGAGCGGACAGGACGCGCCAGCGCGCTTTTGATATGTTAAAAACGGTCGACAACGCGATCATAAGGACGTCAAAAAAGATCAGCGTCCGACAAAAGGAGCTTGAGGAATGCGCCCACCGCGAGGAGTTTCGCATAAAGGCCGAGCTGATAAACGCAAATCTCGGCGTTCTCAAAAAGGGAGCGTTTTTCTACGACGTCGAAAACTACTACGACGACATGAAAATAATGCGCATCCCCGCCGACCCGTCGCTCTCTCCCGCCGCGAACGCCCAAAAATATTACAGGGACTACCGAAAGGCAAAGACGGCGGAGCAGATGCTGACAGGCCTTATCGACAGCGGCGAACAGGAGCTTCAATATCTCGACTCCGTATCCGATCTTTTACATCGCGCCGACGCCAACGCCGAGCTTGACGCGATAAGACTCGAACTTGAAAACGGCGGATACATGAAGCATCACGGACGAAAAAACGAAAAAAATCCGAAGCCGCTCCCGCCGATGGAATATGTATCGTCCGACGGATTCAATATCTATGTCGGGCGAAGCAACGTCCAGAACGACAAGCTCTCCTTAAAAACGGCAAAGGGAAACGACCTCTGGCTCCACACCCAAAAGATACCCGGCTCGCACGTTATAATCTCCTCAAACGGACGGACTATACCGCCTTCTACCATAGAACAGGCGGCTGTAATAGCGGCGTATCACAGCAAGGCGCGTGAGTCGTCGCAGGTCCCCGTCGATTATACCGAAGCTAAAAATTTAAAAAAGCCCGTCGGGTCAAAGCCCGGCAAGGTCATTTATCACGTATATAAAACCTTGATCGTAACTCCCGACAGGGAATACGTCGAAAAGCTCAAGAAATGATTTGATGATTTAAAAAGAAGGAACGGTCAATGAAACTTATCAAAAAAGCTCTTTCGGTCCTGCTCTGCGTCGTCATCGTGTTATCGGGAACGAGCATTCTCTCCTTTGCTCGTCCCGAAAGCGAGGACAAGAAAATGCCGCTCATATTTATAAGCGGCTTTACGGGCAATTCGCTCTACTGCGACGGTGAGCATGTGTTCCCGCCCTCGTTCGACGGGATAACAAAGGAGCAGGGAGTGCGCCTCGTTAAAAGCCTTCTTCGAGGTTTTCTTTCACGCAATTACTCCGATCTTGTAAAGACGGCGGGCGAGGAGCTTTCCGAGCTTCTCGATGAATTCAAAAAGTCAGCCGTCAATCCCGACGGCACCCAGGACTACAACACCGACGCTCGTAAAAGGCCTGCCAACAGATCATACGGCTTTGCGTTCGGAACTGCGGAAAGAAAGATCGAGGACGCTCTCGGCTATTACAATACATTCGATTTCGTCTATGACTGGCGCGACAGCCTCGTCGACGTCGCCGACGATCTCGATAAATTTATCGACGACGTGCTTCGCCTGACGGGAGCAGAAAACGTCGCCATATTCGGCTACAGCCTCGGCGGCCAGGTCGCCGCAACGTATCTGAGATTTTACGGCTCTCTCGGCAAGGTCGGCAAGGTCGTATTTGTAAATTCGCCGCTGCTCGGCACTAAATCCGACGCCGCCACGCTCGACAGAGATCAGCTCGACGTCAGCATTTCGTCCGCCCTTCGTCTCGCCTCGTTTTTAAACGGCGAAAGATATCCCTTTGAATGGCTCACCGAAAAGGTCGGCATACGCTTCCTCAACAGGGCGATAGGCGCCATCCTCGACGCATACGTCGTGCCGGTCGCTCTCTATTGGGGCTCGGTCTGGGATATGCTTCCACTCGAGGATTACGAGCCGATGAAAAAACAGTATCTCGATGAAAAAGAGCAAAAATGGCTTATCGAAAAAAGCGATAAGCTGCACTACGAGGTCATGGCAAAGATGCCCGAAATAATTGACAGCGCCCTGAAACAGGGTATATCGCTTTCGTCGATAACATGTACCGACTGCGGCATCGCCACGGCGAGAAAGGTCAACGGCGACTGTATCGTCAGCGCCCACGGCTCGTCGGGAGCGAACTGCACCGACAACGGAAAGCATTTTTCGGCAAACTACAAACAGCTTAACACGACATGCGCCGACCCGTCCCACAGCCACATCTCGCCCGACAGAATGATCGACGCATCGTCCGCTCTTCTTCCCGAAAATTCGTGGTATATAATCGGCGAAGGACACTGCCAATATGACGAGGACGATTACGCCGTCGCGCTTCTCGAAAAGCTTATGACAGGCGACAGCCTGAAGGACGTCCATACCGATCCCGCGTTCCCGCAGTTCCGTTACGGATCGTCATATATCAACCAGGTCGGCGTCCGCTTCGGCGACCGCGAGATGGGATATGTCGGTACCGGAGACGATAAGATAACGCTCGAAAATTTCGACTGCGAATACAGAAAGTCCGATGACATAAATGTTAAATATGTTAAGATAAGAAACGGACTTCTTACGCGCAGGATAAATATAAATTCCTTGCTGAAGCCCGGAGAGACAAAAACAATAAATATCCGTAAGCTCTTTAAAATG
>JAILLJ010000010.1 GCA_024693205.1 Clostridiales bacterium | reverse complement strand
TCTTTTCTTAGGAGTACTTTGTTTTTGTGGTGAAACCATTGTACCATAAGGCTTGAGAGGTTCTCAACTTTCATTTAAGTTTACAATACGATATCTGTTAAAAGGAGTGACGGAAATGAAAAAGCAGCTAAAAAAAGCGGTCTGTATCGTTATCTCTGCGGCGATGATCCTTGCCGCTCTGACTGTCGGAGCGTTTGCCGCCGACAGCTTCACCATCACCGACCCGTATAAAAATATCGACTGGGACACCGTAAACAGCTACAAGACGGCGCTCCACTCCCATACAAACGCCAGCGACGGCGATATCACTTTAAGGCAGTCGTTGCAGCGCCACCTTGAAACGGGCTATGACGCCGTGGCGATCACCGATCACGGTATAGTAAATTACTCGTGGGAAAAGCCCGTTAAGATCGGGTTCATCCACAGCGCGCTCAAAATGCTCGGCAGGAGCAAGGGCGACCTCGATTATCTCGGAACGTCCGGCTCCTTTGAAAGCGGCGAAAAATACACTCTGACAAATGAAAACGGCGACGACGTTCTCGTTATCGGCGACAGAAAAATACTTCGTATCCCCTATGGTATTGAGCAGAACGCCGTGACGGTAAACGCCCATGTATGCAGCTGGTTCGCGGATTATCATAAAAACCTGCCCGTCGATTATGAGGACGCCGTCCGCGGCGCGACAAAAAACGGCGGACTTTGCGTTATAAATCATCCCGGAGAATATACCCAGGCGCGTTACGAGCTTTTTTCCGAGGACGCCTATGACCTCGGCAATTTCGCCTACCGCTATTACTTCAACAAGTTTTACGGACTTATCGACAAATATGACGGCTGTCTCGGGATAGACATAAACAGCAAGGGCGACGACAGGACACGCTACGACAGAAAGCTTTGGGACGAGATGCTTATTAAAGCCGCCGAAAACGGCAAAACCGTCTATTCGATAGCGACAAGCGACGCGCATCAGCTCGACAAGATAGATACCGGCTCGACTGTGATCTTAGCGAAGGAGCTCACCTCCGAAAGCATCAAAAACGCAATGAAAAACGGCGAGATGCTCCCGCAAAGCACCTGCATCTCAAATTATGACGAGCTCGTCTCCATCACCGAAGCGATAAGATCGCTCTACGGCGAAACGGACCTTTATAAAGAGCTTTCAGATATCACGGAAAGATACGCCGCGGAGAGGCTCGAAAAGGTAAAGTCAAAGAGCACCTCCAATGTCGGCATAAGATACCGCGCGCTGGACGACGAGGGCTATTCCGACAGAACGCGTCCCGCCGTAAACTCGATAACGGTGGACGACGCGGAAAACACGATAAAAATAGAGACTGAAAATTCGCTTCTCATACGCTGGATTTCAAACGGAAAGCTCGTCGCAACGACAAAGGCGGACGGCTCGGCATTCGACCTCGACGACTTCGCCGACGAAATAAAGGGCTATATAAGAGCGGAGATCTTCGGCGAGGGCGGTATCGTCTACACCGAGGCGTTCATGCTTAACGCCGAAAACACACAGCCCCATAAGACCTCTTTTATCAATTTCGGCTTCTTCGATTTCATCTTCGGTCAGGTGAACAGGTACATAAATGTTATTAAAAGAGTTCGGTAATGCGACAGAGGTGCTTTTATGAGAAAAAAAGACCTTAAAAAACCTGAGTTGTTCGGTATTGTTTTATCTGTTGTTGCTTTTACGATCGTTATAGTATTGATACTTATAGACACAAACAGCAACAAATTTACCACGACTGTCACGGAAGAGACTGAATCAACTACCCGGACGTCAACAACTGAGTCTAAGCCAAATTATTACGGAGGTATTCCGTATAAGCATATGCCTGAAAGTCAGGTCGAATATACGAGTCTCGGAAAAGCCGACGAAGTAAAAAAATGCACTAACTTTTATGAGCGCAGTCACCGAGACAGGTGGAAAAAGTATTATTGGAAAAAGAACGGAACTATAATATTCATAGTAACGATCAGCTATTATGATTATCACACCCGCCGCAGTACTCCCGGATACGTATTAGATATTACCGATTGGCGGGATTCGGCAAATTATAATTACAAGGCAACTACCAAAAAACATACCACTGCAAAAGATCCGTATAACGCAAAAGATTATTATAACGAAGACGACTTTTATGAAGATCATTATGATGACTTCTATGATTTCGACGATGCGGAAGAATACTATTATGATAATTATTGAAAAGCATTGATGAATACATAAACAAGAAAATGGGAAAATGAGAAAACGAGAGTTAATGAAGAGGGGCTTTGCCCTAATGAAGACGTCGTCTTTGCCGACTGATGAAGTCGTTCGCTTCGCTCACTAATGAAGCGACGTCGCCCCCGTTCCGAGTCAGCTCCGAAGGAGCGTCTTCATTAGAGTCAGCGTCTTCATTTCTTCATTAGCCCCGTAGGGGCGACTTCATTGAAAAAAGCGCTTTTGTCAACCGACAAAAGCGCTTTTTTCTGGCTGCGGAAGAAGGATTTGAACCCTCACAAACAGAGTCAGAGTCTGCCGTGCTACCATTACACAATTCCGCAATATTTCGTTCACCTAAGTTATTATACACATTTTCCGCCGAATGTCAACAGATTTTTTCAAAAAACAGGCTCGGCGGCAAAAATAAATCGGTCAAAACGTATCTTCGACAATAAAATGAAAACTTTATCCGTTCCCTATCCCGCTATTCTCTCTCGGAAAGTGAAATGAGGATATCTCCGCTGTTCGTTTTGACAGTGCATTCCCCTCCCGATTTGCCGGAGGGAACATTTACGTATCCGCTGTCGGACACGGCTTTGAATTTCTTTTCGGAACGGAGCGTGCCTTCGATATCGCCGCTGTCCGATATTATCGTCAATTTGTCGGCGTCGCAGCTTATAAAGGATATATCTCCGCTTTCCGACTTCATGGAAAATTCGCCTGCGTCAAAATCCATAAGGCTGATGCTTCCGCTGTCGGAGATTATCTCCGCTTTGTTCTCCGCGTCGGAGTTAAGTATATATATTTCTCCGCTGTCGCAAACAGCTCTGAAATCTTCGCAGTTAACGCCGTTCATCGACACGGAACCGCTGTTTGTTTCGACCGAGATCGCCTTCGTTTCGGGCGACGTCACCGTTATATCGCCGGACAAAGTTTTGACGTCGACGCTTTCAAATGAAAATCCGCCGGAAATATTTATATCTCCGCCTAAAATGTCTATTTTAAGCTCATCATAATACGCCTCGGATATATAGATCGTCAGCTCGTTTGATGACGGAAGGATGTTAAATATCTTTGAAATATTAAATCCGGAATCGCGGTCGTCATGCTCCACGACGAGATTAAAATCTTCATCCACCGATGCGGTCGGGGCGAAGCGGTTGCTTCCCCTGTAAAACACTCCGCTGATGCCGCTGTCGGTAGCGGAAACAGTGACGTCGCATTTAAGCTTGTCGATAACGACGCTTTCAAACTCGTCTCTTATGTCGATCTCCTCGGCAACAACATCTGCGGCGTCGAATTTATTAAGATCGAAGCCGTTCATCGAAAGGACGATTATCACGATAGCCGCGCCGAAAACCGTTAAAACAGATGCGATAAGGAGCATGACCCTTTTTGAAGCTTTCATTGTACACGCTCCTTCCCGTCGGAAGTCGGCGTTTTTGAGGACCCGTCATGTTTCGCCGTCTTTATCGCAAGCTTTGTTACGGCGATACCGGCTGTTAATAAAAACAGAGTGATACCCGCGGAAAGAAGACCCGCTCCGCCGAAAAGAAGCGCGGACATGACGCTGCCCTTGACAAGAAGCGTTACGAATATAACGATACCGAATATAAAGCATACGGCGAACGCCAAGGTGACAACATAAATCAAAGCCGCCGAACAAAACAGTAACGCCGCTGCAGCAGGAGAGGAGGAACTCTTTTTATCCGCTTCATCCGCCTCATTTTTAACGCCGGAGCTTTCGTCCTTTTCGGAGGACGTTTTTTCTCCGCCTTCGACGGTGTTTTTGATCGGAGCGTCATTCTCGGAGGCAGGCGCGTTTTGTTCGGACTCTTTCGCCGTCTTTGAGTCGACGAATGCGCTGAAGCCCGCAAGGGTCTTTTCGATCTCTTCTTCCGACATTCCCGCTAACTTTTCACGCAGCATCGAATTAAGCTCGGCTTGGTCCATTTTACGCCCTCCCCTCCGAAAAATTTGTTCTCACATGCGTAAGACTATATTCATATAATTATATCATACAAAATCATTTAAGTAAACAATTTTATACGCGTAAAAGAAAAAAATCCAAAAATATATGAGATATCATGTCTGATTTTGCATTTTTAAATCATGTAACAAAAATAAAAGCGAAAAAATCATTGATAAAATATCGAAATCCTGTCGACTTTAAGGGATATATGTGGTAGAATAAGTCAAATTTATTTACGGCAAAACTCAACATGGGAGAAAACGATATGAAAAAATTTCAAAAGCTGCTCTGCATGATCTTCTCTTTGGCGATGGTTTTACAGATAGCCGCATGCGGCGCGAAGGAGACGTCAAACGGCGAAGACGGATCGCTGTCCGAAACAACCGCTTTTGCCGATGAAGCGGAAAAGACGACAAAAGCCGAAAAGACAACGGAGGAGGAAACGACCGAAGCTGAAACGGAGACGACCGAGAAAGAAGAAGAAACCACCCGCAGGGAAAGACCGCACGTCGAATCTCACGTAAAGGTCACAGACGCGGCTCTGAGCAGGCCCAATGAGCTTTCCTTTGCGCCCTATGAAAACATAAAAGTGACCGAAGCAACGAAGCAGGGCTTCTCCGTCATAAAATTCAACAAGGACTTGACGGGCTGTCTTTCGAGAAAATCATACGATCTTGACGGCGACGGAGAAAACGAGCTTCTTGTAATAAGCTCCGTCACCAATCCCGAATACGACAAGAAATACGGCTTTTTGAACCAGGCGTATATAAACATGGATATCTTTGAAAACGAAGACGGCGAATACGTCAACAGTGCGCATCTCTCCGGCGTCAACGTAGCGAGCAAATTCGGGCTCGACTTCTATTTCGGAACGATGAACATCACCTTCAACAGATTTTATGTGTACATCCTTCCGAACGGAGGAAGTCCGCTTATCTGCTTCGACATGAACGAGACGTGGACCGACGCCGGCGTTCGAGCGCTCTTCGCGGCATTTAAATACGACGGCGAAAGCATCGAGCTTTTTGCGGAGGGAAGCGAATACGGAACAGGCTCCACCGATTTCGGCAAGGATTATTACGACGCGGGCAAGAAGTGCGGCGTCAATATCAAAAACACAGACGGCGCGCTGCCGGATATCACAAAGACTATGATCCTATCGTTTGTGAACGAGCCTGTCACGGTATATTCGGAAAACCCGACAAAGACCCAGGACGTCATCTTTGAGGATCCGGAATACACGCACAACAAGCCTCTCACAATAGATTATGAAATAACGATAACAGACGACAAATAAATATCAATAAAAAATCACGGCTGCGGCGAAAAATCGTCACAGCCGTTTTATTATACGTTTTGATCCTTTAAGGCTTATTTCTTCGCCTTTGCGGACGCGAGGAATTTATAGACGAGCGCAGCCAAAACTCCGCCTACGAGGGGAGCTGCGATGAATACCCAAACGTCCTTGAGCGCGTCTCCGCCGACGAAGAGCGCAGGGCCGAACGAACGGGCGGGATTTACGGACGTTCCCGTAAAGGAGATGCCCAAAATATGGACGAGCGTAAGCGAAAGACCGATCACAAGACCGGCGATATTGCTGTTTTCCGCCTTGCTCGTTACGCCCAAAATAGCGATCACGAAAACAAATGTGAGGATGATCTCGATGATGAGCGAGGCTCCGATCTTGCCTTCGTAAAGCGCGTTGGCGCCGAGGCCGCTGTCCTTACCGACAAACGCCATGAGCGCTGCTGCGCCCGCGATAGAGCCGATGAACTGTGAAACGACATAGCCGATAAAATCCTTTACCGTCATCTTGCCGCTCACGAGCATGGCTATCGAAACGGCGGGGTTGACGTGACAGCCCGAAACATTGCCTATCGAATAAGCCATCGCGACGATTACAAGGCCGAACGCCAGCGCGGTAAGCAGATAGCCTGTTCCGTTTTCGGACGAACAGCCGACGACTGCGGCGGTGCCGCATGCGAAAAATACGAGCACAAACGTGCCGATACATTCCGCAAGATACTTCTTGAATGATTCCATAAAAATGCCTCCTGTTTTTTATTTAATCAAGTATACCAACCGCGAAAGAATTTGTCTATAGTATCTTTGAAAAAAGATGAAAAATCATTGTTTTCGCCGCGACAGACCCTTAAACATTTTTGACCGCAAGTGTGTGTTTTAAAGTCGAATTTCTGTTTATATAAAGAGTTACATTTACAGATGTATCATTGTAATTTGCAATCCGTGATCGATTATAGTATTATTGAAATAACACATCATGAGCAGTTGGTTTAATTTTTTTGCATTTTTGTATTTTTTGTATTTACAAAAGCATTTCGATGAGTTATAATATTATTGTCCTTTTATACCATACCAAGGACAATTGGGTTACTATAACAAGGTAGTAAACCGAAAAGCTCTAACGACTTGCTTTTGCAGGTCGTTATCTTTTTATGGAGGTAAGTAATATGAAGTATTCTATCGGTCTTGACTGTGGTATTGCATCTGTGGGTTATGCGGTTATGGAATTGGATCCAAATGACGAACCTTGCCGCATTATACGACTTGGATCACGTGTTTTTGATAAAGCGGAGCATCCAAAAGACGGTTCTTCTTTAGCGTTGCCGAGAAGAGAAGCAAGGGGAACAAGAAGACGGATCAGACGGCATCAGCACCGTTTGGAAAGAATACGTTATATGCTTCTGAATGAGCGAATACTGACTCAGGATGAGCTTGACAATTTGTTCAAGGGGCAAATAAGCGACATATATGAATTGCGCTGCAAGGCTCTTGACAACAGCGTATCAAATACGGAGTTCGCAAGAATTCTGATCCATATAGCACAAAGGCGCGGCTTTAAATCAAACAGAAAATCCGATGCCAAGGATAAAGAAGCCGGAAAGCTTCTTACGGCCGTAAGTGAAAATCAAATCAGAATGGACTCCAACAACTACAGGACAGTCGGCGAAATGTTCTTTAAGGATCCTGCTTATTGTGAATTCAAGAGAAACAAAGGGGAAGCCTACAAGGCGACCGTTTCACGCGCAATGGTTGAAAATGAAATACACCTTATTTTTGAAGCTCAAAGAGGGTTCAAAAACGCTTTTGCAAGCAGTGATGTTGAGGAAAAATATATCGGTATCGTTCTTTCCCAAAGGCCGTTTGATTTAGGCCCGGGAGAGGGAAGCCCGTATTCAGGCAACCAAATCGAAAAAATGATCGGCGAATGTACTTTACTTAAAGGCGAAAAGCGCGCGGCTAAGGCGACCTATTCGTTCCAGTTGTTCTCCTTATGGCAAAAAATAAATCATATCCGTCTTACAAAGGCCTCGGGCGAAACGTATTTGTTAAGCGACGCCGAAAGGAAAGCTGTATTCGATCTTTGCCATAAATCTCCGAGCGTTACATACGAAAAAATCAGAAAAGCGCTTGATATTTCAGACGAGTATTATTTTAATTCGCTGAGGTATGACGATAAAGACGCTGACGAAATCGAGAAAAAGGAAAAGTTTGAATATCTTAAATATTACCATCAAATCAGAAAGGTTCTTGATAAGCTTAAGAAAGACTATATAAATTCGTTAAGTGTTGCGGAGATCGACGCAATAGGTCATGCCTTTACAGTATATAAAAATGATGAAGATATTCTTTCTCATCTGAATAAAAACGGAATTGAAAAAGAAGCTGCTGATTTACTGATCGAGAATATCAGTTCATTTTCAAAGTTCGGACATATTTCCGTAAAGGCTTGTAATATGCTTATCCCGTTTTTTGAAAAGGGCATGACGTATGACAAGACTTGCGAAAGCGCGGGGCTCGATTTCAAGGGGCATTCAGGCGGTGACAAAGAATTGCTTCTTCCTGCGGTCGCTCCCGAATTTGAAAACATCACAAATCCCGTTGTTCGCCGCGCCGTTTCCCAGACCGTTAAAGTCACCAACGCGATCATACGGGAGCAAGGTCACAGCCCCGCATATGTCAACATTGAGCTTGCCAGAGAATTGTCAAAAACGTTTGAAGAAAGAAACGATATTGAAAAAAAGAACCGGGAAAATCGCGCGGTAAACGATAGGGTAAAGACGAGGCTTGAAGAGGAGTTTAACGTTCATAACCCCACAGGTATGGATATAATGAAGCTCAAGCTTTATGATGAACAGAACGGAGTTGACCCTTATACTCAAAAGCATTTTGACGTCAGCCGGTTGTTTGAGGCAGGTTATGTGGATGTTGACCACATCGTTCCTTACAGCATAAGTTTTGACGACAGCTATAACAACAAAGTATTGACATTTTCATCCGAAAACCGCCAAAAGGGCAATCGTTTGCCCTTGCAGTATCTGAGCGGCAAAGCCCGGGATGATTTTATGGTTTGGGTTTCGTCTGCGTTCAGGAACAGTAACAAGCGAAATAATCTCCTGAAAGAAAAGATAGACGACGAAAAGACGTTCAAATCGCGCAATCTGAATGATACAAAATATTTAAGCCGTGTGCTGTTTAATTACTTCAACGATCATTTGGCGTTTGAAGATTACAAAAACAGAAAGAAGCATGTCCGAACCGTAAGCGGAGCTGTTACCGGATATATGAGAAAGCGTTGGGGCATCGTAAAGATCCGTGAGGACGGCGACCTGCACCACGCGCTTGACGCCGCTGTCATTGCCTGCGTTACCGACGGTATGATCCGGCGTGTTACCGATTATTCTAAAAAGAAAGAAATACGCTATGCCGACTATGCCGACGGTTCAATCGTTGTAGATAAGGAGGGCGAAGTGCTGGATACTTTCCCGCTGCCGTACCCGAATTTCAGAAAAGAGCTTGAGATAAGAACTCTGAATGACCCGCAGCGTGTATTGCAGGAGCAGCCGCTTTCAAATTACACCCCGTTCGATGTATTTAACGTTAAGCCCTGCTTTGTTTCCCGCGCGCCGCGTCATAAGGTCACCGGCGCGGCTCATAAGGACACGATACGTTCCGGCAAAGAAGACGGATTTGTTATTTCAAAGGTCCCGTTGTCAAAATTAACGCTTGACAAAGACGGTAAGATCAAGGACTATTATGATCCCGGAAGCGACAGACTCCTTTATTCCGCGCTGGTCGACAGGCTGAAAGCTTACGGCGGCAACGGTAAAAAGGCGTTTGAAGGCATAGAATTCCATAAGCCTAAAGCGGACGGCAGCGAAGGGCCGGTCGTAAAAAAGGTCAAGTTGATCGAAAAATCGACCCTTAACGTTCATGTCAGAGGCGAAAAAGGCGTTGCGGATAACGGATCAATGGTAAGGATAGATATCTTCTATGTTGAGGACGAAGGCTATTATTTCGTTCCGATCTATGTGTCCGACACGGTAAAGCCTCAGCTTCCCTCAAAAGCCTGCGTTGCATCCAAGCCCTATTCCGAATGGAAAGATATGAAGGACGATGATTTTGTCTTTTCACTTTATCCGAACGATCTGATAAAGGTCAAGGCAAAAAAGAGTATGACCATGTCCGTCAATATAGAAGGCAGCACTCTTGCGCCGAATATTTTTGTTAATGACGCGTTTTTCTACTTTGTCAAAGCGGGGATAAGCGGAGCGGCCATAACCGTTGAAAACCATGACGGTTCATATATTATAAACAGCTTGGGGATCAAAACTCTTGTTTCGATCGAAAAATATACCGTCGATCCCCTCGGCAATATTTCGGCGGTAAAAAAGGAACCCCGCAGGGGTTTCGATAAGGAGTAAACATGCCTTACAGAAATATTTTTATTGCAAACCAATCAACTATGAGGCTGAAAAACAGTCATCTTGTCGTTAATAACGGTGGCAATGTATTTACGTTCCCTACGGTCAAGACACATGAACAAAGACTGAAAAACAATCTGCCCGAAAACGGTTCTGTCAGGCTGCTTGTAATAACCGAAAGGCAATACGAATCTATGCAGATACTGCTCGGCAACTATGTCCAAAGCGATATTCCCGAGGCGTACGAACAGTTGACTTTTTTATAACAAAAGACAGAGAACCCGGATCTTTATCTGAGTTTCTCTGCTTTTTTTATTTCCGATTTTTCCTGAGAATGGTTTGATACCATAGCTTTTCAGTCCCCATATTATACCATACCAAGAAAAATTAGGGAACTATAATGAAGTTAGAACAGTTACCGATTCTGTACCAATTATACCATACCAAGAAAAATTAGGGAACTATAATTGGTTGACATTCATCCTGCGACCTCCCGAATTATACCATACCAAGAAAAATTAGGGAACTATAATCCGGTGCTACTTCTCGCAGTGGTTCACAGGATTATACCATACCAAGAAAAATTAGGGAACTATAATTCGAATACCGAACGCTGACATCCTGCGACTAGATTATACCATACCAAGAAAAATTAGGGAACTATAATGTCAGATCAAGCACGAACAGAAAGATTTTATTATACCATACCAAGAAAAATTAGGGAACTATAATTGATAAGACCATCTACATAAACACGAGATTATTATACCATACCAAGAAAAATTAGGGAACTATAATCCAGCATGGAGTTGAGCGTGTCCAGCTATTATACCATACCAAGAAAAATTAGGGAACTATAATAAGTAGTCACTCA
>JAILLJ010000077.1 GCA_024693205.1 Clostridiales bacterium | reverse complement strand
TATTTTAAGAAAGCTTCCCGGACAATATGTAAGGATCGAAGCCGACGAGAGACAGCTCGCCGTCATTTCGAGCCAGAAGGCTGAGTATTCGCTTATCGGTATATCTCCGAGAGAATTTCCCGAGCTTCCTTCGGTTACGGGCGGATTTCCCATCGTTATCGAACAGGATCTTTTAAAGGAAATGATAAGACAGACCATCTTTGCCGTTGCGGTAAACGACAGCAAGGTTGTCCACACCGGTATCAAGTTTGAGATCAAGGAAAATGAGATCAAGCTTATCGCCGTAGACGGTTTCAGGCTCGCTATCAGAAAAGAGCCTATAAACTACACCGGCGACGAAATAACGTTCGTTGTTCCGTCAAAAACACTGTCCGAGATCGTAAAGCTCTTTAACGGCTCTTCAAAGACCGTTTCGATGGCTGTAGGCAAGAGACACATAGTATTTGAGATAGACAGCTACAGCGTCGTATCGCGCCTTTTAGACGGCGAATTTTTGAATTATCGATCGGCTATTCCTTCGGTCAATTCAACGACCGTAAAAATTAACACAAAAGATTTTATCGACAGTATCGAGAGGATTTCCCTTATCATCACCGATAAGATCAAAAGTCCGCTCCGCTGTTTCTTCAGTGAAAACGAAGTGAAGATCTCAAGCTCGACTGCTTTAGGATCGGCTGTCGATAAGATAGAAGCTCAGCTTTCGGGATCGAGCGTTGAAATAGGATTCAATAACAGATTCTTGGCGGAGGCTTTACGCGTCTGTGATACAGACGAAGTTACGCTCCAGTTAAACGGCTCCGTAGCTCCTATCCTCATTCTTCCTCCAGAGGGAGACAACTTCCTTTTCCTTATCCTTCCCGTGCGGCTTAAATCCGAATAAAAGAGGGAACAGGCTTGAAAATAAAAGTTACGGTCAAAGAGCCGAAAACAGTTAAAGAAAAAATAAATACTCCGTTCATAAAGCTCGATTCGTTTTTAAAGATGTGCGGAGCCGTCGACACGGGCGGACAGGCAAAGATGTTTATTCTTGACGGAGAAGTCAAGGTAAACGGCGAGACATGCCTCCAAAGAGGAAAAAAGCTTCGTCCGGGCGACAACGTAAGATTTCGCGACATAAAATATGAAATAGAGTAACATGAACATTACCGGGTATTCATCAAAAAATTACAGAAATTTAAAAGATCCTTCCTTTTCTCCCGACAGCGGAATAAATATAATCTTCGGTGAGAACGGACAGGGAAAAACAAATATGGTCGAAAGCGTCTGGATGATGACGGGCTGTCACAGCTTCCGGACTCACAAGTGCTCAGAGCTTATATCGGCGGGACAAAAACAGGCAAGAGTAAAGCTTATTTTTGATTCGCGCGGTTTCTCAAACGAAGGCGAAATAAAAATAAGCGACAAAAGAGAGTTTTATCTAAACAAGGTCCCGTATGAAAATTCGCGAAAATTTCTCGGAGTTTTTCAGGCGGTAGTCTTTTCACCGTCCTCGCTTTCGATAATCCAGAATGCGCCGTCGGAAAGAAGGCGCTTTCTTGATATCGCGGTAAGTATGACGCGTCCCGTTTACGCTTCTCATCTTATAAGATATTCAAAAATACTCGCAAACAGGAACGCGCTTTTAAAACAGATAGCTTCCGGAAAAGCCGACGAAAATTCTCTCTCGCCGTGGGACGACGCGCTCTCGATGACCGGAGCGGAAATAGTCGGATGCCGCCTTGAATATTTAAAAAATATCTCGCCTGTTTCGTCAGAGATTTATAAAGAGATCTCCGGAGGAAAAGAGGAGATGAAAGTAAAATATCTCGCCTCATGTAAGGACGTCGATGACTGCGGAGATAAAAAAGAGATCGCCGATAACATATACGAATCGCTCCGAAAAAACAGAGAGAACGACATAAAAAGACTTATGACATCAAACGGTCCGCATAAGGACGATCTTTATATAACAGTCGGCGACAGATCGGCGAGGATCTACGGCTCACAGGGACAACAAAGATCTTGCGCGCTCGCGTTAAAATTATCGGAAGCGGATATGATAAAAAAAATAAACGGAGAATACCCCGTTATCCTGCTTGACGACGTGATGAGCGAGCTTGATTTCGGACGTCAGAAAAGCTTACTCGACTATCTTAAAAACAGACAGGTATTTATTACATGCTGCGACATAAATCAGTTTTCGAGTCTCGACAGATACGCGTCGTTCAAAATCGAAAACGGAGAGGTTAAAACAGGTTGAAAAATGTATATAGACATTGGCGTTGACAAGGTGGTTTTGTCGGATGAAATAATAGGGATATTCGATCTCGATAATACGACCGTTTCAAAAACAACGAGGACGACTTTAAATATATGTGAAAAAAACGGAAGCGTTAAAACTCTCGGCTACGAGCTTCCGAAATCGTTCGTGCTTTGCGGAAAAGAAAAGGACGATATAAATATTTTTCTCTCTCCCGTTTCGTCACAAACGATAATAAAAAGAACAGAGAATTTTGATCGGAGAAATGTATGACTTTTTTACTTGTTGTTTCTCTTTTACCCGCGGTAGTTCTCTGCGGATATATTTATAAAAAAGACAGAGCTGAAAAAGAGCCGATAGGACTTCTTTTGAAGCTCATGCTTTTCGGCGCGTTGATAGCTATTCCGGTAGTCTTTTTCGAGCTGATGACCGGAAGTCTTATCGACGCGTATTTTTCCGACACGATAACCGTGACGGACGACAGCGTGACATACACAGATACTACGCAGTTCATCATATATACGATACTTAAAAATTTTATAGGCGTTGCGCTTTTTGAAGAAGGTTTTAAATTTTTAGTTCTCTATCGGGTAACAAAATACAACGAAAACTTTAACAGCCTTTTTGACGGTATTATATATGCTGTCTTTGTATCGCTCGGATTCGCGGCGATAGAAAATGTCGGATACGTTTTTTCGATGGGCGTTGAGACGGGATTTTTCAGAGCGTTCACATCCGTTCCCGGACACATGTTTTTCGGCGTGTTCATGGGTTATTATTACAGCTGGTATCACATATATGTGAAGGCGGGATATTACGAAAAAACTCTTCGACGTTACGGAGTGCTGCCGTATACCGAACCGCCGTTCAAATCGTCAAATTATCTTTTCGGAGCGCTCGCAGTCCCGATACTTGTCCACGGCTTTTATGACTTTTGTCTTTCGCTTGATTCAAATATGATGGTGATGATCTTTTTCGTCTTCCTGCTTGCGCTCTATTTCATTTGTTTCAGAAGGATAAACAAAATGTCAAAGGCGGATTTTTCCGACGTCAATTACGCATACTCACTTCTTGTTAAAAAATATCGCGGCTATGAAAATGTAATTTACGATTATTTCATTCAGAGCGGCGTTTGATATTTTAAAATTTTTCAGGTCATGTTAAGGATGTGACGAGATGGTAACCGAAAAAAGAGTGGCTGATTCTGTAGTAAAAAATTCCGAAAGAGAAAAGGTCATAGTAAAGACAAGTATAATCGGTATCATTGCCAATGTATTTCTTTCCGCGTTTAAAGCAGCTGTAGGTACGGCGGTAAACTCAATAGCAGTTATACTTGACGCGGTAAACAATTTAAGCGACGCGCTGTCATCGGTCATAACGATAGTAGGCGCAAAGCTTTCGGGAAAGGCTCCCGACAAAAAACATCCGCTCGGCTACGGAAGGATAGAATACATAAGCCAGACCGTAGTCGCGGCGATAGTTCTTTACGCGGGCGTGACGTCGCTTGTGGAGTCTGTCAAAAAAATAATAAATCCCGAAAAGGCTGACTATTCCGTAGCTTCGCTTATCATAATCAGTTCCGCCATCGTCGTAAAGCTTATTCTCGGACTTTACGTTAAAAAGAAGGGTAAAGCCGTAAATTCAGGATCGCTGACGGCGTCCGGCTCAGACGCTCTGTTTGACGCTGTGCTTTCGCTGTCGGTACTTATATCGGCATTCGTTTATATTATTTTTGATATAAGCCTTGAAGCCTACGTCGGCGTCATCATTTCGGGATTTATCATAAAATCCGGAATTGAAATGATAAAAGAAGCCGTCGACGAAATATTGGGACACAGAGCCGACGAGGAGCTTCCGAAAAAAATAAGAGAAACCGTGTTAAGCTATCCCGAGGTCTGCGGAGTTTACGATATCTTTATCAATAATTACGGGCCGGATAAAAATATCTGTTCGCTTCATGTCGAAGTCTCCGACAAAATGACAGCCTCTGAGATCGACGGTCTTACAAGAAAAATATCCGAGGCGGTCTATCTCGAAACAGGCGTTATTATAGTCGCGATCGGAGTTTATTCCATGAATCCCGACGACAGCGAAGCGGGAAAAATAAGCGCGGACGTCCGCAAGACCGTTTTTTCACACGAGGGCGTTTTACAGATGCACGGTTTTTACCTCGACGAGGAGAAAAAGTCCATGACGTTCGATATCATAATAGATTTCGCCGTCAAGGACAGAAACGGACTTTATGAGACGATCAAAAAGGAGATCGCTGAAAAATATCCCGATCTTAAAACGAACATAACACTCGATATAGACGTCAGCGATTGAGTGGATTCGCGCATTAAGCGAAGCTCGATAATAAAAAAACACGCGGCCGGATGCTCTCCGACCGCGTTATTTTTCTAATTAGATATTATAAATCAGATCTCGGGGATCTCGACCTTAAGTTCATGGCCGCATTCAGCCGACTTGATGATGTAGTCGATGATCGCCTGATTGTAAAGAATCTCGTTCGACGGAACGGGCGCCGAGCCGCCGTCTCTTATGGCGTCAAGGAAAGAACGTACCTTTTTATAGAAAAGTCCCTTGCCCTTGTTTCCGCATTCGGGAACGATCGTTTCGACCTGCTTACCGGCTACGTCGTGATAAATAGTCATCGGGCCGCCGATGCTGCCGTTCCAGCACTCCGTCGAAGGAATTCTCAAAGCGCCTTTTTTGCCCAATATGACCGTGTCGCCGGGAGTGTCGAGGTGCATTGCCCATGAAATACGGAAATCAAGGATTATACCGCCGTCAAGACGGACGAATGCCGCCGCGAAATCTTCGACGTTGAAGCGCTTTGCGTCGTCGGGATTGTTATAAAGCGGGTTGCTGCCGAAGAAATCGGACGTATAACCCGTTACCGTAAGGGGCTTCGGATATCCTATGGCGTTAAGTACCATATCGAGGGAATAGCAGCCGATGTCGCCCATAGCGCCGATACCGGCTGTTTTCTTTTCGATGAACGTGCTGTTGGGAACGCCGCGTCTGCGTCCGCCGCCGGTCTGGATATAATATATCTCTCCGAGCTCGCCCGACTGTACGATCTTTTTGACCATCTTCATGTTTTCGTCAAGTCTCGGCTGGAATCCGATCGAAAGGATCTTGCCGCTTTTTCTTTCGGCTCTTATTATTTCGACCGCTTCTTCCGTCGTTACGCACATGGGTTTTTCAAGAAGGACGTTTACGCCCTTGTTTAAGGCGTAGATCGTACATTCCGCATGCGTCATGTTGTAGGTGCAGACGCTGACGGCGTCAAGCTCCTCGTTGTCGAGCATCTCTTTGTGGCTCGGATAGAAGCGAACGTTCTTTACTCCGTAACGCTCCGCGAATTTTTCGGCTTTTCCGGGGATGAGATCCGCCATCGCAACGATATCGACGTCGTCCATGTCGAGATAGCTCTCGACGTGTGATTCGGCTATCCAGCCCGTTCCGATAATGCCGACCTTGAAGCGCTTATCGCTCTTCTTTTCTTCCTCGTGTACCGTTTGTGTAAATTGACTGAGAACAGCATCGCTCATAGTGATTTTCCTTTCGTGTTAAAATTTGTTATTTAAGTATTTCTTTTAAGTAGTCTATACTCATTTTGGCGCATTCGAGCGGGAATTTATCCATGCTCGGCTCGTCCTGCTCGACAACTACCCATTTTGAACCCGCCTTTTCGCAGGCGTCGAGTATCTTTTTGAAATCCTGCATACCGTAGCCGACGGGACGGAACTCAAAGGCTTTTTCTTCCTCTTCGCTTTCCTCGTTGTCGTCTATGCCGATAAGCTTATAGAGCTTTTCGGGCTTGCCCTTTTTGCTCATGTAAAAGTCCTTGAGGTGAACGACGGGAGCGCGGTTTGAATATTTTATTATATAATCCGCGGGATCTTCGCCGCCGACGTTTACCCAGCAGGTATCAAGCTCCGTTTTAAGCAGGTCTTCATTTATCGAGTCGTAAAGCACGTCGAGAGCATATTTTCCGTCAAGCTTTACAAATTCAAAGTCATGGTTGTGGTATAAAAGCTGTATCCCGAGCTTTTTGGCGGCCTCCGCTATCTTTCTTACGCCTTCGACCGTCGCAGTAAAACCGTCGGTACCGGGCCGGCATTCCTCCGTAAGATAGGGGACCGCGACGTATTCACAGCCTATCTCTGCGTAGGGCAGGAGCGCCGCCTCGGGATCGTTAAGCATATCGTAGTAAGGTACATGAGCCGAAATGGGGACAAGTCCGATATCGGCAAGGAGCTGTTTGACGTATTTCGGATCTTTATCGAAAAGTCCCGCAAATTCAACTCCGTCGTAACCCATTTCTTTTACGGCTTTAACAGTTCCCTCAAAATCCGCCGCCATATCTTCCCTTACGGAATAGAGCTGGAGCGCGATCGGAAAACTCATAATATCACATCCTTTTCATTTTGGTCGCCTCTGAAAAATCTCCTCGCGATCCGAATGCGTCGAATTTTCAGAGGTTCCCTTTTTCTATATTCTATCACAGATGGCGGCAACCTTCAAGATTTTTTTGACGGCGCGGCCGTTAATTTTTTAAAGTGTTTCACGTGAAACAAGGTATTGTAAAATGACAAAGGAGCTGTCGCATTTAGATGAAGACGCCGTTTTCTACGCCCGATAGGCGTATAAAGATACGTCGAGGGCGAAAAAACGGCGAGAAAAGAATCATAATTCAAAACTCATTTTTCTATATTAAAACGAAACAGGGCTGTTTTCCAAATTTCTCCGGATAAACAGTCCCTGTTTTTATTTATTCTTTTCGTTCTTCGCTAAATGCGACAGCCCCTCTGCCGGATGTGTGGTGTGAAAGAGAAAGATATGGTTAAATAAACGGTCCCGGACACTGCGGTGCTTTCGGTCGGACAATGCGCCGTACTGTCCGAAACCGTTTATTTGTGGGCTTTATGCTCCGCGGTTCTTGGCGCGGACGACGTAGCCGGTATTTTTGGGGATCCGTACTACGTATTCGATATATTCTTCTGTCTCGCTTTTTACGGAATCAGCCTCTATCCCGGATTTTCGCATGACGTCTACCGCGTGATTTAAGGTGTTTACGAATATCCTGAGATCCTTAAAGAGCTTCAAAGGCGGCTTTTTGGGCTTTACGCCGTTTTTGAGCATCTGCATAACGAGCCTTTCCGTTTCGCCGACGTTTAGGTGACGTTCGACTATTATCGAGAGAGCGCGTTTGAGCTGAGCCTCGTTTTCGAGCTTTAAAAGCGCTCTTGCGTGGCGCTCGGTGAGATCGGAGCGGACTATCTCGTATCTGACGTCCTTCGGGAGCTTCAAAAGGCGAAGCTTGTTAGATACCGTCGGCTGTGCCTTTCCGAGACGCAGAGCGACTTCCTCCTGCGAAAGTCCGTAGTTTTTTATCAGCGCGGCTATGGCCTCCGCTTCCTCGAAGAAGCCGAGCGACTGGCGCTGGAGATTTTCTATAAGGGCGTAAACTGCCGACAGCTCGTCGTCCGCTTTCATGAGGATACACGGTATGCACGTAAGCCCGACAGTCCTTGCGGCGAGCAGTCGCCTTTCCCCCGCGATAAGCTCATATTTTCCGTCGTCGCGCAGTCTGACGCTCAGGGGCTGGATTATCCCGTTCAGCCTTATGCTGTCGGCAAGTCCCTCCAATTCGTCGCAGTCAAACCGTTTTCGGGGCTGACTGCGGTTTGGTACGATCTCCTCCTGCGGTATCAGAAGTATCTGTCCGCCGCTTTTGCATTTCGCCGGCTGCTTCATCGTAGTAACTCGTTTTTCGGGCGGTCATCTATACAGTTCATAAAAAAGCTCCCTTTTCGTGCCGCCTCGCTTCAACACCTAAAGCATAGCACCGAAAAGAGAGTTTGTCCAATGTTTTCGCTCGTCATAAATTGCCCTTATCCTACCGTATAAGCCCTTATTTTATCGGCTGTTTCGCGATTTTTGCCGAAGTACGCGGATATTTTGGCGGAGTTTGCGATATCTTTTTTATGACGACAAGCGTTCTTTTTACGCCGTCCGCTATTTCAATGGACTTTATTTCCGATATCTTGCCGCCCAAAACGCTTATCGCCGCCTCGGCTTCTTTGATCTCATCCTCACTGTCCGAGCCTTTCATGGCGACGAACGTTCCGCCGAGCTTTAAAAACGGGATACAGTATTCGGACAGCTCGCGGAGATTTGCGACTGCGCGCGCCGTAACGTAATCGAATTTTTCCCTGTAGCAAGCGTTCCTGCCGGCTTCCTCCGCTCTCATATGAAGTATTTCGGCGTCGAGACCTATTAAATCGAGGGACTCTTTTATGAAATCGAGTTTTTTACGCGTCCCGTCAAGGAACGTCATTTTCAAATGCGGCGACATGATGAGCACCGCGGCGCCGGGAAATCCCGCGCCCGTGCCGACGTCGATGAAGCTTTCGCCGTCCTTCGGGCTTATGACCGAAAAAACGGAGAGGCTGTCGACAAAATGCTTTACCGTCACGTCGTAAGGCTCCGTTATCGCCGTCAGGTTCATCACCTTGTTTTTTTCAAACAGCATATCGGAATATCTGTCGAGCATACCCACTTCGCCGTCTGTCGGAGAAATCCCGAACGGCAAGACGAGTTTTTTAAGAAGTTCTTTATCTATCATAGCTTTTCCTTTTCAAGATATATTAAAAGCACCGAGATATCCGCGGGGCTGACGCCGGATATCCTTGAAGCCTGACCGACGTTTGACGGGCGCACCTTCGTAAGCTTTTCGACAGCTTCGAGCCGAAGACCCTTAACGAGCGAATAATCGAACGATTCCGAAAGCACCTTGCTTTCGAGCCGCCGCATTTCCGCGACCTGGGCAAACTGTCTTTTTATATATCCCTCGTATTTTATATCT
>JAILLJ010000069.1 GCA_024693205.1 Clostridiales bacterium | reverse complement strand
GCTTTCAAGTCCGTAGAGCAGAACGCCGTTTTCGCGCATCTCCTTTTCCATATCGCCCCAAGGAGCAAAGACCCTTTCGCACCAGGCGTCGTCTCTTCTGTTTATAAGAGAATAGAGTATTTTAATACCGAGATGGGACATGCCCACCTCGTAGGTGTCGGGGAAACAGAAGGCGTATCTTATATCGACGTCTTCCCCGTTTTTTATGACGCAGTTCAGTTCTCCGCCTGTATATCTTCCGGGCTTCTGAACATGGCGCAATATTTTTTCGGTCTCTTTTTTAAGCATCGTCTCACCGCCGCCGTTCTTAAGGCAACACCGCACAATTGGGGTGTGCGGATTGCGAAGTAAGATTTTTCGTCAGGTTGTACAAAAAGATCGCAGGCTTGCTGGCGCAAGTCAAGAGATTTTTGTGCAGCATGACGGAAACAGATTCAAGCAAGGCGTGCGCCGCGATTTGTGCGGTGTTGCCTTAAAATAGGAAATCTCAAAATATCCCGCAAGATGAATGCGCGAGAATTTTCAGAGATGACCAATATCAATCCTCGCCGACAAACACGTTCCATGACGCTATCTCGCTGTCGGTGATCGTTTTCATTATCGCTTTTCCCTGATCGAGCAGATAGTCGCTGTAGCTGTCCGACCAGCCGAGATCTCTTATCTCTTTTATTATCACGGCGCTTATCTTTTCGATAAGGTCTGTCTTTTGCAGCTTTTCCGATTCGGGAAGCTGAGAAAGCCTTGAAAGGAGAGGAACGGCGTCCTTTCCTTTTTCAAAATCAGCCATCGCTCTGCCGATCCATTTATAGTAAGGCATATATTTTCTGTTAAGAAGGAACAGCGCCGCCGTCGCCTTACGGATAAACTCCGTCACGCAGTAATACGCCGCGTCCGTGTCTCCCCGCCTTAAACATCTTTCATAGTTGAACTGACCTGTTTTTCCCGCCATGCCGCAGTCGGCGGCAAGCTTCTTTTTTAAGATATTTTCGGGATAGTGACCCTGCCAGACGCTTCGTATCGCGGAAAATTTTCCGGACGGGTCGTAAAAGACCTTTCCGTTCACCGCCTCGGAGAGATACATCTGAGGAGTTTTCAGCCAGTCCTCCGCCGTTTCCGGCGCGCCCGTCATACCCGTACGCTCAAAATAAAATTCCTCTATGCTGTGAACGCCTATCCTTTCTTTTCTCGCGCCCGTCATGAAGCTTTCGTCCGGCGCCATGCCGACGTCTATCCTGTGTCTTAAAATGAACTTATCGGCGGGCAGGCTGTCATAGGCTTTTTGAAGCTCATCGCCTATTTCTCCCCTTAATGTCTCGGGTATCCAAAGGCAGAAGCCGGGGGCGAAGTCGTGATCCCTCGATATCCTGTCGTCATATCCGAAGCATTCCGAGCCTTGGCCGACAAGTCCCGCCGCTATCTCTCCGAGATAAGGCTCAAACCTTTCGGTCAGCATCGGCATCCCGTATTCCTCGAAAAACATCTCGGATATTTTAAGACCGTTCCACATGTTAAAGCTTCCTTTACGGTTATTTTATCTCGTAATCTCCGCCGCCCTTACGCTTTACGGAATACATCAATCTGTCGGCGATGTCGATAAGCTTTTCGACGTCGGTCACGCTCCCGTCGTCGATATATGCGCCGACGCTCACCGATATCCGTTCTCCATCCCTGCCCCTGAGGCTTGACAGAAGCTTAACGAACGACTTAAGACGTTTTTCGACCATCACTTTGTTTTTAAATTCGGGTAAAAATACGACAAACTCGTCGCCGCCGTATCTGCCCAAAATATCCGTGCTGCGGAAAAATCCGCGCATGATCTCGGATATCTTTTTAAGTATCTCGTCGCCGTAGCGGTGGCCGTAGGTATCGTTGTAGTCCTTGAATTTGTCGATATCGAACATCAGGATCGTTCCGCCCTTTCCGTCCGCTATACTGTTTTGTATACTGTCGATGACGTATGAGTGGTTCAAAAGTCCCGTCAGGGAGTCCTCCGTAGCGCGTTCGCGCCACTTGGACGCGGTCGATATATAATGCTGGATGTTTTCCGCCCTGCCGACTACTCGGAACACGTTGCCCTCACTGTCGGTAACGCTTCTTAGAATTATCTTATACCATGCGGACTTCTTGCCGGGGAAACATCCCTCGATCTCAAAGCTTCCCCTGTACTCGCCGCGGAGAGCTTTTTCCCAGATCTTGTCGTCAGCCTTCCTGCATTCGGGCGTTACCCAGTCGCGTCCGTTTTCCGTGCGCAGATATCCCGACATCCTGATATTTTCCATCGAGCCGTCTTCGTTACAGAGATTTATCTCCAAGACGTCGCTTTCCGGATTATAGTCAAACGACACCGTGCCCGGTATCTGCATCAGCGCCTCAGCCTTCGCGTGTTCCCAAATAGCGTGCTGCTGTTCGCGCTCCAAAAGATCCTGCGTCTCCTGCACCTTTTCCGCGAACTCGGCGATATGGGCGCTTTCGAGCCTTACGGATTCGGTTATATCGGTCTGGTCGTAAAGTATCCACTCATGTTCGTCGTCAAGCCAGCTGAACCGCATCTGTTTCCAAAGCGGAGCGCCCTCCAGATTGGGATTAGGCACCTTGACCTTGATGGTATATTGATCTTTGTCGGCCATCTCGGCGAGAAGCGCGTTGGGCTTCGTCAGCGAATACATCCTCTCCCTCTCGTCGGGAGCGACCCAAAGCTTCGACGCCGCCTCCATGACGTGCGCCGCGGGGACGCCGTTTCGGACGTCGCCGTATCTCTGCCAGCGCTCGGCGGGAATATTCACGCCGAAGTACTGGTAATACATCATCATCGTATGTGAATTTATCAGCGCCATACATTCAAACCTGTTTCCGAACATGCGGCGGATTATCGTTTCCACCATCATCTTATCGGAGATCAGCTTCGACTTGCTGTTTTCGTCCTCCTTTTCGGAATAAAATGAGTATTCCGCTTTAAGGAAAACTGTAAAGCTTATACCGTCTATCTCCTGCGCGTTTGTGAAGGCGCTGTTTATTTCTTCGATCATCTTTTCGATCTCGGCCTTGTCGCCGCTCTGTTTCAAAAGAATAAATTCTCCGCCCGAAAGACGGCTGAGTGACGCCGCCCTGCCGCAGACAAGAGTCAGATTATCTCCGACAACGCGTATGACCTTTTCGATGAAAAGACTTCCGTACATGTTTTCGAGATCGTCAAAATTCGTTATCGAAATACGTATCTCGGCAAAATCCGTCTTTTTGATACGGTATTCGTCCTCGTAGTGCATATAGTCTATCCGCATCCCGACGGAGTTCTGAAGTCCGCTGAGGTCGTCGGTGCGGCTGAGATTCGTTAAAAGATTTTTCTCATCGTTTGTGAGTCCCGCCGTCTGGTTATCGCGGAAAAATCCGAGGACGCCCGTTATATGGCCGCTCTTATCGCGCACCGGCATTTCGGTCAGGATGATCTCGCGCACCTTGCCGCGTGTTATACAGCTTCCGGATACGTTTACGGATATCACGCCGTCCCTTAAAACTCTCAGCTCGTCCTCACGGAATTTATCGGGATGGATGAACCATCCGATATCCTCGTCAGTCTTGCCGACTATCTCATCTTCGCTTTCAAAGCCGTAATAGTCGAGGAAATAGCGGTTGCAGCCGAGATAGCGGCGTTTCCTGTCCTTCCAGAAAACTCCGAAGGGCACGCCCGTGCGGAATGAGTCCCAAAGCGGATTTTCGTCCGAGCTGATGGCGGACGCCTTTTTGCCGCTCTTTCTGAACACCTCATACGCGAGCGCAGATTCTCCGCTCGTTTTTCTCGCCGTCATTATATATTTCTTTTCGCCCGTTCTGATTATCGTCATAAGGCTCCAGGAGACGTCTCCCGTATCGTCTTTTACCCTTATATATCTTTCGCAAAAATCCGAGCCCAAGGCGGCAAGACGATCATCTACTGTAGAAAGGTCGGTAAATGTAAGATACTCCTGTCTGTCGTCGCTGTAGACATAGCTGTCGCCGAAGCGCTTGAACAGCTCGTCGCAGGGGATGTTCTGGACCTGTGAAACAGTCTCGTTTCCGTAAACGAGGCTTGCCGTCATTTCATTTCCGTCGATAACAAAAACATGGTAAAAGACGGAATAAAGCTGTCTTAAGGTGTTGTCGGTGTTTTTCTCCCTGTTCGA
>JAILLJ010000039.1 GCA_024693205.1 Clostridiales bacterium | reverse complement strand
TCCTGAGACAGCTCGAGACTGAGTATCTCGACAGGCTCGGCGATGAGAATGATGCCGACGCTATTGCTGACTTCACTTACTGGGCATATCAGCAGTATCTTGCTCTCATCAAGAAAGATGACCAGGGCAAGAACGTTCTTGATTATGCTAAGGAATATGTAGACGATCTCTTTGATCTTCTTGAGGATCCGGTTATTGCCGATCTCCTTGATCTCGTAGCTAACGCATCGGGCAGCAGCGACGATATCAGCAAGACGATCGATCAGCTTAAGTCCTATAAGAAGTCGATCAACGATGCTTATAACTTCTTCTATGATCGTGTTCTTACATCCAGCAAGTACAATACCGTTATGAACGGTCTTGCGGCAAGATCTGAAGCAGAGCTTAAGAGCTATGTAAAGGATCTCCAGGACTTCGCGCAGAATGCGACAAAATACGTTGACATCGTTATTGACGAAGAGACAAATGATTGGCTTCGCCTCATGAGCGGCAACCAGTCCTACATCTATGACGCTTCAAGAAGAGTCGTCGTTGACATCACAGTTTCCACAGGCGGCCAGGTAGCTTATGCTACATCAGAGGGAGACGCCGGTGTTACCTACACAACAGCCAAGACAGGCTACAAGGCAGGCGGATCGGCTACTCTTACAGCTGCCCCGAAGGCAGGCTTTAACAGCGAATTCCTTTATTGGGTAAACAACGAGACAAACAGAATCGTTTCCACAGCTAGGACGCTTGTTCTCAATACTTCTATTGACACAGATATCGAAGCTGTATTCAACATTTTACCCGATCAGACATACGCATTCACGAACCCGACAGGTTGGATCCAGGAGAGCTATTCACAGGACGGCGATGAAACAGTAGTTATGCTTCCGGAAGCAGCTCCTGCAATGCCCGGACTTACGTTCACAAAGTGGGCAGCCGCTAAAGAAGGCGATGCGTCTATCGACGTCGCTACACTTGCAGCCAATGCTACTGATGTTGCGAATAAGGGCGCAGTCCTTACATCCGCAGTTGCAGATCAGGAGAACGGTCGCGTTCTTTCGATCGGCGCTAACTACATCAACACAGCTGCATATGTTGATGCTGCCGGCGAAATGCACAGATTCAATGTTGAGTTCATCGACAACGGCGTTTCAACAGTCCTTCGTCAGCCCATCTATTCCTCCGCTATCTATACAGCGAAGGGCGACGGCTTCAAGTATTGGATCGACGCTGAGACAGAAGAAATCGTATGTCTCTCCGCGAGATTCCAGTATAAGACGATCGGCGACGCCACATTCGAGGCTATTTATACCAGCGACGCAGAGGTTCCTGCTGCTGTTATCAGAATCGCAAAGAAAACTGTCGAAAACGGCGACATTACGTTCTTCGTAGAGAGAAGCGTAGCTCCCGGATATTCGGTAGTAAGATCAGGCGCTATCCTTACGCGTGACCTTGACTTTGCAGCAACAGATGATTTCGTACTCGGTGCTCCTCGCATCGGCGTAGGTACAGCTGTTGATAAGGGCAACACAGGTGTTTATGCTGTAACCACAAGCCTTGACAATGGCAGCACGATCGGTTGCCGCGGCTATCTTGAGTACAAGAATGACGCGACAGGTGAGACTTTCTTGATCTACACAGATGCAGCTACTTATGGTGGTTTGTCGGAAGAAATTTTAGACTAACCTAACCTAAACAGACAGACAGGCAGGCAGTTTATTGCTGTCTGCCTGTTTTTCGTAAAATTCCTCTTTAACTGTTTCGCAGATACACAGGGAAAGGATCTCTATGGCCCTTTACAGAATTGCCGATATTAACGTTGAATACGAGCCTCGCTTTGATATGTTGAGGGAGCGAAGCAAAAAATATCTTATTGGCCCTTCCGATAAGGTCAATTTTAAAATTTCAATTAAAAATGACGATCCTTCAAAACCCGGAGATAATAATTCGGGGCTGAGCGATGCAGAATGTGAGTACATTGCTGTCGGTTCAAGCTTTTACAAGGGGCTGATCTCCTTTAACGGGTTGCTCCTTCACGCTTCCGCTGTCGCCTATGAAAATGAGGCTTACCTCTTTTCGGCTCCCTGCGGGACAGGCAAATCCACACATACCTCGATCTGGCAAAAGCATTTCGGCAAGGACAAGGCAGTCATCATAAACGATGACAAGCCGGCTATAAGACTTGTAAACGGCATACCCTACGTTTACGGAACGCCATTCAGCGGACAATTCGACATAAGCGAAAATATTTCCGTTAAGCTGAAGGCAATAACATTTTTACACAGATCCGATATCAATACCATCAAACCGATGGACGGTTCAAAAGCTATTTACTCCTTTTTAAATCAAACGATAAAACCCTCCGAACCCGAGCTTAAGCTCAAGGCTTATAAAACGCTTGATACGATTTTAAACAGCGTTCCCGTTTTTGAGATGGGATGCAACATGGATGAAGAAGCGGCGGAGGTTGCATACAAGGCTATGAAAGAAGGCATTTGTAATGAAGATTAAAGACGGTTACAAGCTTTGCAAGGTCAAGGACAGCAGCATAGTTATCGCGGTCGATAACGCTGTCATGGATTTTAACGGGCTTGTTACATTGAATTCCACGGGCGAGTTTATCTGGTCCATGCTCGAAAAAGGCGAAATGACCGACGAACAGGTCATCGAAGCAATCGCCAAGGAATATAACGTTGATAAAAATACCGCTTCGGCTGATTTTTATGAATTTGCCGACAGCTTGAAAGAGGCAGGTTTCCTTGAATAAATCTGTGAGTTTTTACGAAGTAACGGACGTCATGAAAGAGGTCCTTGATGCCGGCGGAGAAATTTCTTTCGTTGCGGCGGGCTTCAGTATGCTCCCGATGCTTCGTAATCGCATGGATACTGTTATTTTAAGAAAACCCGGGCGTAAGCTTAAAAAAAATGACGTCGCTTTTTTTATAAGAAGTGACGGCGTTTTCGTTTTGCACAGAGTTATCGGCGAGGACAGCGACGGTTATCTTATCCGCGGCGACAATCTTAACAATATCGACAGAGGCGTCAAGGACAGTCAGATATTGGCTGTCATGACCGGTTATATAAAGGACGGTAAAAAAACAAATTGCACTGACTTTGGCTATAAGCTATACTGTTTGTTTTTGCCGCTTGTAAGATTATTCCGCCATAAGATCTATCCCGTCTATGTAAAAGCCTATAAAAAACTGTTTGAATCAAAGAAAAAATGACGGAGATGTCTTTATGGATATTGAAAATTTGATCTCATTAAAACATACCTTAAGATTTAACAGCGACGGAAAATTCAAGATCCTTATGATCTCGGATATTCATGCCGGCGTCGGCTTCAATAAAAAGACGCCGATCGCTATCAAGGCGCTTGTCGACGAATGCAAGCCCGATCTCGTTATCTTTAACGGCGACGTCGCCGGCCCCGGCAGGGTCGCCGTCCAAAAGGTCGAGGAAGTGAAAAACATGCTCGACGTGATCGCGGCTCCGATGGAAGACGCCCATATCCCGTGGGCGCATGTCTTCGGCAACCATGACGACAACGGCGGACTTTCAAACGAGCTTCAGGAGCCCGTCTATGAGACCTATCCGTACTGCCTTTCAAAGCACGGCCCCGCCGACGTCGACGGAGCGAGCAACTATGTTTTGCCGATCAAGGCGCACGACAGCGAAAAAATATTGTTTAACCTTTGGGGACTCGATTCCCATGACAATATCGAAAAGTTCAAAAAGGCGTACGGTCTGCCCGACGATTTCAATCCCGTTCTGACAAACAATTTCTGCTTTGACAGGGGCTATGATACAGTACATTTCAACCAGGTCGTCTGGTATTACGAGGCGTCAAAGGCGCTCGAGGAATATAACGGCGCGAAGATCCCCGGACTTATGTACATGCACATCCCCGTTCCGGAGATGACGTTCGTCTACAGGAACCGTATGGAATGCGGCTTTGAGGGCACGGCGAGAGAGGACGTCGGATGCGGCGAGATGAATTCCGGTCTGTTTTCCGCGTGCATCCAGCGCGGCGACGTCAAAGCGATGTTTTTCGGTCACGATCATGTCTGTGACTTTACAGGCACATACTGCGGGATGCTTATGGGTTATGACGCCGGCATCGGCTACGATACATACGGCGACAACGATCTTCGCGGAGGCCGCGTGTTTGAGCTTTCCGAAGACGATCCCGCAAATTTCAAAACATACATGGTAAGGATCAGAGACGTCTTGGGAGCCGCAGGCGACAAAACGTCCGAGGATAAATAAGTTTTAAGGAGCTGACAAAAATGATAGCAATTTTCAAAAGGACCTTCGCATTTTTCATGGCGATATTATCCTTCTTCTTTTCGCCGATCTTCGGCAAATTCGGCGCCAAATTCGAGCCGAAGGACAAGGATAATGTAAAACTCAATTTTTCGGCATTTTCCGACACCCATATCCTTGCAAAGGATCCGATCAGAATGGGCATTCTGGGCATGGGACTTTATGATATCGAAAAGGCGTCCGTTATGCCCGACGCTGTCGTCGTAGCAGGCGATATAACGGATCACGGCTACAGAGATCAGTGGGAAAGCGTCAAGGATACGTTCGCGAAATATCCCGACCTTAAAAATGTCATCCTCGCTATCGGCAACCATGACACATGGACTGAGGACGACCACTACGAAAAGGCTCTTGCGCTCTTCACCGAATACAATAAAAAGATCAGCGACCGCGACATCGACCACGCTTATTATTCGACAAAGGTAAACGGCTATACGTTCGTGGTTCTCGGAAGCGAGAATGATATCCTCGCCGCCGACATCAGCGACGAGCAGATGGATTGGTTCAAAAATACGATGGCTGAGGCGTCGAGGGACGGTCTTCCGATATTTGTTATCTGCCATCAGCCGCTAAATCAATCGCACGGCCTTCCCGAGACATGGGGCGACAAGGATCCGGAGCCGGATCTCGGCGGTATCGGCAAAAGGTCCGATGAGGTCGAAGCCGTCATGAAGAGCTATAAAAATGTTTTCTTTATAAGCGGCCATATCCACAGCGGCATCGGCGATGATTTTACGGAAAAGCATTACGGCTACAGAAGCGTTGAGACCGACGGCTCTTTCCACAGCATCAACCTTCCGTCATATATGTATCCGTCCAAAACAGGCGAATTGTCAAACGGCATGGGCTTCCAGTTTGAGGTCTATGAGGACAACGTCGTTATAAGGGCGAGATGCTTCACGGCAGGCGTATGGTACACAAACCACGAATACACCATTCCCCTTGTAAAATAAATCAAGCTGAAATGGGAGGCGAGCATTACGAATATTGTTGACAGCGGAATAACGAAATTTCTTGACAAACTGGCTATAAAGGACGAAAACCGTATCGCGACCCAAAAGGGCGTCGAGGGCGTTACGGCGCATATCGACATCCCGTATATCTCCGACTGCAGAGACGGACATCTGCTCGACGTCTATTATCCCGAGGGAACGTCGTCTCCGCTTCCGGTCATATTTGACATACACGGCGGGGCATGGGTCTACGGTGACAAAAAGATCAACGAAAACTTCGGGAAATATCTCGCGTCCAAGGGCTTCGTCTTTGTCAACGTCAACTACACCCTGGCGCCGGACGGCGATATGAGGGAGATGGTCGACGATCTGATCTACGCCTTGAGGTGGTGCGAGCTGAACGCCGAAAAGTATTACATCGACCTCGACAATTTCTTTATGGCGGGCGATTCGGCGGGCGGCCAGCTTGCGCTTCTTTGCACGGCCATCATGCAGTCGGAAAAGCTTCAAAGGATCTACAGGGAAGAGATCGTGCCGAGCCTTTCCGTAAAAGGACTGTTTTTGACAAGCCCCGTTCATGACATGATGATGTTCGCGCATCCCAACAATCCCGTCTGCAAGGAGTTTGCGGTAAAGATATTCGGCGCCGATTACGAGAATTCGCCCTATATCCACTGTTCATCGTTCAAACAGATCGCCGACGAGGTCACGCTCCCGCCCGTGTTTCTCACGAGCGCGCAGCAGGATATTTTCAGAGGCCAGAGCATAAAGTTCGAGGCTCTTTTGAAAAAATACGGCGTGACGTATAAATTCATTTTTCTTAAGAGAAACAGCGCGCATAAATACGAGCACGCGTTCAATATGCTTTATCCCGATTGGGACGAGAGCAAAAAGCTGAACGGCTTGGCGGCGAACTTCTTTAAGAATATAATGAGCGGAAAGATCAAATAATATATTTAAAAACAAAAACTTCTCTTCCTGACGGAGGAGAAGTTTTTTTATTATTTGTTTTAAGGCAACACCGCACACCCCAATTGTGCGGTGTTGTCTTAAATTTTACAGAAGTAGGTTGGCGGTTACTATTTATTGTCGTCCTTGAAGTTTTCTTCCTTAAAGCGCTGTATCTTCATCGTGGTCGTTTTGATGAATTCTTTTCTTCGGATATTGAATTCGGAGATGCGCTTAAACGGCGGAAGCTTTTGGTTGACGCTCTTTACGGCGTCGGAGACGGCTTTTTCGATCTCGTCGTCGGAGGGCGTCTTGCCGATCTTTTCCTTGATCTCGTTTATGTTGGGATATATTTTGGCTTTAACGACCGTCTTGCCCTTTTTATCCGTTTCGCCGAAAACGAGCGAATCGCCGACTATCGGGTTGTTGCTCAGATGGTATTCAAGCTCCTCGGGGAAGACGTTTTTGCCGTTATCGGTAACGATGACGTTTTTGCTCCTGCCGGCTATGTAAAAACGTCCCTTCTTGTCGACTCTTCCGAGGTCGCCGGTGTGGAAAAATCCGTCGTTGTCAATGACCTCGGCTGTCGCTTCGGGATTATTGTAATAGCCGAGCATGACCATAGGACCCTTGACGAGGATCTCGCCGATGCCTGTCTGGGGATTGGGATTAAGTATTTTTGCTTCGACTCCCGGGAGCGGAACGCCGATCGACTTGGCGAGATGAAGCCTGTCGTTGTTGATTATAACGAGCGGCGAACATTCCGTAAGCCCGTATCCGAAAAGGATCTGGATCCCGAATGCGTCGAAGTCCTCGAGGATCCGCGGATTTATCGGCGCCGCGCCGCAGATGATGAGACGCATCGCGCCGCCGAACGTATCCTGTATCTCCTTGAAAAAGACCTTTTTGAAGTCTATTCCGACGAGGCTTCCGGCTTTACAGATCTTTTTACCGATGTTGAATTTCATCTCGCCGTGCGGCTTTTCACGGATCGCCTTGAGGATGCGCCTGTGGACCGTTTCGAGGATAAGAGGAACGCTGACGAAGATGCTCGGATTAAATTCCTTCATGTTTTTCAAAACATATTTGAAGCCTTCGCAGAAGGTGACCTTCGCTCCGCAATACGGCGCGCAGAAGAGAATGATAGTGCACTCGTAGGTGTGGTGAAGCGGCAGCATCGAGATGCCGCAATCTTCGGGATATATCTTGACGACCGACATCGTCGCCTTGACGTCGGAGCAGAAATTTCTTTGACAGAGCATAACGCCCTTTGACGCGCCCGTCGTGCCCGATGTGAAAAGGATAGTGCACATCTTTTCGACGTCTATTTCGGCGTCGATGAAGTCCCTGACGCCGGCGGAGACGAGCTTACGTCCCTTTTTAAGGAGCTTGTCAAACGACAGCAGCTCGCCCTCGTCCTCGGGAATACGGAAACAGACGAATTTAAGATCGTCCGGAAACTCTGAACGGTCGAGCTTATCATAAAATTTTTTATCGCAAAAGACGAGCTTGACGTCGGCGACCTTGAAAATACCGCTGATATCGGGGGACAGCAGCTCCTTGTCGGTAGGCACGACGACGCCTGTCCCGTTTATGATCGACATATAGGAGAGACACCACTCATAGCAGCTTTCTCCGGCGACGGCGATACGCTGACCCTTCATCCCGAGAGAGATGAGGGCGGTGCCCAGGGCGTTGATATCGTCGCTGTACTGCTTATAGGTAATGAAATAATGCTCGCTGTTGCCGTTTTTGATTTCAAAGGCGTATCTGTCACCGTAAAGATCCACGCTCTGGCGTATAAGGTCTTTAAGATCGGTAAAGTCACGGACTTTATAGAAGGGTTTTGTCATTCTCAATCTTAAATTCATCCTTTGATACTATCTTTTTTGCCGCAAATATCTTAATATCTAACGTAATTTTATCAACTAAAAGTTAAACATTCAATAATCAATTACAACCAAAATGAATTTTAGTAGACACTAAAGCTGATAATGTCCGCCAAAAAGCCGTCTTAATAAAATCTTAATTTTTGTTTTCAGAACAAAAAATCCCGACTTTTTTATTTCAGAAGGGAGAGAAACTCATCCTTCACTTCATCCCTGACGTTGCCCTTTAAGGCGTTTAGAGCTATGATCCTCTTGGCCTTTGAGAAGTCCTCGGACATAAAATCTCCGGATATCACGTTGGCTTTTTCGAGATAGAGGGGATTGTTTTCGATTATGTCAATAAGTTCGCCGAAATGAGGGCGAAGCATTTTGTCGAGCTTTTTCGGCGTTTTAAGCCCAACTTCGGTACCGACGTTGGGCGTCAGCTGCGTCTGGAACCAGAAGATGCCGTCGGTCGAGTTAAGATCGAAATATGAGGGGATGGTCTTGACGAATTTTTCGACTTTGAAGCCGTGGATCTTGGAATCCCACGGGAAAATACTTTCGCAGTTCACGCTGTATTTGTAAGCCGCCTGATAATTGATTATCATATATTTTTTGCCCGACGAACGTATATCGCCCATCGTGACGTCCGAGATCTTTTCAAAATCCCAGAGAGCGTATTTTGACGGCTCAATATATTTTTCAAGCAGTCTGTCGATCTCGGCGGGATCCGCCTCCGAGTGGAATTTCAAGGGACCTATACTCTGCGGATAATACTCGCGAAGATCGAAAATGAAAAATTCACCGTCATGTTTGTTTATCGAATCGCGAAGCCCGGAAAGCGCGGTCGAAAGAAGCTCGCCGGTCGAAACGCCGTGGCTCATGACGACTTTGCCGTTTTTCGTTTTGACGCGGATGCAAAAGTGACGAACGCCGTGCGAGATCTGCGCCGCCAGATCTCCGTCCTGACAGCATGCAAAAGCGTTCATGCCGCGGCTTCCGGCGTTGTGTGCGCCGGGCATAACGACCTTAGTTATTTTTACGTCGTCCTTAATGTAGGACATCCAGTTGTCATATATCATATTTACCTCCGTTTAAGGCTGATAGAAATGTTGGATGCAGTATACCATTCCGTCCGTGTCGACCGCACAGCCGACTCCCATAAGCGTATATGTCGGGCGAAGGATATTTGCGCGATGCCCCTCGGAATTCATCCATACATTTGTCATGAACTTTCCGTTAAAGCATCCCATTCCGGCATTTTCGCCGTAATTGCTGTTTGTCGTTATCATAAAGACGGTATACCATTTTGTACCGTCGGGTCTGACATGGGGCTGATCGTTGTACCTTATGTTTTTTATTGAGGCGCATTCGTCGGCGCGTATCTGTGCCGTGCGCATCAGAAGCGGGTCGACGCCGAGCTGCGAAAGTCCCGCGTTCGCCCTTGCTTCGTTTGTGTATTTTATCACTTCGTTTTTATAGATCTCGATATCCTCGCTTGTAAGCTCCCTTCGGGGGTTGGGATTTTGCGTAGTCGTTTCGCTTAACGGAGTTATCTCGGACGGAAAAGCGATATCGGTCATGATATCGTTATTCTCTTCCGCCTTTGTCGTTGATGCTTCGGGGAAAGAAAGCGTCGTCTGCGCGATCGGAAAAGAGGTCGTTTCAGCATCGGGCGGGATGTTTTCGGGAGGGATGTTTTCCTCCTCTGATTCCCCGACCTCTTCGTCATCCGAAGGTTCGCTTTCAAGCTGCGTATCCTCCGCCTGTATCTGTCCCGACGGGACAGTACCGGAGGGCTTGCTTTCTGATACTCCGCTGTCCATAGGCGTTGCGGCGGGGATAAGACCCGTAAAGCTTTCGTAAACGGCATTGGCTACCGGGGCGTCTTGGTAGGGAACGGGCATACGATCGCTGTGGCTTTTTGGGATCAGAAAAATCAGAATGACTGCCGCGGTAACGGAAATTGCGGTAATGATTATTTTTCGTGACTGCATCATTTATCTGTTTCGTCGTTTTCGTCCGAATGTCTGCGCGCTGTGAGCTCCTTTAAGATACGCGAATGCTCCTTATCGGGGAGCGCGTATTTCCATGTCGGTATAGCCGAAAGGATACATCCGATGGCGGGCGGGATTGAGACGAGGAAGAACATAATCATCATGAACGGCTCGAATTCCGGATTTGTTCTCGCAACGCCCACCTGCATGAAATCAAATACCTGCTCTCTGCGTTCCTTTTGGAAATCGACTATATGATAGGCGAGCGACGAGATGATCGTGGCGATGCCGGACGCGAGCTTCGTTATAAACGACTGGCCGGAGAAGAAGACCGCGTCGGGACGAAGGCCGCTCTTATATTCCTCGTAGTCGATACAGTCCGCTATCATCAGCGATTGGAGGACTGTCGTGGCGCCTATAGAGATGCCTGCGAGGGCGAACATCACGGCATATATAACGAGAAAAAGTGGAGTCGTGACGTCGTGGCTCGGAGCGATCTCGTAGCAAATGAATATCATTATGAAGGGTACTGCGCTTATGATGTTGCACCAGTTATATAATGTCTTCTTTTCGATCTTTTTGACAAGCTCAGGCATTATGAGCATGGCGACAAACTGGCCGATGAAAAGTCCCGTGCCGAGGAGAAGATAATATTTTATCATGACCGCCGAGTCATTGTTGGCGTAGTAGATGTTTACGAGTGTCATGGCGACTATCATAATGAGGTTTTTGGGGCTGCTTAAAATGCCGGAAATAAGGATCTGTCTGAACGGCTTGTTGCTCCACATGAGCTTGAAGTTCTCTTTGATGTTGTTTTTCTTTTCGCTTGCGCTGATCCTTTCTTTCGTAAAGATACCGACGAGCTGGAAAAGAGCGCATCCGATAAACGCGAACCCTATGGCGACTATCAAAAAGCCGTAGCGCTGACCCTGAGCGAAGGACATGTTCTTTGCCGCGGAGAGTCTTTTTCCTACCGCGACTCCGAGAGGCTGGATGGCGACAAGAGTTATTCCGCCGCCGATACCCGCGAAAACACGGGCGAGGGAAAGGATCTTGTTCCTGTGATCGTCACGCTCGGTCATTACGGCGGTGATGCCCCAAAGAGGGATATCGCCTATCGTGTAGAGCATTCCCCAAAGGATGTATGTTATCGCCGCCCATGCGATTATCAGCGGATGATTGGCGTTCGGATTTGTATAGATGCCGAAATTGGTAAAGCAGAGGACGGTTATGATAAATATCGGGAGCGGAGCAAAAAGGAGATAGGGACGGCATTTTCCCCACTTCGTTCTCGTCCTGTCGACAATAGTTCCCATCATCGGGTCGTTAAAAGCGTCCCAGACACGGGCGCTCGTCATGATGGCGCCTATGGCGAGCGCCGGCATGAAGATAACGGACTCAAAGAAATATTGGAGGCCTGCGCCGATAATGTTGTAAATTATGTTCTGACCGAGAAGTCCCCAAAGATAAAGGGTCCGTTCGCGTTTAGTGTAGGTACGTATTCCGTCGTATTCGGTTGCGGATCTCTTTTTCATTGTATCACCCTTCATAAAGATATCTCTTATATAATAAACCATTTCTCCGACAAATTCAATACACTTTTATATATAACGACGTCTTTTTGCGCAATATGTGCTTTACTTTATGTCTCGCGGGCTTGAAATACTATTTTTGTGTTGAATAATCGACTTCTTTGTGGTATTATTCTTTTTAAGGCAACAGGTATTTTAAAAGATATAACAGGAGATCGGTAAAATGATTATTTCAACACAGACAGAGGCGTTAGGCAGGTACTTTAACGACGAAACGGCGATACGTATGATCGCGGCGGCAGGCTTCGACGCCGCGGATTTTTCGATGTTTTATATGCAGGATGACGACTGCCCTCTTTTAAAGGCGGATTACAGGGAATATGTTTTAAGACTCAAGGAGATCGCCGACGAATGCGGATTGTTTTTTAATCAGGCTCACGCGCCGTTCCCCTCATGCAAGCCGAAGGACAGCGAATATACAAAGAGGACGTTCGACAAGATCGTTCGCGCGATGGAGACAGCCTCCATGCTCGGCGTAAAAAACATAGTAGTCCATCCGACAAATGTTTCGCCCGAGGAAAACTTCGATTACAATATCGAGTTTTATAACAGGCTTAAGCCGTACTGTATCGAATTCGGCATAAAGGTAGCGCTCGAAAATATGTGGGGACGCGACGCCGAAGGCCATATCGTTCCTAACGTATGCAGTGTGCCGGACGACTTCAACAGGCATCTCGACGCGCTCGACAGCAGGTATTTTACCGCCTGTCTCGATATCGGACACTGCGGTCTTGTCGGAGACAGCGCGCCCAATATGATACGTAAAATGGGACACGACAGGATCAAGGCGCTCCATGTCCACGACAACAACCATATCGCGGATCAGCATGTTTTCCCGTTCAGCGAAAAGATCGACTGGGCGGAAACGATGAAGGCGCTCGGGGAGATAAGCTACGACGGCGACCTCACGTTTGAAGCGGACAACTCGCTTTTCAATATGCCTAAGAGCTTTGCGATGAACGGCCTTAAATACCTTCATGAGATCGGCCTGAAGCTTGTCTCGATGATGGAAAATTCATGATCGCGAAACAAAAAACACGGTAACGGGAAACAATTTAAGGTTAAAATAGCTGTCAAACAGTATCTTAAAGGCAGAGGATCAGATGGAATTTGACGTTATAGAGTATAACGAGGAAGCCGAAGAGGCTGCCCGAAAGGCGGCTCTTAAAAAGAAGAAGCTCGCCGAAAAAATAAAAAAATTTAAAAAGCTGTCGGGCAGGACCGCCGTTAAGATAGGCGCCTTCGCCCTCGCGGCTGTCCTTGTTTTTGCTCTCGGCTTATCATATATCACATTTACGATAGATCCGCTCTATCACTACAGAACGCCTAAAAATTCCGAAAAGATCCCGATAGCTTATCCCTATCTCCAAAACGTCGGAGCGGCCGCCAACGCGCGCTACGGCGCGCTCGTGACGGGAGCGCTGAACGGAGGTATCGACGCCTCGTACCTCAGCGGTATCGACGGCGGAAACGTCCTGACGCTGACCTTTCCCGGCGGAAATATGGGCGACTTCAAAAGCCTTTTTGACGCATCATTTTCGGGACGAAGCGCCGTGAGAACAGTCTATTTCGGGCTTGAAAATTACCTTATAACGGGCGAAAAGCCCATAGAAAAGAGCGGAGGGAAGATCCCGAGAAGCCTTGCGAACGGTAGATCACCCGACGACCTCGGATATCTTTTGACCTTCGGACTTTTTCAGAAGCATTTTGCTTCAAAAACTCCCGACGCGTCAAAATATTCATTTTCATCCGAGGACGTTCTCGCCGGATACTCCAGGAGCGAAAAGGCGGATGAAGATTATGACGAAAGATACTATCTTGATTTTGCGCGTAAAAGTACCGACGTTCTGATAGATGTTATAGTGAACCACCCGGAGACGGAGTTTATTTTTTACGCGCCGCCGTACAGTATCCTCTATTGGGACGACGCGATACAAAACGGCAGGGCGAAGGCTGAATTTACCGCCTTGAAATTTGCCTACGGCAGGCTTCTCCAATGCGGAAACGTCAGGATATACTATTTTCAAAACATGAAGGGCGTCACGTCAAATCTCGACAATTACCGCGATATATATCATTACAGCGACAATATAAAGCGTCTTGTCGCCGAAAAGCTCTCCGATAAAACATACAGGCTGATACAGAGCGACTGCGAAAAAAAGCTCGACGCCGCGTATAAAAAGATATTGAAATATAACTACACGAAGCTTCTTAATTCCGATTTAAAACAATAAAGCCGAAAAAGCCTTGGCATGGCGCCTGCAAAATGATTTATCTTGACAAGAACGTATGTTTTTTGTTATTATAAATAAATGGTATATGGTGTTTTTTAAGCTTCGGTAAGAGCCGAAAAAGAAAAAAACAATTCCACATTGAGATCAAAAATTCGGAGGGATATACATGATCAACACCGATAATCTGTGCATGAGCTGTATGAGAGAGATCGGCAACGAGAAGCAGTGTCCGTACTGCGGCTTTAAGACCGATTCGCTCCAGCTCTATCCCTACCTTCCCATACGTACAGTCGTCAAAAACCGCTATATAATCGGAAAGCTCCTCGAATACAACGGCGAGGGAGCCACATATATAGCTTGGGACATAGCGGAAAGAAGACCCGTTACGGTAAGAGAATTTTTCCCCGATACGATAGCTGTAAGACGCGAGGATTATATACATGTTGCGCCGAAGCTCGGCTGTGAGGTGTCGTTCAGGGAATGCAGTCAGAGCTTTTGGGAGATGTGGGGAAAGCTTACGAAATTAAGGGGGCTTTCCGCGCTTATTTTTGCCCTTGACGTCTTTGAGGATCACGGCACTGTCTGTTCCGTTTCCGAATATATCGAGGGCATGACGCTGAGAGAATATCTCCTCGGCAGTAAGACGGGCTATATAAAATGGGAAAAGGCGCGTCAGCTCTTCATGCCGGTGCTGTCGACTCTCGGAACTCTCCACACCAACGGGATAATCCACAGGGGCATTTCACCTGTCACGCTTATTATCGGCAAGGACGGAAAGATGCGTATTTCCGGCTTTTGTATCCCACAGGCGCGTACGGCGAGAGGCGAGATAAACGCCCAGCTTTTCCCGGGCTACGCCGCTGTCGAGCAATACGGCTTCAAGGGTCAGCAGGGCCCGTGGACAGATATCTATTCCTTCGGAGCGGTGCTTTACCGCGCGCTTATCGGGAGCGATCCCATAGAGGCGACGACGAGGGTGATAAACGATAAGCTAATGGTGCCCGGTCGCTTTGCGGAGCAGCTTCCGGCATATGTCATAAACGGACTTGTAAACGCACTTCAGATAATGCCCGAGGACAGGACAAGGACAGTCGAACAGCTTCGCGCTGAGATAACGGCTTCTCCGACTGCCGCCGCGGCTGAAGAAAAATATGCCGCGTCAAGACGGACGGCGGAAAGAAAAAATCCAAGCTATCAGCCGGCGCGTCAAAGCGAGCAGCGTCCTCCGCAGCAGCCGCAAAAGTCCCAAAAGAGCGGCATGGTGTCGCTGAAAGCGCTTCTTATATGCGTTCTTATCGGATTTGTGGTGTTCGTTATCGTCAGCTTTACCGTTCTTCCGGACGAATATAACGTGTTTTCACGCCTGTTTGACTCATCCTCCGAGGAAGAGACGACGGAGATGTATAACGCTTCGGAGACATATCAGGTGCCGAATTTCAAGGATAAGAGCTATAACGACGTTATCTACAGCGAATACTATAAGACGCGTTTTTCGTTTAAAGCCGAATACGTCTATGACGACGAGGTCGAAATGGGCTATATCATTTCACAGAGCATCGAGCCGGAAAGCATAGTCAAGGCGGGGACGGAGATAACCTTAACGGTCAGCAAGGGCGTCGAAAAGATAACGCTTCCGAACGTCGTCGGATACAGCTACGACAGCGCATACAGGATATTGACCGAGCGAGGATTTAAGGTATCAAAGACCGAAAAGACAAACGACGGCTACCATCTTGCGGGCGAGGTTTCGGATATGAGCAAGACGCCCGACGTCCAGTATTCAAAGGGCGAAGAGGTCGTACTGCTCGTGTTCGGTGAGATCGAGACTGAGGCGCCGGTCACGGATCCTCCGACGACGACCACTACAACGACGGCGCCGGAAACGACGACTGCAACGACGACCGCCCCGGCGGACGAAGAAGCGACTGAGGATTAAAACAAAATCCGATCGTGCGGCGTTTATTTAAATAAATAATACGAAAGGTAAGGGTGGAGGAGCTTTGACAGCTTCTCCGCCTTATGGTAATAAAATGAAAAAAGCCGAAGAAAAAAAAGAGGGTTCGCTTATTAAACGCATTTTTACCCACATATTTATCGACGGACTTTCGGGCATGGCTCTCGGACTTTTTTGTACTCTGATAGTCGGAACGATCCTTGCCCAGATAGGCTCGTTTTTCAGCGGGAATGCGGCTCTTTATATAAACGGAGCGGCAAGCGTCGCAAAGGCTCTGACGGGCGCAGGTATCGGCGTCGGCGTGGCATATAAATACAAGCGTTCGCCGCTCGTTACGATATCGTCGGCAGTCGCCGGAATGGTCGGAGGATTTGCTTCTAAGATAATCGCGGGGACTATCCTTTCCGAGGGCGTAGTGACGCTGGCGGGGCCGGGCGAGCCGCTCGGCGCATTCCTCGCGGCTTTTACCGCCGCCGAGATAGGCCACCTTGTATCGGGCAAGACGAAGCTCGATATCCTTTTGACTCCCATAGTGACGATAGCCTCCGGCTCTGCCGTAGGGCTTCTCGTCGGGCCGCCTATCTCTGATCTTATGACGGCGCTCGGAAACCTCATAAATTGGGGAACTCAGCAGCAGCCCGTCCTTATGGGCATTGTCGTCGCCGTGCTGATGGGCATGGCGTTGACGCTCCCGATAAGCTCCGCCGCCATCGGCGTTATACTCGGGCTTTCGGGTATAGCCGCCGGAGCAGCCGTTGTCGGCTGCTGCGCCCAGATGATGGGCTTTGCCGTAATGAGCTACAGGGAAAACAAATTCGGCGGTCTGATAGCGCAGGGCATAGGAACGTCGATGCTCCAGATGCCCAATATCGTCAAAAAGCCCATCGTATGGCTGCCGCCCATAATAGCGTCGGCCGTTTTGGGGCCTATATCGACAAAGGTGCTGTCGATGACCTGTAACTCCACGGGAGCGGGAATGGGAACGTCGGGGCTTGTCGGCCCCATCATGACATATCAGACGATGTCGGCCGACGGAAAGACGACGGCAGTTATCCTTATCGAAATAGCCGTGATGTATTTTGTTCTTCCCGCGCTTCTTTCGCTCGGAGTATGCGAGCTTATGCGCAAGACGGGACTCATAAAGGAAGGCGACCTTCGCCTTGATGTATAAGACATCAGAGAGGAAAAGCCTTATGATAAATTTCGGCGTCATCGGACGTAATTTTGTAGTCGACAGGATGCTTGAGGCGTCAAAGCAAATAAGCGATATAAACCTTTTGAGCGTTTATTCGAGAAACGCCGATACAGCAGAGGAATTTGCGAATAAACACGGCGCAGAGCGCGCATATACCGATTTCGACGCGTTTTGCCGCGACGACGAGTTGGATTTTGTCTATATCGCGTCGCCCAATATCTGCCATACGAAGCAGGCCGTGACTCTCCTTAACGCGGGGAAGCACGTCCTTTGCGAAAAGCCTGCGGCGCCGTCGGAGGGGGAGCTTTCGGAGATGCTCTCGGCGGCAGAAAAAAATGATCGCGTATTCATGGAAGCCATGATGTCGGCGCATCTTCCGGCTGTCGGGATAATAAAGGACAAGCTTTCCGAAATAGGGCCGGTCAGACGCGCGACGCTGTCTTACTGTCAGTATTCCTCGCGCTACGATAAATTTAAGAGCGGGATCATCGAAAACGCCTTCGATCCGAGGCTCTGTAACGGCGCGATGATGGACATAGGAATTTACTGTATCCATATGGCGGCGATGCTTTTCGGAGAGCCGGATGAGGTCTGCGGGAGCGCTGTATTTCTTCCCGAAAGCATAGACGGCGAGGGCTCGCTCGTTTTGAAATATGACGGGATGCTTGCGGAGATAATCTATTCAAAGATAGCGGACGGCTGTCTGCCCTCACAGATCGAGGGCGAAAACGGCTGTATACTTATCGACGCTCTCTCAAAGCCCCGCGTGATAACGGTCTTGCCGCGCGGAAAAGAAAAATACATTATCGACACGTCCGACGATAAACACGATATGTATTACGAGCTGAGAGATTTTATAAACCAAATATCGGGCGAAAGAACGCGAGAATATAACGAATATTCAATGAAGGCCATAAGGATTGCCGACAGGGCGCGAAAGGAAACGGGCGTTGATTTTAAGATAAGACCGAGGCCGTAAGGGCGGATCTGACATTTACCGGACTTCTGCGGAGGTGAAAAAATGCCGTACGAAACCTTTAATGAAAACGGGTCGGGAGACGACGGACGTCTGCCGATCCCCGAAATAAACGATATCGAAAACGAGCCGGATATCCTCATTCAGGGACTTTCGGATATCTCGGAATATGACAGCCGGCCCGACGAGGACTTACATGAGGACACGCCGGTCTGCTCGCGGTGCGGCGCTCCGGTGTCGCATTCGGCAGAGATGTGCGAGGACTGCGAAAGGCTGATAAAAAAATATCCCGTCGCCGTCCGCTCGGTGGTATTCGCGTTTATCGCCGTTTTTGTCGCGGTCGTGGGGACTGTCGCGTTTATCGCAAACAGACCCATCGCCTCCGACGTGTATTCGGGCGACAAGGCGCTGCGTGACGGAAAGCTGTCGGATTGTTATCAGTATTACGAGTCGGCGTATTCGTTTTCATCGGCGCTCAACAGCGCCTTTAAGCTCCCCTCCGGGATATCTCTCTTTACGAGCGGCAACGGGACGCTGTCAAAGCAGTTCACGGCTATATATAAGCTCAACGGCCCGTATGAATGCGGAAGCCGTATCGAGGACTTTTACGGCGACAAGATCCCGCGCAGGTTAAGGGGCATAAAAGCGGAATACGACATGATAGTAAAGGTCAATTCCGTCGTCGACAAGCGGTTCAGCGATTATTACGATTCGATAGGCGATAAAAAGAACGAGACGCTCGAGGGGCTTGTGGCGGTCATAGACGATATCGAAAAGGAATATAAATTCCCGTCATATATGATGAACTACTACCGCTTTTTGTCGTCGATGGCGGTCATGGCCGATCTCGACGTCCGTAAGGGCTACCTCGACAAGGTGATGAACGAAAAGCCGGACGCCTTGTGGCTTTACGCGAGCTACGGCATATCGATCTATAAGGAGAGCGGCGATCTGAACAGGGCGCTCTATATCTGTAAAGAGCTTTTAAAGCTCGATCCGACCGATCCGTCCGTTTTAGCATATACCGTCTCGGTGCTTCGCATGTCAAAGGAATACGACAAGGCGATCGCGTTTTACGAAAAGGCCGTTAAGACGGTCGATCCGGATATCGAAATGATCCGCCAGTACGCCATAATCCTTATGCTTCAGGGGCAATATGACAAGGCCGAAAAGATGCTGATAGACGCTTACGAGGAGTCGCCGGAGGAGGCGTCGGAATATTATCTCGAGACGATGTGCGCCTGCTTTATAATGACGGAAAACGAGGACGACTTTAAACGAGCGGTGGATGATCTTTCCGAGAGAGGGAGAACGCTGCCCGAAAAGATAACGTCGCTGAGGCTCGGCGAAACGACGCTCGAAGAGATATTTACGGAAGGAAACGGTGAGACAAAATGACGGCGCTTTACATGATCTCAAAATACATCACGTTTCCCGGCGCGTATATGAAGGGATTTTTCGAGCATATCGTATGCCGTATGCTTAAAGCGGATATCTATTCCGCGGAAAAATACGTTAAAAACAACGCCCTCAGCGGACATGTTTATATAATCCCGCCGACCGGAGCGGCAAAAAGCTTTCTTGTCTGCTTCCTTCCCGGACTTTTTAATTTTATTCTCGGAGCGGCTTCCTACGCCGTTTCGATCGTCACACTCGGTTTTCTCGGAGTAAGATATTGGGATATTTTTTCCGGGACGAGAAATCCGATGTTTTTCGTCTACTGCGTCCTGCTTTATTTTTCGGCTTCGATAATGTGCAACCTGTTCCCTTATTATGAGGACGCGGAGCACATGTGGAAAAAGCTTTACGGCAAAAAGAACAGGACGCCGCTCATTTTGAAAATACTTCTTTTTATTCCTTCCGCTGTGATACTCGTCGGCGCATATATCGAAAGATACGCGTTGTCGCTGCTGATAAATATCGCGCTGACTGTCTGTATGTTTGCGCTTCAATGATTCTTTTGAGTGAGGGGTTATTCAAAAATCATGCATTGGTTTAAACGGTGTTCGGCGGCGATGACTGTTCTTGCCGTCTTTTTGTTTTCGTCTCTCCGCGCCCATGCCGTCGACGTCGACGGACTTGCCACTTCAAGGGAGTGGCACGGCGGCAGGTCGGCTGTTTTGGTCGAAAGCGGAGGCAGTACGAACTGCGAGCTTGACTACATATATGTTTCGACGCTCGTCGACGACGAAACCAATTCGCTCTACGTTCTTTTTGAATGCAGATCAAAGAACGATATAGCCGATTCATACCGGCTCGGCGCAGAGGTATATTTGGACGGGGACGTCGTTTACGCCTGCCGCGACGAGAAGCTGAACAGATTCGACGAAAACCTTTATTCGCTCGGATCCGCTTTTTCGGTGAGCGAGGTCGTTCGCCAGTTCATCTGCGAAATGAGGATAGGTATCAAGTTCGGCATTCCCGACCGGCTCGAGATAGGGCTCAGAGCATATGACGAGACGGGAGCGCCGAGCGATTATTATACGTTTACCGTGAGAGAACCGCAGGAGAAAAGCGCGGAAACGGAAAAGACGTCAAAGGAAACAACAGCCAAAAAGGAAAAGACGACGGCTGAAAAGAAGACGACCGAAAAGAAGGAGACAACGACCAAGGAAACGACGGAAAAGCAAACGGCCGAAAAGAGGACGGAGCCGAAAACGGATAATAAAATAACGGCGTCTGCAGCGGCATCATCGGCGGTATCTCCGTTCACCACCGTTAAATATGCGCCCCAGGATATCAAAGCGGCCGCACCGTCAACGACTGCTGTTACAGAAACGAAGAGCGCGGAGACTTCGTCCGTAAAAGAGACAAAGAGAAAGACAAAGGAAAAGGAAAAGAAAAAGACGGAGACATCGGAAACAGAAAAAACGACCTTATCAAAAAAGGCAGAAACGTCTTCCGATAAAATCTTTTTGACAGAGCGTATATCGGAGAATAAATCCGCAGTCGAAACGACCGTTTCCGCCGCCGAGACGGAGCTGATACTCCCCGAGAGCGAAAAAGGCGTGATCAGCATGACGGCAAGCGGGAAGCGAGCGGCGGGGATAGGTATATCGTCCGCGCTCCTTGCGTCGGCGATAGCGGTGACGGCTGTGCTCGGCGCGGGTAAAATAAAAAAGACCTCGAAAAACTCCGAGGTCTTTAAAAGCGATAAAGAAAATGATGAAGGCGAATAGATATTATTATTCGTCCGTGCCTATCCGGTCGAGGATCATATTGTATCCTCCCGAGCCGTAGTGGAGACAGCGGTTTACTCTCGATACGGTCGTAGTTGACGTTCCCGTTTTAAGCGCTATTACGGCGACAGTCTCGCCTTTTTTAAGAAGCGACGCTACCTCAAGGCGCTGGGCGATGTCGTGTATCTCCTTTACGGTACAGATATCGTCGAAAAATTTATAACATTCCTCTTCGTCCTTAAGAGCGAGTATAGCCTCGAACAGCCTGTCTGTTTCGGGGTTTTTTAATTTACTGTCGTACATAACGTTCACTGTCTTTCCGGTATAGGATGACCTTTCTCTGTGTTTTATTTCTGGAGGCGGCTCAAGAATGACTTGGTACGCTCGTTGGACGGATTGTTGATGACGTCCTCGGGAGCGCCCTCCTCGACGATATATCCGTCGGCCATGAAAACGACGCGGTCGGAGACATGGAGCGCGAAGTCTATTTCGTGGGTCACTATCACCATCGTCATATGCTCCTTGGCAAGCTCCCTTATAACGCGGAGTATGTCTCCCGTAAGCTCGGGATCGAGCGCGCTCGTAGGCTCGTCAAAAAAGAGTATCTTGGGATTCAGCGCCAAAGCTCTCGCGATCGAGACACGCTGCTGCTGACCGCCGGAAAGCTCGCACGGGTAGGCGTCGGCTTTGTCGGAAAGCCCCATTTTTTTAAGAAGCTCCATAGCCTCGCTCTCGGCCTGTTTTTTTGATTTCCCGTCGACTATTATCGGCGCTTCCGTGATATTACGCATCACCGACAGGTGGGGGAACAGATTGAAATTCTGAAAGACGAGACCGAAGTGATGGCGGATCTTCTTTAAGACGTCTTTATCGGCGTAGACTGTTTTTTCGTTTTCCGTCCTGATGAGGAAGTCGTCAAAGTATTTTATTTCACCCGAATCGGGTACTTCGAGCGTTGTGGCGCACCGTAAGAGCGTCGACTTTCCGGAGCCGGAGGGGCCGATTATCGAAACGACCTCGCCCTTGGAAACGCTCATCGAGATGTTCTTGAGAACGACGTTGCTGCCGAATGCTTTATGTAGGTTCTTTATTTCAAGAATATTCATTTAAAAATCTCCGAGTATTACAGAAGGATCGTAAATAAAATATGTGATATCCGAATCAACCCTTATAGTAGTTGAGCTTCTTTTCGATGAAATTGAACAGTATCGTGAGCACGCCGCAGAAGAGCAGGTAGAAAACGCCTATGTAGAAGAGCGGCCAGATGATATGCTCATTGCTGACGATCGTTTTAGCCGCCATAACAAGCTCGATCACCGCGATGATGTTGGCAAGCGAGGTGTCCTTTACGAGAGTGATTATCTCGTTGCCCATGGGCGGTACGATACGCTTTATCACCTGCGGCAAAACGATCCTGAAAAATATCTGTCGTTTTGACATTCCGAGGACTTGCCCCGCTTCATGCTGACCTATGGGGATGCTTTCGATCCCTCCGCGGTATATCTCGGAAAAGTATGTTGCGTAATTTATGATGAACGCCACAAGCACGGCGGTCATCCTTGAACGCATCTGGACGTCAAAGATAAGTCCGGGGCCGAAAAACACCACGATGACCTGGAGCATAAGCGGAGTGCCCCTGATTATCCAGACGAAGGTCCTCGTCAGCCAGTGGAGCGGTTTGAACTTTGACATCGAACAGGCTGTGATGACCATTCCGAGAGGAAGAGAGGCGAAAAGCGTAACAAAGAATATAAAAAGCGTAGCTTGAAAGCCGTCTAAAAGACGGAGCGTTACAGCGGAAAAACTCATAAACAAACGACCGTACGGCAAAAGCTCTTATGAGCGAACGCCGCCCTTTTTTGTAATAGTCGCCTCTGAAAATTCTCCTCGCGATCCGAATGCGTCGAATATTTCAGAGGTTCCGTAGTATTATTGTTCGGAAATCATTTCGTGATAAGGTTTGCGGTAAGGTCATATTTTTCGGCGATCGTTTCTATAGTTCCGTCGGCGACAAGCTCAGCCATTACGTCGTTGAGCTTTTCATCGAGGTCGGAGCCCTTTCTGCAGCCGATGGCATATTCCTCATATGCGAGGTCGATGCCTTCTACGATAGCGAGATCGGAATAGCTCGTTCCGTCGCCTACGGACGCCTTTGCCATGACGTAATCGAGTACGGCGGCGTCGGCGGTTCCGGATTTAACTTCGAGGAGCGTATCGGTCTGTGCCTGTACCGACGTATAGTTCTTTGAAAGGAATTCGTCGCCCTGGATGGCGTCTTCACCGGCGGAGCCTTTTTCGGCTACGACCGAAAGTCCGTCAAGATCGGCTGTCGACTGATATTTGTCGGCGTTTTCGGCCTTGACTACGACGCACTGTTTATTGAACATATAGGAGTTTGTGAAGTCGATGTTCTGTTTTCCCTCTTCCGTTACGGTAAATCCGTTCCAGATAACGTCGATCTTCTTCGCGTTGAGCTCGATCTCTTTTGTTTCCCAGTTGATGATCTGGAATTCGGGCGTTACGCCGAGCTTTTCACAAGCGGCCGTTGCAAAATCGGTGTCGAATCCGGTAAGAGTTACGCCGTCCTCGGCGTAATAGTTCATGGGATCAAAGATCGTTATACCGATAACGAGCTTTCCGCTTGACTTGATGGCGTCGAAATCGGACGCGGCGGCGTTTGAAGAAGCGTTTTTACATCCGGCAAAGCCGAAGGTGAGGACTGCGATGATGACTGCGAGCATGACTGCCAAAACTTTGTTTTTCATTTTAATATCTCCTATCATTTTTTTCTTATGTTACCACAGTGTAAGAAAAAAGTCAAGCGAAACAGTCGAAATGAGAGCTGCCGAGGCGGTCTTCGGGAGCAGAAAAACAATGCTTCGGACGATTGAAAAAACAAACGATATGTGGTAAAATAAAGTCCTAAGCTAAAGATACGGAGAAAAAGATGTTGAAGAATGTCGTTATGTTTTTAAAAAATAAAAAGCAGGCGGTCATCCTTGCCGCGCTGCTTATCGTTATCGCTGTTTTGATATGCGTTTCGCTTTTCGGCAAGGGAAAGAGAGAAAGCGAAACCGAGACGGAGATCTCGGAGGCGACAGCCGAAAGCTGTAAATACGATTGGAGCCGTCTTACTGACAAAGACGGAAGATACTATTACAGCGACGGCGAGGTGCGCGCATCCCTTTGTATCGACGTCTCCGAGCATCAGGGCGATATCGACTGGAAAAAGGTCAGGGACGACGGCGTCAAATACGCCTTTATAAGGGTCGGATACCGCGGATACATGTCGGGGATCATCAATCTTGACAAAAAATTCGACGCCAACATGAGGGGCGCGTCGACTGCGGGGATAAAGACGGGCGTATACTTCTTTTCACAGGCGATAAACGAGAGCGAAGCGAAGGAAGAGGCCGAATACACCTTAAAGCAGGCAGGCAAATACGCCGTCGAGCTTCCCATAGTCTTTGATATGGAATATGTTACAAGCGGCGACAGGATAGACGGCCTTACAAAAGAAGAAAAGACGGCAGTCGCTTCGGCTTTTTGCGACGCCGTCCTTTCGGGAGGATATCAGGCGCTTATCTACGGCAACAGCGCATGGCTCACCGGCGACATCGACGTGGTCAAGGCGTCCGAATACGGACTGTGGCTCGCGCTGTATACAAAGGAAAACACCTTCCCGTATGATTTTTCGATCTGGCAGTACGCGTCAAACGGTAAGGTCGACGGCATAGACGCCAACGTCGACATGAATCTTATCTTTGAGGATTATTGATCCTTGACTTTATTCCTCATTTTTTCAAACACCTCGACTATTTTAAATCTTATCTCATAACCCTGATCGCTTCTTACGACATTGACTCCGCTTTTGTCGAGATAGGCGTCGACCGGGACGTCCTTTTCGGCGGCGGGGAGACAGAGCGGCGGAAACATCACGCACCACCAGTTGTGACCTTCTCCGCTGCCGAGGATTATCCTGACGGCTCTGTAACGTCCCGCCGGCAGAGTGATATCGCCGTAGGAGCGCGTGTTAAAATATTCTTCGCCGACGACGGCTTCGGAGCGGTATGATGCGCCGCATCCGATAAGCGTTTCGTCGGCTGTTTTTTTGATCTCGTCCGTCTTCAGCTTCAGCTTTTCGAGCGCTTCCTCGGCGCTGCTGCTTTCGCCGAATATTTCGGCTCCGTTATTAAGAACGGCGTTGCGGACGAGAAGCTTTATCTTTTGATCACTCGCCGAGTCGGAATTTGCTATTACGTGGAGGCGAACGACGTTTTCCTCGACGTTTTTGCAGCCCCGGTAAAACCTTCCGACGCTCACCGCGGGTGAAATTATCAGCGCGCAAAGCAGCGCGGCCTCGATCATTTTTATTTTTTTCATAAATATCAACGTCCTTTCAACGTGTCTTTACAAAATGAAGTATGGGCACGGTTTTCTTTTTTATGCCGACACAAGGAAATTTTTTCAAACATATTGACTTTTTCGTGGAAATGAGTATAATTAGTTATACAAGTTATACTTTTCTTACTTTTGGAGGGAATTATGGATAATAAGCCGATGTTTCCGAAGGGAAAATTCATGAGCAGCGTAAAGGTAGGCCCCAAGGGTCAGGTGGTGATACCGAAGGAAGTGCGCGATATGTTTGATATATCGTCGGGAGAAACGCTTATCCTCGTTGCCGACGTCGACAGGGGTATAGCGATAAACAAGATCGCCTTCTTTGAAAATATTGTCGACGCCGCGTTTGAAAACGGAGTCAGCGGCGAAGACGCTTTCGCAAGGAACGTGCGGGATATAAGAAAAGGGGATGAATGAGATGTATGCGATCAAGACAGAAGCGATCTCAAAAAAATATAAGGACGCTGTAGCTGTCGACGGTTTGTCCCTAACGGTAAACGAGGGCGAGCTTTTCGCTCTTCTCGGCGTGAACGGAGCGGGTAAGTCGACGCTCATAAAGATGCTGTCATGCGTTATATTGCCGACGGGCGGGAGCGCCGAAATAATGGGACATGATATTTTGTCCGAAAGAGAAAAGGTCAAAACGCTCATCTCCGTTTCGCCGCAGGAGACGGCGGTGGCCCAAAACCTTTCCGTCCGCGAAAACCTTCAGCTGATGCTCGGCATTCACGGCGTCGGAAAACAGGACGCCGCCGCAAAAACGGAAGCGGCGTTAAAAAAATACGGTCTCGAAGGTGTGGAAAAGAAAAAGGCGGGAACGCTTTCGGGCGGATGGCAAAGGCGCCTCAGCATAGCCATGGCGCTCATAACGGAGCCGTCCGTGCTGTTTCTCGACGAGCCTACGTTGGGACTTGACGTCATAGCGAGAAGGGAGCTTTGGTCGGTCATAAAGGAGCTCAAGGGAAAGATGACAGTTATACTTACTACGCATTATCTCGAAGAGGCCGAGGCGCTTTCCGACAGGATAGGTATACTTACCGAGGGACGTCTTACCGCCGTCGGGACAGCCAAAGAGCTTATCGAAAAGTCGGGAGAAGATAACTTTGAGGATGCGTTCATATCTCTCGCAAAAAAGAACGGGGGCGCTGAAAAATGAAAATGAGAGCATTTGCGTCAAGAAATTTTAAAGAGATAACAAGAGATAAACTGACCGTGTTTTTCGGGATCGGTTTTCCGATACTGCTGATACTTCTTATGTCGGCGATACAGGCGCATATCCCGGTCGATCTTTTTGCCATCGAAAGGCTCGCTCCGGGCGTGGCTGTTTTCGGACTTTCGTTCATCGCGCTGTTTTCGGGACTTCTTATCTCGAAGGACAGGACGACGTCTTTTATGATGCGGCTTTTTACGTCGCCGCTGACGCCGTTTGATTTTATCGCCGGATATATCCTGCCGCTTTTTCCGATTTCGCTGCTGCAGTCGATATTATGCTTCGTCGTTGCGTTTTGTTTAAAAATGAAGCTTACGGCAGGTGTGCTTCTCGCGATCGCCGTTCTGATACCGACCGACATCCTGTTCATCGGGATAGGGCTTCTTTGCGGAACGTTCCTTAACGACAAACAGGTCGGAGGCGTGTGCGGAGCGCTTCTCACAAACGTTTGCGGCTGGATGAGCGGGACATGGTTCGATATCGAGCTTGTCGGGGGCGGTTTTAAAAAGGCGGCGGAGCTCCTGCCCTTCATACACGCTGTGAACGCTGCGCGCGCGGCGGTCGCCGGAAATTACGGCGACATCTTTCCCGACCTTTACTGGGTCGTCGGATATGCCGCGGTGATGATCGTTCTGGCAGTTTTTCTGTTTTCTCGTAAAATGAAAAACGGATCGGAATAAGGAACAATATAAAAATAATTAAGGCAACACCGCACAAATCGCGGCGCACGCCTTGCTTGAATCTTATTCCGTCATGCTGCACAAAAATCTCTTGACTTGCGACAGCAAATCTTCGATCTTTTTGTACAACCTGACGAAAAATCTTGCTTCGCAATTCGC
>JAILLJ010000024.1 GCA_024693205.1 Clostridiales bacterium | reverse complement strand
CGTTCCTCTTTTTCGCGTCTCTCGGACTTACCGAAAAAGAGATATTCGACCCCTGCTATTTTAATACGGGCGTTACTAAGATAATATTTTTCAAGAAAGGCACCGGCCCTTACGAGGATGTTGCGCTCGTTTATCACAACGACCACTCACATCTCGCGGGCGAATTTCCCGAACTCACGTTTGAAGGACTTTGATTGTTTGTAAAGTGATTTGCTTTACACTGTTTTTGGCGAAACAGTCCTGTAAAGTTATTTTCTTTACGCTATAATTGACGCCGCGCTTCGTTCTTACACGGAGCGCGGCGTCGTTTTTCGGCAAAAACAGACGAGTTATGAGGCCTTCGGAAGGCTGTTTTGCTCAAAATGATCTCTTTCCGTTTTTACCATCGTTTGCGCGAAGATCGCGTATCCCTTCAGCGGATCGCTTATAAAAACATGGGTGACCGCGCCGACTATCATATCGTTCTGGATTATGGGACTTCCGCTCATTCCCTGGACTATTCCTCCGGTTTTGCGTATCAGGTCGCTGTCGACTACCTTTATCACCATGTTTTTTTGATGTGTGTCGGTGTTCTGAAAGACTTTTTCGATTTCAACGTCATAGTATGCCGCGCCGTTTTCGTCGACCTCCGATATGATTTTCGCAGGGCCGGTTTTAATCTCATAGCTCATCGCAACAGGAAGACTATCATTATCAACGGCTTTCAGATCTCACCTCCGATGCAAAACCGTTTTTTTACGCCGCAGCTTAACGGCGCAATTATAATTTGACCGTTTAAGACGATAATATTTGCGGAAAAAACAAAGATTATATATAATTATTTCCGAGTTCGGAAATTCATCCGCGTTTTATGTTGTAAAATGTTTTTAAATAATATATAATAATTTTACCGATTTTCAAAAGAAGTCTTTAAAGGCGTGATAAATACGAAAAACTTTAATAAAGTAAAATTTGCGGGCACCTTCAGGGACTATCAGCAGGGCGTTCTCGACAGGGCGCAAAAGCATCTGCGCGACGGAAAAATACATATCGTAGCGGCGCCCGGGAGCGGAAAGACCGTTTTGGGACTTGAACTCATATGCCGTTTAAAGTCGCCCGCGCTCGTTCTGTCTCCGAGCGTCACCATCCGCCAGCAGTGGGGCGAAAGATTTTGCGAAAAATTTCTTCCGAAGGGCGAAAACATCGACGATTACGTCTCGTACGATCTTAAAAGTCCTTCGCTTATAACGTCCGTAACGTATCAATCTCTCCACGCGGCAGTCTCAAAACAGATATCCGACGGCGAAAACGACGAGGATGAGTTTTCCGAAAACGTCGTCGAGGACTATACGCAGTTTGATATTTTCGCTCTTTTGAAAACAGCCGGGATCAAGACGATCTGTCTCGATGAAGCGCACCATCTTAAAAGCGAATGGCAGAAGGCGCTCGAAAAATTCATCGAAACGGTCAAAAGCAGCGTCACCATAATAGCTCTTACGGCGACTCCTCCGTATGACAGCACACGCGTCCAATGGAACAGATATATTTCGCTCTGCGGCGAGATCGACGAGGAAATTTTCGTTCCCCAGCTCGTCATACAAAAAACGCTCTGCCCGCATCAGGATTTTGTCTTTTTCTCCTACCCTACCGAAGATGAACTCAGTGTCTCCGAAAGCCATAAGATAAAAGGTGCGAAAACAGCCGAAATCATCATCCGAAGCGGGATAATGAATGATATTGTCACAAATTCTCCGGTTTTCCTCGATCCCGAAAAACACGCCGATACGATAAGCGACAATTTATCGTCGTTCTACGCTTTGGCGGCCTGCATAAACCGCGCAGGGCTCGAGATACCGCGAAAATTTGCGGCGGAAGCATGTATCGAGACGTCCGATCTGAGATATGACCTCTTTAAGGCCGAGGACGCGTTTAACTTCATAATCGGCGATCCCGCTCTGTTTTCGGACGAAATTTCCGAGGAAATACGCTCACGCCTGTCCGCGTCGGGACTTATCGAAAAAAATAAGGTCTGTCTTATAACGACAGACAAGATCACTAAACAGCTCATTTCCTCCACGGGAAAGCTTTACGGAATAAACGAAATTGTTAAAGCAGAAAGCGCCGCGCTCGGTAAAAAGCTTCGGATGCTCATTTTGACCGACTATATCAAGCGGGACATGATGAAGCTTGTCGGAACAAACGAGGAAATAACCTCCATGGGAACTGTACCGATATTTGAATCGGTCCGCAGGAGTTGTCCCGAAGGCGTTAAAACGGCGATGCTCTCAGGCAGTATGGTCATGATCCCCGACGAGTCCTCCGATGAGATATGTGAAGTCGCCAAAGCGATGAACGTCGCGTATTCGCTTAAAAAGATCGAAAACACATACCACTCCGAAATAATTCTATCAGGCTCAAATAAAAACAAAGTAGCGGTCATAACTTCGGCTTTTCAAAAGGGACTTATCAATGTACTTATAGGCACAAAATCGCTTTTGGGCGAGGGCTGGGACAGTCCATGTATAAATTCGCTTATCCTCGCGAGCTTTGTCGGTTCGTTCATGCTTTCAAATCAGATGAGAGGAAGGGCGATAAGGACAGACTACAACGACCCCGACAAGGTATCGAATATCTGGCATCTTGTGACGGTAGAGCCGACGGTCAGCGCCGACAACGAGAAGGACAGAGCGCTTTATAAAGAAATTTTATACGATGATAAAAAAATTTACGGCAGCGATTACGAGACGCTGAAGAAGCGGTTCGACTGTTTTCTCGCTCCCGCTTACAATTTTGAAACGGTCGAAAGCGGAACAGACAGGCTCGATGTTATCACTCCGCCGTTTGACAAAAGCGGGATCGAGAGGATAAACGGCGCTATGCTCCATGAAGCGGCGAACAGAACAAAGACAGCCGAAAACTGGATAAAGTCGCTCCACGGCTCAAAGCACCCCGAAGTGCTTGACGTTGCCGAGATAACAAATCCCGCCGCTCCGAAAAACGGAGTAGGAAAAAACAAGTTCATAGCCTTCCTCGACGGTTTACTGATGCTGCTATTGCTTATTCTCAGGATAAAATCAAATGCGCACGGATTTTTCGGATTTATCCTTACGGCGCTGCTGATCGTCGTTCCGGTGATACTTCTTGTTAATCTTCTTAAAAATGTGAAATATATCAAAAACAGCACGGATGAAAAGCGCAATATATCTTCTGTCTCAAAATGCGTCGCAAGATCGCTTAAAGAGATCGGCGCAGTCGACAAGAGCGAAACGGAGCCTGAGATAACGGAATTTACCGAAGGCTCTTCTAAAAAGATATACTGCTCGATAAGAGCCGCGTCCGCTCACGACAAAAAGGTTTTTGCCCGCGCGATCGCCGAGACGTTTTCCGCTATCGAGGATCCACGATATGTTGTGATAAAGGAAGGATTTTCCGGAAAGCAGTATTATACGAGCCTTTCATGTCCGTCCGCAATAGGTACTAAAAAAGAGAACGCGGAGAAGTTCTCACGCGATCTCAAAGGCTATCTCGGAAAATTCATTCCGGTATATACGAGAAACGAGGCGGGACGGACCGAGCTTTCAAAGTGCCGAAAAAATTCGTACCTCAATTCGGCAAAATGTACCGTGAAGATAAAGAAGATAGCAAGATAGACCGGCGGGTAGGCAGTGCCCGCTGACAAGTCGAGCAGACAGAGCGATGTAATTTTTAAGTTTTAATCCCGACCGGAAGATTAACAGTTTAAAAACAAAAAGGCAGACAACGTGATTTCGCGCTGTCTGCTCGTTTTTATATGACATTTGTAGGGAACGCCGCCCTCGGCGTTCCATTGACTAACCGCGATGTGAATTTTTACAAGGAACACGGAGTGGTTGTCAAAAAAACAAAACAACCCCTCAGTCAGCCTTACGGCTGCCAGCTCCCCTTACACAGGGGAGCCTTTACATCTATCTACCGGTCAACTTCGCTGACGGAGGCATTATTTATCTCTAATTTTTATCTCGATACATAGTTGAGCGGATTTACGAGATATCCGTTTCTTATGACCTCGAAATGAAGGTGCGGGCCGGTGGAGTTTCCGGTCGAGCCTATTCTCGCGATCGCCTGTCCCGCCGAAACGCGCTGACCGGGTCTTACCGAGATCGAACCGTAGAGACAGTGCGCGTAACGTGTTACGATACCGTTACCGTGATTGATAACGACCTGTTGACCGTAGCTGTTACCCGTCGAGCCCGCGACCTCGACGACGCCTGCCGCCGCCGCGACGATGACTCTTCCGCTTGCTCCGCTCGTCGTTATGTCGATGCCCTTATGACCGTTGTGGCCGAAATACTGACTTATCGCACGCGCAGTCGGAGCCGGCCATACAAAGCCGCTGTTTGAAACGGAGAGATTATAGCTTCCGTATGCAGAACTTCTGACAGACGTGGATTTTGTTCCTTTTTCGACCTTTTCATCCGTAGGCTCCGTGACGCGCGTACGGGCGATAACATTCTTTGAATATACGACTCCGTTGATATAAGTTATCTGTGTCGTAACGATATCCTTACCGTTTTCGCCCTTTCTTATAACACGCGTATCGCCCTGGAAAAGATTTGGGTTATAAGTAACGATAGTGTTATATTTTACGTCGCTGAACGACTGCTCGGTCTTTACGACCTTGACTCTTACGTAGTTCACCTGCTGTGATATGACTACCCTGTCGCCGACCATGATACCGTTGCTGAGCGACGGATTCATCGCCTTTAATTCGGAGACGGTAAGTCCGTTTGCGGCGGCAATGCTCGAGAACGAATCGCCGTATTGGGCGATATATGACTCCTCGCCCTTCTTAGAAGAAGCGAGAACACGCTCGAGCTTTCCGGCGTCCCACATTGTATTGGGGTTATCGGGATAAAGTCCCTGGACATATTTTATCTCTTCAACGAAACCGACCTTTTCGTTTCCGACGACCTCTTGTTTTGAGAGGATGGAGTTAAAGACGCTTCTCGCGTCGTTTTCATTTTTTACCGAACAGAGAAATTCGCCGTCGATATATATTCCGCAGGCGTTGGTGATGTTGGCGTCCGAGGCGTTCAACATGTTGTCGCAAAGCGTCGAAACGTCGTCAAGCTCGTTTACCGAGACGAGCACGAGCGAATATTGCGGAGTACCGAGGATGTTCTCCGTATTGTCCTTTCCGAAGCCAATCGCCAGCTTGTCGGCGGCAAGGTTCCTCGATTCGAGGTATACTGACTCATTTGAGATATATCCTATGGGCTTGTCCTTATAGATGACCTCAAGCGCGTAGGTCAAGCCGTTCCAATAATTTGTCGTTATGAGAAGCGCGATAATGGCGATAACGGGGAGCGCTGTATTGACGACGCTTTTGAATAATCCCCTATGCCGCCTTAAGCCCTTGAAAATATAGTGATTGATGACCGAAAAAACGGAGACGGACTTATTTTTTGAAGCTTGTCTGATGTATTTCCGTGCGGAGCGGACTTCTGTTTTCAGGTATCTCCACTCTTCGGAAAACGCCCTTACCGACTTAAATCCGAATCGGTCAATGAAGATAACGAATACTCTTAACCAGGCGAAAATATATTTTATCGGTCTTCCTATCCGGCGGAAGATCGCTCGCATTATCTTAACGAAATAATGGGACGAATACATTCCCAGAAGTGAAATGTTTTTATAGATATAGAGAAAAGGATTATGTGAACGGCGCTGTTCATCTCTGTCCGATCCTTTGCCCAAAACATCTCACCTCTTTCCGTTTGTCAAATAATTAAAAAATATTATACATTAAGTGAAAACACATGTCAACCGCGTAATTTTTGAAACAGCCGCGCAACAGCCCTGCGAAGCTCGGCATTTTCCGGCTTTTTGAGCCGAGGATCATCTTTATGCGTTTCTGCCGCCGCCTTGTTTGACTCAAACAAAAGCTGAGTATCCGTCATCATATCGGCGATCCTAAGCTCCGGCAAGCCGTGCTGTCTTGAGCCGAAAAAGTCTCCCGGTCCTCTCATTTTAAGATCTTCGTCGGCTATTTTAAATCCGTCGGACGTCTTTGTCATTATTTCAAGTCTTCTTTTGGCTTCGCCGTTTCCGGCGTCGGAAATAAGGATACAAACGGAGCTTTCGCTTCCCCTGCCTATCCTGCCCCTTAGCTGATGAAGCTGAGACAGTCCGAAGCGCTCGGCGTTTTCGACAAGCATTATAACGGCGTTCGGCACATCGACGCCGACCTCGATAACGGTCGTCGAAACAAGAAGCTGTATCTTCCCGCCGACAAAATCGTCCATGACCTTTTCTTTTTCGGCGGGAGTCATTCTTCCGTGAAGAAGCCCGACGGAATATCCCATGAAGGCTCCCTTTCTCAGTCCCTCGGCATAATCCTCAGCGGCGGCAATTTCGCTCTCGCCCTCCTCGATAAGAGGGCAGACGGCGTAGCCCTGAAATCCCGCGTCAAGATATTTTTTGATATATGAATACACTCTCGGCCTCTTGTCGCCGGTGACATAATATGTCACGACCTCTTTTCTGCCGGGCGGCAGCTCATCGAGCACGGATATGTCGAGATCGCCGTAGATCATCAGCGCAAGCGTCCTCGGGATAGGCGTCGCTGACATTACGAGCACATGCGGATTGTCACCCTTACTGTTCAGCGCCGCTCTCTGTTTAACGCCGAAGCGGTGCTGTTCATCGGTAATGACAAGTCCTAAGTTACTGAAAACCACGTCGTCCTGAATAAGCGCATGAGTCCCTATGATAAAACCTATCTCGCCCGTTTTCAGCTTTTCTTTTATCTCGTTTTTTTCGGACTGCTTCGTCGAGCCGGTCATAAGAGCAAAATTTATCCCCGTACCCTTAAAGAGAGTTTCAAAGGTCTTATAATGCTGTTTCGCAAGTATCTCCGTCGGGGCCATCAACGCGCTTTGAAAACCGTTTTTAACAGCCGTGTAGATGACTGCGGCGGCAACGGCGGTCTTGCCGGAGCCGACGTCGCCCTGAAGGAGCCTGTTCATCGGGACGTCGTTTTTCATATCGTTTACGATCTCTCCGACCGACCTTTCCTGCGCTCCGGTCATTGTGAACGGCAAGTCAGAAATGAATTCTTCGGAGAAATCGTCTTTTATTACAGCGCTCGTCTTTCCTCTTCCGGAACACTTTATGAGCATAAGACTTAGCTGAAGAATGTAAAATTCCTCAAATACGAGCCGTCTTCTCGCGTATGAAAGATAGTCGCCGTCCTTCGGGAAATGAATGTTATTGACGGCGTCGTTTATATTGCAGAGATAATATCTGTCGCGTGTTTTCTGAGGCAGGATCTCTTTTAGCTCTCCCTCGGTATTAAGAAGCGCCGTCTTCATAAGCCGCTCAATAGTCCTTGAGGAAAGCCCCTCCGTCTGGGGATATATCGGGCGAATCCTGTCCCCTCCCTCGGCCTTTATGAATTCGGGAGAGTTCATCTCTTTTTTCCAGAGCGTGCCCGTTATCTTTCCGAAAAACAAAAATTCTTCTCCCTCTTTGAGCTTTTCGGCGGCATACTTGCTGTTAAAGATCGTTATCTGCATTATGCTTTCGCCGTCGGTGACGTCCGTCTTATAGATGGTAAGGCCCTTTCTTATCCTACTTTCCTTCGGCGTCCTGTCGACTATGGCTTTAATACAGCAGACTTCTCCTATCTGTGCCTGACTTATCTTTTTTATTTTACTCATATCCTCATATGTGCGAGGATAAAAACGCAAAAGGTCGCCGACGGAAAACACGCCAAGCTTATTTAAAAGCTTTGCGCGCTTTTCACCGACGCCTTTTAAAAATTGAATATCAGTATCAAGCTTCATCATTCAACAGAAATAATATAGTAATATACGGGCTGTCCTCCGTTTACCGCTTCAACGTCGGCTTCGGAGCCGAATTTAGACCTAAGTGTGTTACAGAGCTTTTCGGCTCTTTCCTCATCTATCCCCTCGCCGTAATAAACAGTTATAAGCGAAGATAAGTTTTTACGGAAGAGGCGCTTCGCGATTTTATAAGCGACCGCCTCGATATCGGACGGATCTATGACGGTTATCCTGCCGTTTTCCATGCCGAGTATCTCGCCTTCTTTGACTTTCTGACCGTCTATCACGCTGTCACGCGCGGCAAAGGTGACGCTGCCCGTTCCGACTTTTTCGGCTGCAGTCATCATCGCCATGTGGTTATCCTCGGATGAAAGAGCGCTGTCAAAATTGAGCGCGGCAGTTATTCCCTGGGGAATGGTCTTTGTGTTGAGAACGCTGATCTTTTTTTCGGTCAGCGGCGCGACCTGCTCCGCCGCCATGATTATGTTTTTATTGTTCGGCAAAATAAATACATGCTCCGCAGGAACGCCTTGGACAGCCGCAAAAATATCGTCAGTGCTCGGATTCATCGTCTGTCCGCCCTCAACGACTTTATCGACGCCTATGTCGTAAAACATATCTCTAATGCCTTTTCCGAAAGCGACAGCTACCATCCCGAACGGCTTTTCTGCCTTTGCCGGCTCGATCTTTTCAGCCGTTTTCGCTTCGATCCGGGTCTTGTCTCGGGCTTTACCTTCATTCGTTTTTTCGCCCGCAACGGCTCCCCACGAGGCGTGCCTGTGCTGTTCTTTCATGTTTTCTATTTTAATACTGATAAGAGGACCGTATCCAAGCGCGTTCTGGAGGACGTTGCCCGGCTCATTTGAATGGCAGTGGACTTTTATTATATCGTCGTCGTCAACGACGACGACGCAGTCTCCGACCGATTCGAGATAAGATTTAAGCTGAAGCGGATTATTGTTTTTCTTTTTATCTTTGTCGATAAGAAATTCGGTACAGTAAGTATATTTGATGTCGCTGAGGGCTTCTCCCGCGGCGACAAGATGCGTTTGAGGGGCGTCTTCCGACTGCGGCGATGAGGTATCGCCGATAATAACTCCGTCCTTTAAAACGCTCAAAAAGCCTTCAAAAACATAGACAAGTCCCTGCCCGCCGGCGTCGACGACTCCCGCGCTCTTTAACACGGGAAGGATGTCCGGCGTCTCGGCGAGAGCTTTTTTGCTCCCCTTATACGCTTCCTCCATGACGAACAAAAAATCGTTGTTCTTTTTGGATGCTCTCACGGCGTATTCGGAAGCTATTCTTATTACGGTCAGGATCGTGCCCTCCGTCGGCTTCATGACCGCCTTGTACGCCGATTCCTTGCCTCCGACAAATGCGGCGGCAAGGCCTTTTCCGTCGGCGTCCGTCTTCTTTTTGAAATTTTTTGACATGCCCCTGAATATAAGCGAAAGGATAACGCCGGAATTTCCGCGCGCTCCCCTTAAAAGGGCTGAGGCTATCCTCTCAGACGCCTCGGATATATCTATATCGTCCGAAAATACGGACGCCTCTCTTGCCGCCGATCTCAGGGTCATCGACATATTAGTTCCCGTATCGCCGTCCGGCACGGGAAAGACGTTTAAAGCGTCTATCTCACTCTTGTGCCTGCTTACGTTATTTGAAGCCGAAATTACGGCGTCACGGATCATTTTACCGGATATCAATTTCTTACACCCCCTGCCGACGTCATTCTATCATTCCGTCGACAAATACATTGACCTTGCACACGTCAAGCCCCGTAATATCCTCGACGGTATAACGCACCTTATTTATGATGCTGTTCACGACCGCCGAGATATTGAGGCCGTATGTCACGATAATATGGAGGTCGATATAAAGACCGCCTCCCTCGCTGCGCACCGACACGCCCTTGTCGATATATGAGATATGTCTGAAAATGAAGGAACGCAGTCCCTGACGGGCATTGCTGTTCGCCATCCCCGCAACTCCGAAGCATGACGAAACGACGTGTCCGATTAAATTTGAAAAGTATTCGGGCGAAATTGATATTGTTCCGAGATGATTTTCAAAACCGATCATGATAATTCCTCCGTCCTGATAACATAATCATATTGTGCCTTTACTGAGCGATCTGTTCAAACGTCCAGTCTTCGATGTTGCCGTAGATATCGTTCGTGCCCGCGTCGGTTGCGCCCTTGATATCGTTTTCACAGGCGACGACGCCCTTTCTGAAACAAAGCGGTATAAACGGCATATCCTTATTGAACGCGGCGATAAAATCATTTATGCCCGTTTCACCGATGATAAATGAGTTATACGCGTCCGCCGCTGATTCGGAATAAATGCCCTTTGAAGCCGCTCCGCCTTCACGGAAAAACGGAGCAAGGCTCATGTTGGGCGTCAGATTTATTTCACCGATACAAAGATCGAAATGCGACAGCTCATATTCCTCTAAAAAGCTTTCGGACGAGAGCGCCGCGACGGTCACATGGATATTGAGTTTAGCAAGCTCGGTCGCTATGATCCTTGCCGCGGACATTTTAAACTCGTTTTTGCCGCTGACAATCATCTTGAACGTAAGGCTGTTTGAACGGTTGTTTCTGATCTTATATGTGTTTATTTCGTTATATCCTGCGCTCTCCAAAAGCGCAAGAGCATTTTCTTTTTTCGGGGTCTCTATCCCGGCTTCATCGAGAACGTACCATACCGGATTAAACGGAACGGACGTCTCGGAGGCGTGTCCCTGGTAGGCTGTGTTGACTATTTCGGAGCGGTCTATTGCGGCGGCAAGCGCTCTTCTTATCGTCGGATCAGCCAAAGCGGTATTATCCTGATTTATTCCGAGAAAGACAAAATTGTTGAGCTGATATTCAGCCGTTTCAGCAGCGTTGGCTCTCCTGTAAGCGCCATTACTGAGATCGTCGAACGCGAAGCTGATATTGCCTATTTCGAGACTGCTGAAAAGCGCGGTTGAATCGCTGACGTTGACGAGCTTTATTCCCGATATCTGAGGCCAGAAGCTTCCGAGGCTCGAATTGTTTGCCGTCAGTAATTCTTTGTTGCCGGAGCTTAAAACGTATCTTCCGCTGCCTATCGGCGGTATAACGTCGGCGAGGCTCTCATATTTCGTCTGTACCGTCTCGTTTTTGACTATCGGGAAGTCGAGACATGAGGGAGCGTAAGGGTCGACGGAAAAAAGATCGAAAAATACGCTGTACTCGTCAAAGCGTTTACATTCCTTAAAGTTTGAAAGACGGGCTTTGTATGCCTTGGATTTTTTTGCGCAGTCGAACGAATAAGCTACGTCGTCCGAGGTGATCGGGCTTCCGTCCGAAAATGAAAGACCAACCTTGACAGCGACCTCGAGGACGGTGCCGTCCATGGAATAGCTGTTAGCGATCTGGGGCTCCGGCTCATATGATTTATTGACGCGGAAAAGGCTGTCATAAAGGAGCGTAATAAGCTGTCTGTTCATTCCGCTCTCAGCCTTGAACGGGTCGAGCGTATCAAACTTCGCGTAAGGCAGCTTAAGCTCGTTGTAGCTTATGTCGACGGATTCGCCGTTATAACCGGAGTCGGGCTGACTTTCCGTCTCGTCGTCACCCTTGTTTTTTCCCGAACATGACGTAAACGTCAGGAAAAGCATGATAAAGACGAGCGAAAGAGAGACCGCCCTTATATAACTAAAACGTGATTTCATCTTAAAATTGTTCCTTTCTTGCATTTCCGCCGGTTTTAATTAAATCAAGAACGATCTCGCGCGCCATGAGTATCCCCGCGACCGGCGGGACGAACGGCACGCTCCCGGGAAGCGACCTCTTTTCTGTTTTTTCATCCGTCTCAAACGGCTTTATCGGCGGCTCGGGCGACCAGACGACCTTTAAAGCATCGACGCCCCGCGCTTTCAGCTCGCGCCTCATGACGCGGCAAAGAGGACAAACGCTCGTTTCGTAGATGTCCGAAACGCGAAACAGCGTCGGATCGAGCTTGTTGCCCGTTCCCATGGACGAAATGAGCGGAATGTTTTTCTCCTTTGCGCGGACGGCGATATCTAATTTAGCGCTGACCGTGTCGATGGCGTCGGCAATGTAGTCGTAATGCGTATCAAAAAATTCATCGCCGTTTTCGGGCAGATAAAATTTGTTTATCTTTGTAACGACGCAGTCGGGATCGATATCCTTTATCCTTTCGGCGGCGACGTCTGTCTTATATTTTCCTACAGTCGAGGAAAGCGCGTACAGCTGGCGGTTGATGTTGGTCTCGGAAACGGTATCGCTGTCGACAACGGTAATATTACCTATCCCCGAACGGGCAAGCGCCTCCGCCGTATATGAACCGACTCCGCCAAGGCCGAAAATCAGAACGTGTTTTTCGGAAAGTATATCTAAATTTTCCTCGCCCAAAAGCATAGCGGAACGCGAAAAGTATTTCAAAGCCATGTTTTCACCGCCACTTCAAAACAGCTATACGAATATATTATAGTATATTGCCCCCGATACTGCAAGGAAAATCGTAACTCGGAGGAAAAAATTTGCTTTAGAACGCTTTTTTCGACATTTTTTCATCATATTTAAAACTTTTTTTGATTTGAAGTTGAATTAAAAAGCATAAAATGATATAATCGGATAAATGTGATAAAAACCAATCTGAAAGGACTCAGAATTATGAAACTCGGTATCGTCGGTCTTCCGAATGTAGGAAAAAGCACTCTTTTCAACGCAATAACAAACGCGGGCGCGCAGTCCGCCAACTACCCGTTCTGTACGATTGAGCCGAATGTCGGCGTCGTTTCCGTTCCCGACCCGAGAATAGACAAGCTCGCCGAGATGTACCATCCGAAGAAAATCACGCCCGCAGTTATCGAGATAGTCGATATCGCAGGCCTTGTCAAGGGCGCGTCAAAGGGCGAAGGTCTCGGAAACAAATTCCTTTCCCATATACGCGAGATGGACGCCATCATCCACGTCGTGCGATGTTTTGAAAACGACGACATTGTCCACGTCGACGGCGGAATAGACCCCGCCCGCGACATTGAAACGATAAATTTGGAGCTTATCTTCGCCGACCTCGACGTTCTCGACAGACGTATCGACAGAGGCACAAAGGCTTTGAAGGGCGATAAATCCGTCGCAAAGGAGCTTGAATTTTTCAAGCGTCTTAAAAAGGAGCTTGAAAACGGCGTTTGCGCGCGCAACGTCGAGATCAGCGACGACGAAAAAGAGTTTATGAGCGAATTATCGCTTCTCACCGCGAAGCCCGTCATTTATGCCTGCAACCTGAGCGAGGACGATTTTACCGGCGGCATCGACAATAATGACGGATATAAGGCCGTCTGCGAGATAGCAAAAGCCGAAAACGCCGAGGTCCTTCCCATCTGCGCGGAGCTTGAATCACAGATAGCTTCGCTCGATAAGGACGAAAAAGAGCTTTTCCTCTCCGAGCTCGGAATAGAACAGGGCGGCCTCGATCTGCTTATACAGCGCAGCTACAGCCTTTTGGGGCTTATCTCTTATCTTACAGCCGGAGAGCCGGAGGTAAGGGCATGGACGATCAAAAAAGGCACTAAGGCGCCCCAGGCGGCAGGCAAGATCCATTCGGACTTTGAGCGCGGCTTTATCCGCGCGGAGGTCATCTCGTTCGACGAGCTTATGAAATGCGGAACGATGGCAGCCGCCAAGGAAAAGGGCCTTGTCAGAAGCGAGGGCAAGGAATACGTGATGCGCGACGGCGATATCGTACTCTTCCGCTTCAACGTCTGAGAAACGGCCGAATACGGTTTTACCGCGTATCCTTTTACTATTCTCTTTCAAAAGGAATGTTTTGGATGAACGATATACTTATCATCGCCCACAGAGGCGCAAACAGAGTAGCTCCGCAAAATACGATGCCGGCATTTATCAAGGCGTGTGAATACAACGCCGACGGCATCGAGACGGACATACATATGACAAAGGATAAAAAAATAGTCCTTTGCCATAACTATACCGTCAATAAGACGTCCGACGGCAGCGGCAAGATCGGCGACTTCCTTTTAAGTCAGCTTTTGACGCTCGATTTCGGCTCATATTTCATGCCCGAATTTAAAAACGTCAGGATCCCGACTATCGAGGATCTTCTCATCTTCCTTAAAAGGACGGAAATAAAAGTGATCAACATCGAAATTAAGTCGAGCAAGATCAACAATGCCGCGTTAGCGCGTCAGACCATCGAGAAAGCGAAGGAATACGGTCTTTTTGATAAGCTGCTCATTTCGAGCTTTGACGAAAACGTGCTCATCATGGCCAAAAACACCGACCCGAAATGTCAGACTGCGCTTCTTTATCCGTTCCCCGGAAATTTCCTGCGCGACAGACTGCCGTTCCCGCTCGAGCTCGCCAAAAAGATACACTGCGACGCGGTGCATCCGCATATGTCATACGTCAGCAAGGGCATGGTGAATAAGGCGCATAAAATGGGGATAAAGGTAAACGCATGGACGGTCAACACTCTTCAGGAGGCGTCGAGGCTGATAGATTGCGGCGTTGACGGACTTATAACCGACTGCCCCTTCAAGCTTAAATCGATGCTGGAATGAACCTTATAAAAAAGGATCGGCGTGAGGCAAAGCCTCTATTCGCCGATCCTTTTTTATTTTCTCTTATTGCAGCTCGAAAAATCTTTTTTCCGCTTTTTTCATCAATACCGAATAGAAAACGGCGGACAAGATCAAGGTGTAAACAAAAAACGCGAAGAGCAGCGGAGGAAGGTATCCCGAAAACAGATTGATAACGATAAGCGACGAGACAAACAGCGGCATAATGATAAGTATAAGTGACGCCAGCATCGTGAGCATGACCGAAAGGCTCTGTTTAACGACCGTAACCTCGTTTATCCAGTCGAATTTCGGGAATTTCAGGTTGATAAAGACCCCGAATACCGCGCAAAAGACCGTGACGCCCAAGGGAAGAAGGAACGATAATAAAAGCGTATCTACCCTCATCCTTAAAAATATCGCCATGATAACAGACGAAACAACAATAAACGGGAGACAGATAACGATATGTGAAGCGATCTTTGCTTTTAAAACGGTCGCGGACGGAACGGGGATGGATTTAACTATCCAAAGATTTTTACCCTCGAGACTTATCGACGGCGCGGAAATAAACACCATCGAAACGCACATCGTAAGTATACCGATAACAAAGTAAGGATATACAAAGCGCGTATCGGGTATTCCGAAGCCGGCGATCGCAGTAAGGAAATAATCCTGCTTTACGACCGCGCCTACAGCGATCACCACCATAAATATGATCCCCGTACCCGCGTTCATGATATACATGGGTCTCCCGAGGAAGAACTTTATCTCTTTATGGAGAAGAGCGGAAAACGCTCCCGACGTCTTGAGCTCCCCCGCCTTATACGCCTTATGAGAACGTGCTTTTTTATTTATCATCACGCTGATATACGACCTTGAAAGCACAAAAACGACAAGGACGAACGGGATAACGCATATGAGAAGAAATTTAAAAAAGCTGAGAATATTTCCGTTAGCGGAGGCGTCGCCCAAATAATAGAATACGGGAAGAGCTTTCTTTATCGACGCGGCTATCGTGTCGCCGTTTGAGATTATCGCCTGAATGTATTTATTGATGCTTCCGTAGACCTTGAAATATCCCGCCATTATAAGGATATAGAAAAACATCATTATGAAGGAGCGGTTCTTGACCTTTGAAAGAATAAAAGCGAGAAGCCAGCCCAAAAGGCAGGAAAGCGCCATTACCAAAAACGACATCGAAAGAAGCGAGAGAATAAAAAGAATAAATCCGAGCGGTTTTATTCCGACGTTCATGATATATACTACTCCCGCCGGAACAGCCATAAGCACTTCAAAGATGACGTTCAGCGTCATAAGAGCCGTCATCCTGGCTATAAGTATCTGCGTTGCGGAAAACGGCATCGAAAGCAAAAGCTCATTGTCCTTTGCCTCAAAAAGCTGTGTCTCCGCTGAAAATACGCTTCCGATAAATGCCAAACAAAATCCCGCGATACCGGCGATCGCAAAATAAAGCCAAGAAAGATCGGACACGGAAAGAGGAACTGCCAATGATGAAAACATTATCCCCACGGAAACGCATATCGATCCGAAGCCATAGACCATAAGTAACGCTATGAGTACCTTTACGTACTTTTTTTGCTTACCGGACGATGTGAACATCGTTTTAAAAAGAGATATGAAACGAACCTTGATAAGAGCTTTAAGCATAGTCTTCCTCCAATTCAAGGAACACGCTTTCAAGGGATTCGTCGCCCTTGACCTGCTCCATTGTACCGGAAACGATCAGTTTTCCGTCTTTTATGATAGCCACCTTGTCGCAGAGCTTTTCCGCTACCTCAAGAACATGCGTCGAGAAGAAGATCGCTCCGCCGTCGTCGCAAAGCTCGCGCATGAGCTGTTTTATCGTAAACGCCGCCTTGGGGTCGAGGCCGACGAACGGCTCGTCAAGGATCATCAGACGCGGCTTGTGGATAAGCGCGGAAATAAGGGCGAGCTTTTGCTTCATTCCGTGGGAATAAGCGCTTATCGGCTGCGCAAGATCCTTTGTTATCGAGAACATATCGCCGTATTTTTTAATAAGCGTCTCCCTCTCGTCTTTTGAAACGCCGTAGACGTCGGCGATAAAATTGAGATATTTTATGCCCGATAAAAAGTCGTAAAGGTCGGGATTGTCGGGAATATACGCTATTTTCTTTTTACATTCGATCGGGTTTTCGCGGATCGAGATGCCGTCGACATATATTTCGCCGCTGTCAAATCCGATTATACCGCAGGCAGATTTTATCGTAGTCGTCTTTCCTGCGCCGTTGGGGCCTATAAAGCCGTAGATCTCGCCGGCCGCGATATGGAGCGACAGATCGTCGACGGCTGTTTTGTCCCCGTATTTTTTTGTAAGATGTTCGATTTTAAGCATATATTTTCCTCCGTTTCGTTACGCGGTCTTTGTATTTTTGTTTTTTCCGAAAAGCTTTGACGGCTGTTTTTCTATTTCTCCCGCCTTCAAGAGCGTTATCTTTGTCAAAACAGGTCCGACAAATTCATATATAAGCGTCGCGCTGAGTATAACGGCGCGTATCTGCTGACCGTATTCGGGCAGGGAATTGACGACTATCTGACTGACGCCTATCGCAACGCCCGCCTGCGGGAAAAGCATTATGCCGAGATATTTTCTGATGGCCGGCTCCTGCTTCGTTATTGCGGAACCTATGCCCGCCCCGAAATATTTGCCGATGACGCGAACGAAAATATAGATAACGCCGATAACCCCGACCTTCGGAAGAACGGTAAAATCGAGGTCCGCTCCCGATATGACGAAAAAGAGCATAAACAGAGGCGGCGTCCATTGTTCGGTAAGATCGAGCACCGTATCGCAAAGATCGCTGAAATTCGCGAACACAGCGCCTATCGCCATACATAAAAGAAGCTGTGACAGACCGAATTTTTCGGCGACTGCCGAGCCTAAAATGACGAAGCATATCGCCAGCATCTTCCTGTTTGCGCGCGATTTGAAAAACCTGAGGAAAAACGAGAGAAGAAGTCCGAAGATCCCGCCGACGACAAGCGAAAGAAGAATATTGAGGATGGGCTTTAAAAGCATTTCGACGACGGAAAGCTTTCCGCCCGTTATCGCCTTCGCTATCGAAAGCGAGATCGAAAAAACTATAAGACAGACGGCGTCATCGAGCGCCACGACAGGGAGAAGGATATTGGTAACGGGACCGTGCGCCTTATACTGACGCACCACCATGAGCGTAGCCGCGGGCGCCGTGGCGGCGGAAATGGCGCCGAGAGTGATCGAAAGCGGAAGCGGGATATCAATATACTTTTTAAATACCGCTCCGACGATAATCAGACAGAGATCGACAAGGATAACGGCGGTACACGACTCAAACAGAGTTATGGTTATTACGGACGTTCCGAGCTTTTTAAGCGAGCTTCTTTTGAACTCGCCGCCTATCGAAAACGCTATGAAGCCGAGGGCTACTGTCGTTACTATGCTGAGAGACGCAAGCATTCGCTGATCGAGCAGTCTTAATACGCATTTTCCTATAAGAAGACC
>JAILLJ010000009.1 GCA_024693205.1 Clostridiales bacterium | reverse complement strand
CCATTGACTAACCGTGATATAAATCCCACGAGGAACACTGAGGGCAGTGTTCCCTACATCCTGTTCCTACCTTCATTTGTAGGGAACGCCGCCCTCGGCGTTCCATGGAAGTTGATGCTGCTTTCGGCGAGGGGCTGTCGCATTTAGATGAAGACGCCGTTTTCTTCGCCCGACAGGCGTATGAAGATACGTCGAGGGCAATGGCGGCGAGAAAAGAATTAAAATTTTCAACCGATTTTTCGTATTTAAAACACAGAAAGGCATTTTTCTCCAAATATTGTCGGAAGAAGATGCCTTTCTTCATTTATTCTTTTCGTTCTTCGCTAAATGCGACAGCCCCCTACACCGTGTTCCCTACATATTTTCACATCGCATTCCGACATTCCCCCGGAGAACAAAAAACAAGGCCTACCGTAAAGATAGACCTTGCTCATAGTTTCAGTCGTATTTTCAATCTTATCTTATCGGGGAATTATTTGTTGAAAAGCTTCTGAACATAATCAAGGATCTCAGCGATGAGCTTCTGATCCCTAAAGGATGTGCCTGCCCAGTTGACGATCTTTTTAACAAGATCAAAAATCTTTCCTAATACTGCATCCATTTTCAAAAACTCCTTTCTTTATTATATTTCAAAAGTATAATATCATATCTTTTTAATAATTGCAATACTTTTTTTAAAATTTTGTTCGATTTTGTGCGATTTTATTAAATTTAATGCTTCAAGCCGCTTTTAACTTTATCTGAAAATCGAAAAATCCGACTTTAATATTCTTTTTTTGCGGATATTAAGTATTTCCGCTTCCGTTTCACATTCCTTTATGAGCGCCGACAAAAGCAGATCGGGATTTAAATTATTTTCGCGCCCCGCCGTAAGGATAAGCGAAAGCATGCAGTTATTGCCGCTCGGTGAAATGTCGAATTTGACCGTATGATCGCAGACGTTTATCTTTTTAAGCACCTTTCTGCCGCCCTTTTTGCCCGGCTTTTCGGCAAAAAGCTCTTTGCCTTCGATTATTTCTTTTGACCTTTCACAAAACCTTTCTGCGCTTTCGGCGTCCTTTGTCTCTATCTCGGCGCTGTATTCCGCCATGGCGATGAGCGACGGGTCGTCAACGGGATTTGTGACGTCGCGGATGCTTATCCCCTCGGGCAAAACAGCCGAAAGCCGCGATTTTATCTCTTTGTTTTTCATGTCCTTTTCGAGCTTTATTTCAAGTATCTCGCATTCGCTCTCCTGTCCGAGCGGGAGAGGCGTAAGAAAATTGAGATGCGGACGAGGATTGAAGCCCTCGGTATACCAGACGCCTATACCGGCGCGCCTGACCGCCCTTAAAAAACAGCGGTTGAGATCGAGGTGGGAGATGTATTTTGCCCTGCCCTCTTTTTTAATCCAGACTCTTACAACGCGCATGGCAGTACCCCCCGTCAAGCTTGTCCGCTCCGCAAGCCGAGCATTTTATGCGGCAATGCGGCGTCGTCTCGCCGCTCTTTGCCTTTTCGCTCTCCTTTATGAGAAAGCTCTTTTTAACGCCGCAGTCGATATGATCCCACGGCAGCACCTCGTCGTAATCTCTTCTCCTGTTTGCGTAAAACTCCGGCTCCACGCCGCATTTTTCAAACGCCCTTTTCCAAATGTCCGCCCTGAAGCATTCGTCCCAGCCGTCGAAGCGGCAGCCGTCCTCGTACGCCGTCTCAAGCACCTTGCAGAGCCGCCTGTCCCCTCTTGCGAAAACGCCTTCGAGAAAGCTCGTATAAGCTTTATGGAACGAGACGTTCACCTTTTTCGTCCTTATATGTTCGACAAGATATTTCTGCTTGTTGAGAAGCTCGTCCATGGTGTCCTGCGGCTCCCACTGGAAGGGAGTGAACGGCTTCGGCACGAATGACGACGCGCTCACCGAGACTGAAACGCTCTTGCCCTTAGGCTTGTCCGGCATATTGTAAAACGTGTCTACCGTCTTTTGGGCGAGATCGGCAATGCCAGCCACGTCGTCGTATGTCTCGGTCGGCAGCCCTATCATAAAATAAAGCTTAACGGCCGTCCAGCCGCCCTCGAACGCCTGACGGACGATCTTTATAAGCTCTTCCTCGCTGACGTTTTTGTTTATCGCGTCGCGGAGCCTCTGGGTCCCCGCTTCGGGCGCGAACGTCAGAGAGCTTCTTCTTACGCCCGTAAGCTTTTCCATCAGCTCGCGTTTGAAATTATCGACGCGAAGCGACGGCAGGGAGACGTTGATTTTTTCATCGTCCGTCCACGGTATCATTTTTTCGAGCAGCTCCGCCATCGAGGTGTAGTCGCTGGCGCTGAGCGAACAGAGAGATATCTCGTCGTATCCGGTGCTTTTGCATATCTCTTCGCACTGTCTGTTTATCACGTCGGGGCTTTTTTCCCTTATCGGTCGGTAGATAAATCCCGCCTGGCAAAAACGACAGCCCCTTATACATCCGCGCGTTATCTCCGTCGTCGTCCTGTCGTGGATGACCTCAATGGACGGCACGACAAAGCTGTCGGGAAAAAACATATCGTCGATGTTCTTTACGACGCGTCTTTCGATCTTTTCGGGCGCGTCGCCCTTCGGCAAAACGCATTTGACGGTATTGTCGTCGTTATAGCTGACCTCGTAGAGCGAGGGAACGTATATGCCCTTTATTTTTGAAGCGGCCGATAAAAATTCGGACTTGCTTCTTTTTTCTTTTTTATATTTCGCGTATAGGTCGAGGTATTCGTCGGTGACCTCCTCGCCGTCTCCGACAACGAAAAGGTCGATAAAATCGGCGAGAGGCTCGGGATTACATGCGCAAGGCCCTCCCGCAATAACGATCGGCGAAAGGTCGCCGCGTTCCTCGCTTTTAAGCGGTATACCCGCCAAGGAGAGCATACTTAAAACATTCGTGTACGACAGCTCGTATTGAAGCGTGAAACCGACGATATCGAAATCCTTTATCGGGTCGCCGCTTTCAAGTCCGTAGAGCAGAACGCCGTTTTCGCGCATCTCCTTTTCCATATCGCCCCAAGGAGCAAAGACCCTTTCGCACCAGGCGTCGTCTCTTCTGTTTATAAGAGAATAGAGTATTTTAATACCGAGATGGGACAT
>JAILLJ010000156.1 GCA_024693205.1 Clostridiales bacterium | reverse complement strand
CACAAGATTGGCGGCGTCCTCCGGTTCGATCCACGGCACGGGTTGGAGATTTCCCGCCGAACGCTCCGCGATCTCGATGGGTGTCATGCCTTCCATCGCGGCAAGCCCGTCGTTCATCGGAGTATTTACGCCTGTGGGGTGAATGCTGACCACACGAATGTTATACGGTGCAAGCTCGATGGCCCACGCCTTTGTAAGACCTGTCAGACCCCATTTGGACGCAGTATAATGCGAAAGGCGATTGCCGCCGCGCAGACCCATTACTGATGAATTGTTTATTATAACTCCGCTTTTTTGCTCTTTCATGTACGGCACGACGCGGCGAGTGACGTTGAACGGCCCTTTGAGGTTGATGTCGATCATGGCGTTCCATTCGTCGTCGGTCATTTTGTCGACCTCGGCATAGGCGCAAATGCCTGCGTTGTTGAAGAGAATGTCGATCTTGCCGAACGTCTCGACAGCCTGTGCCACGGCAGCACTGACCGCTTCGTCCGAGCGCACATCGCCCGCGGCGATGACAGCGCGTCTGCCGAGCTTTTCGATCTCCTCCTTAAGGCTCTTTAATTCATCGCTTGTACCGAATTCATAGGCAGGGTACTCTATCTTTTTTGCAACGTCGAACGCAACGATATCGGCGCCCTCCCTTGCAAGCGCGAGCGCCGTCGCTCTGCCTTGCCCGTGCGCCGCGCCTGTTATAAACGCAACTTTTCCGTTAAACTCACCCATTGTCTTTTTCCTCCTTGCGATAGCTGTATAATACGTCGTCCAGCGGCACCTTTGCCACCGTGTTGAACAGATTTGTAGCGTACATGATGCCGGCGAACGCGATAAGCTGAACAAGGACCTTGTCGCTGTATTTTTCGCGCAGCGTTTCATAGATCGAAGGGTCGATGCCGTGCGGATTCTTCGTTATCTGTACGCCGAAGTCAAGCAAAAGCTTTTCCGTCTCGTTGAGCTTGAGGTTTTCGGGGTCCTCGCCCGCATCAACAAGTATCTTTCTGAAGAATGTGCCGCAGATCAAACAGTCGTTGCCCGTCGAGATGGCGTAGGAAAAGATCTGAAGCGCTCTGTCGCCGAACGTCGGACGAAGCTCGTCGTAGATCGTGTACCAGTCCATATAAGTCTTGAAGGACTGAACGTCGTGGAGAAGCGTGCGCTTCATGTTCGTAATGCGGCCGTGTTTGGCGATTTGATCGTCGTATTCGCGCCGAACGGCCTCATCGGCGCTTTCATACTCGGTCATTGGGATAAATGCCATATTAATTCTCCTTTATTAAGGTTTTCAAGCAATTGTAAACAGCGCTGAAAAGATATGAATGATATATCTTTTTTCGTTTTGAAACATTATATCACGAAAAATATTATAAGTCCATGTTTTTAACGCAAAAGCCGTATTTATTACGTTATCTCAATACTTCGGCTATAATTCCTCCTCCGATCACACAGCCCTCGTCGTCATAAAACACAGCCGACTGTCCCGGAGTTGCCGCCCTGACCGGCTCATCAAAGGTTATTTTTATCAAATCACCTTTTGTTGATTCAATTATTGCGTGCTGACCGGAATGACGGTACCGTACCTTGACGTTGCAGGATAGCTTATCCTTTTCGTTTAAGCCGGAAATACTCATGTAATTCACGTTTCTGCAAATTATTTCATGACTGTAAAGTGAATCTTCATCGCCTAATATGACCTCGTTCGTTTCGGGAAGTATCTTTTTTACGTAAGCGGGATATCCGAGGGCGATCCCGAGCCCCTTTCTCTGACCGACGGTAAAGTGAATAATACCCTTATGCCTGCCGAGGATGTTCCCGTATTCATCCGCGAAATTACCTTCCGAGCATGAAAAAGACGGTACATGTTTTGAAATGTAATCGGCATAATTCCCGTCTGTCACAAAACAGACCTCTTGCGAATCCTTCTTTGAAGCGACAGTAAGACCGATGTCTTTTGCGATCTGTCTGACTTCTGATTTTGAAAGATCTCCGAGAGGCATAAGCGTTGCTGCAAGCTGTTCCTGCGTGAGTTTATATAACATATAAGTTTGGTCTTTTTCGGCATGTAACGCCTTTTTCAGAGCATATCTTCCGTTACTTTTTTTAATGACAGACGCATAATGACCGGTCGCGATATATTTTGCGCCGGTAATCCCGGCGTAGTAAAGAAGCTTTTCCCATTTTACAAATCTGTTGCACTCGACACAGGGATTCGGAGTCAGTCCGCAGATATAATCGTTTATGAACGGTTCAATAACGTGATTCTTAAAATCCGAGGTGCAGTTTATCGGATAATACGGCGTTCCGAGCTTATGGCAAACGGATCGTGCGTCGTCTATATCACAGCACCGACCTTCCGAGCCGTCGTCTGCTTGCCAGACACGCAGAGTAATACCGATAACGTCATATCCCGCATCTTTCAACAGATAAGCGGCAACGGCGCTGTCAACTCCTCCCGACATACCGACTATTACTTTTTCTGAACCTTCAGATCTCATGTTTATCATTTTTCAGCGCTCCGAATTTCATTTGCGACATACAGCTCATTAAACGGAATGAAAACTCCGTTTTCATATGCGGATTAAATATACAACTATTTACCTACTATGTCAATAGGTAAATAAGTTTTTGTTTCCCGATAATTCATTTACGAAACTGTCATGCTTGCTATTCTGTAAAGATAATGGTAAAATGAGAGACAGTGAATGATTTACGGATTTCAAAAGGAGAAAACATAAAATGCGTGATTTTTTAAATTGTTTGGAGGACTACGTTCGCGCGCAGGGATGGAATACATTTTCAATCGCCGCCGCAGAGGGGGACGGAGACTCACAAAGCAGAGAGCTGATACCGACAAACGCATGTCAGAACGTCTATTCAATTGCAAAAACATATACTATGACCGCGATCGGGTTTTTGTATGACAGAGGACTTGTTCAGCCCGATACAAGGATCGTGGATATTCTGAATGATGAGATCCCGTCCGACGCGGACGAAAGATGGGGCGTATGTACCGTCGACATGGCTCTTCGCCATCGTTTGGGACTTCCCGGAGGATTTCTCGATATCGACTGCGAGCCGTCAACGAATTTCGGCGAGGATTTTTTGACATATCTTTTCAAAACGCCTCTGATTTACGATCCCGATACCGACAGCAGGTATTCCGACGGAGCATATTATCTTTTGTCAAGGATCGTGGGTAAGATCAGCGGACAACATCTTGACGATTTTCTTTGGAAGGAATTGTTCGTCAAGACCGACGTTCTTGAAGTAGCTATGAGCCATTGTCCGTACGGGCATCCGATAGGCGCAAGCGGGCTTTATATAAGATCATCGGACATGGTCAAGCTCGGTCAGCTGTATTTGTTAAACGGAGTATATAAGGGGAAACGGCTTCTCAGCGAGGAGTGGGTAAAGCTTGTTCTGGACAGGGAATACGCGCTGAATTGGGATGAAACTCACAGCGTGTATTCAAAGGGCGGTATGCACGGTCAGAAGCTTGTCATAGATCCCGTTCACGGCAGAGCCGCGTGTATGGAATCGTTCGGCGCGAACGGCGATCTGTTTATAAATTTTGTGCGTGATTTCAAATAAAAGTTGAGAAAGAAGGGAGAGCTTTATGCCCGAAGTGTTCATCGACGGCGTGTGTTATGACGCCCGACAAAATGAACTTCTTTCCGATTTGCTCCGCCGTATCGGAAAAGGCATTTCCATGCCCTGCGGCGGAAGGGGAGACTGCGGCAAATGTCTCGTTGCGGTAAACGGCATAGAGGAGCTTGCCTGTAAATATCGTATAAAATCCGATATCACGGTCATTTTACCGAAGGAAGAAAAAATCGTTTCTGTAACCGGAGCGGAGGAGTCTTTTTTTGATACCGAACATATGGCGCTGGCGCTCGATATCGGTACGACGACGCTGGCGTTGGCGCTTGTGTCGCCGGATGAAAAAAAGATAGTAAGGCTCGTTACCGCGACAAATCCGCAGCGTGCCTTCGGAGCGGATGTTTTGTCGCGTATAACATATTGCATGGATCACGGCGTCTCGGAATTACGATCCTGCGTGATCTCCGCCGTTAATTCCATGATAAAAAAACTGAATGCTACGGAGACAGAAACGTTATACGCGGCGGGCAATACCGCTATGCTTCATATGTTTTTCGGCATCGATCCGTCCGGTATGGGTACGGCGCCTTATGCTCCGGTCTTCCTGAACAGCAGGACTGTTTCGGGCGAAAGCCTCGGAATACCTTCGGTCAAAACAGTCGTTTCATTACCTTCGGCCGCCGCGTTTGTCGGCGCAGATCTTACGGCGGGACTGTATTACGTCGGAACGCCGCCCGAAGGGAAATACGATATACTTATCGACCTCGGTACAAACGCCGAGATAATCCTGTTCTCACGCGAGGGCGCGCTTTGTACCGCCGCCGCGGCAGGCCCCTGCTTTGAAGGAGCGAATATCTCCTGCGGAATGAGCGCATCCGAGGGCGCCGTTTACGCCTACGGAGATAACGGCTGTAAGACTGTCGGCGACGTTCCCGCAAGGGGCGTCTGCGGAACGGGACTTGTGGACGTGATCGCCTTTCTTCTTAAAAAAGGAATTATCGACGAGACCGGATATATGGAACAGTCGAAGTTCGTCATCGCGCCTAACGTAACGCTGACGCAAGACGATGTTCGTCAATATCAGCTCGCTAAATCTGCCGTCTGTGCCGCTCTGTTGACGCTTTTAAATAAACAGGATGTTCCTTTTTCTTCGATCGATAAGCTCTTTATTTCGGGCGGTTTTGCCGATAAGCTGAACATTGACAGCGCCGTCGCTACCGGACTTCTTCCCGCCGAGCTTTACGAAAAGTGTGTTCCGATAAATAACAGCAGTCTGCTCGGCACGGTGAAAGCTTTGTATTATAAACCCGATCTTACTTCGATAACGGCCAAAACGGAATACGTCGATCTTTCGACCGATCCGCTGTTTTCCGATCTTTTTATCGAGCGTATGTCTTTTTAAAGATCAAAGGCTGCAAAGCTTTAACGAAAAAAACAATCAAAACAGGAGCTGTTTATCCGGAATTATTCGGAAAACAGCTCTTTTTATTGAATTTTAATTTCGATTTTTTTAATAAAATTTTCTTGCTCTTAGCGAAAATATATGTTATTATTAATCAATACCTTTATAAAGGGGATATTTTATGCGAATTGCGAAAAAAGTTCTTGCTTTATTTTTGGCGGTGCTGTTTGTGCTGCCGGGCCTTGGCGTCGGTATGACCGCGTCGGCGATAGAATCCATCGGAAATATCGGAAGTATGGTAAATTACACCTTTTCCTCAGGTACAGCAGATATCACCGGCAGAGGGGAAATGTATGATTACGCTACTAACAACCCCAGCCCGTTCGCAGAAAACCGTGATCTTTTGAGTGTATCGATCGGGGAAGGCGTAACGAACGTCGGGGCG
>JAILLJ010000147.1 GCA_024693205.1 Clostridiales bacterium | reverse complement strand
GGCGGAGATCGCCGTCTCATTCATAGAGCCCGATACGGAGGGCGGACCCGAAACGATAAAAATGACGTTCTGCGACAGAGGCGTCGCGTTCGATCCTTTAGCAAAGGACGATCCCGATATCACCGCCTCGGCTGACGAAAGACAGATCGGCGGCCTCGGGATATTCATGGTTAAAAAGAGCATGGACAAGGTCGAATACAAGAGAGAAAACGATAAAAATATCCTGACGATCTATAAAAAGCCGTAACGCATAGCAGATCAAAACTTCTAAAAGAAAAACCGGCGGAAACGATCTTTATTCGCTTCCGTCGGTTTTTATATTTTTACACTGTAGACGGGGAACTCACACAGTCGTGAGCTGTGCGTTGTTGATGTGGTAATATTGTTTTGTGCCCTCAAAATAGCTTTCAAAGGTGCCGGATACTTCTATCTCGCTCCATTCCTCGGGGTAATCCGCGGGGAAGGAATGATCTCCCGCCCAGATGAATTCAAGCCCCTTCTGACAGCAAGCCGTGGCGTCGTTTATGACGATAAAGTAATATCCCTCGTTTTCGGAAAACGAGCCCTTTGCGCGTATCGTCTTTCCGACATATTTGTCCGGCTCGGACATGATGTTTGAGACCTCCGAATAGACCATCGTACTGCTCATCTTCGTAAGGTCGATATCGACGGCGGTCTGTACGGCTTCGGCTGCTTTCGCCGAAGTGTTCTTTTCGGCCGCAGTCTCCCCTTTTTCACTGCCCTTACAGGAAGAACAAAGCAAAACAAACGTAAAAGCTAAAATTACGGCAATTATTTTTTTCATAAAGCACATCTCCTTTTTATGCCGCTTTTTTCATGCCGACGCTCCCGATAATGAAACAGCAGGCAAATGTAACTATCTCGATGCCCACTATCGTCGATCCGACCGGCGTGCCGGCAAGGATCGAAACAAGTATTCCGAGCGCAGCCGTAAGAACAGAATAGACGGCCGCAAAAACAGTGACGCTGCGAAAGCTCTTGAAAAGCCGCATCGCCGAAAGCGCGGGAAAGATGACGAGCGCGGAGATCAGGAGCGAGCCGACAAGGTTCATCGCCAAAACGATTATGACAGCTATCACGATGGCGATAAGAAGGTTATAAAGGCTCGCTTTAGTTCCCGTCGCTCTTGCGAAATTCTCATCGAAGGTGACGCAGAATATCTTTTGATAAAACAGTATGAATATGACTATAACAAGAAGTGAAAGTCCCGCGCTGAAGGCTACGTCGAATTTTGAGAGCGTCAGTATAGACGTCGAGCCGAACAGCGTTGAACAGACGTCGCCCGCGAGGTTGCCGGACGGAGCAAACAGGTTTAAAAGAAGATATCCGACCGCCAAAGCTCCTACCGATATCATCGCTACGGCGGCGTCGCCCTTTATCTTGGCGTTTTGTCCGCCGCGTAAAAGCAAAACGGCGCTCAAAACCGTAATGACTATAACTATAGGCATGTCATTCGTTATATTGAAGATGGACGCTATCGCCATGGCTCCGAACGCGACATGGGAAAGTCCGTCGCCGATAAACGAAAACCGCTTTAAAACGAGCGTGACTCCCAAAAGCGAGGAACAAAGCGCGACAAGAACGCCTACGATAAGAGCGTATTTTACAAACGGGTATTCCCAGTATTCGGCTAATTTACTCAACATTGACATCCGCCTCCTTTGCGAATGTCTTTCCGGCGTCGCTCTGAAGGTATTCCTCTTTTGTACCGAAGAACACGTTGTTTGCGACATGAAGGATATGCGTGGCGTAGCGCAGAGCGGCGGCAATGTCATGGGAGATCATAAGTATCGTGATGCCGTCCTCGCGGTTCAGCTTTTCGATAAGCGCGTACATCTCCGCCGTGACGCGCGGATCAAGTCCCGAAACAGGCTCGTCGAGCAGCAGCATCTTACGCGTGGCGCAAAGCGCGCGGGCGAGCAAAACTCTCTGCTGCTGTCCGCCGGAAAGCTCTCTGTAACAGCGGTTGGCAAGCGGCAGGACGTCCATTTTTTCCATGTTAGCCTCGGCAAGCGCTTTTTCTTCCTTATTGTAAAACGGTCTTAAACCGCATCTCGCCTGACATCCGGACAAAACTATCTCTCTGACCGACGCGGGAAAGTCGCGCTGAACGATCGTCTGCTGGGGAAGGTAGCCTATTTCATTCTGTTTTAAACCGTCGCCTGTACGAACAGTGCCCGAGAGAGGCGACTGAAGTCCCAGTATCGTTTTCATCAGCGTACTTTTGCCCGAGCCGTTTTCTCCGACTATACAGAGATAATCTCCCGCATTGACCTCGAAATTTATCCCGTGCAGGATCTCCCTGCCGTCATATCCGAGCGACAGCCCCTCGCAGATAAGTTGTGCCATGCTTTTAAGCCTCCTTACAGCAGACTCTGTTTCAACGTGGTAAGATTTTCACGCATCGTTTCAAGGTAGTCCGCTCCGTTTTCAACGTCCTTTGCGGTAACGCTCTGCATCGAATTCAGCGTCAGGATCATCTGATCCTTTGTCTTTGTATTTCTGATTATCGTTTTGGCTATCGAACCGTCGGAGCCTTCAATTTGGTAGACGACGCGAAGTCCGAATTCATCGACCTTTTTCGCCAGAAATACTATCGTCTCGAAGCTCGCCTCCGTCTCTGCGGAGCATCCGACAAACGCGGCGTAATAATCGAGCCCGTAGTCGTCGGTAAGATATCTGAACGGGAATCTGTCGCCGAAGATCAGCGGTTTTTTCGCGGCTTCGTCGGTATTTAACGCTTCGGCGTACTCTCCGTCGAGCTCGCTTATTTTCGCGATATATTCGTCCGCGTTCGTATTATATACGCGCTTGTTTTTCGCGTCGATCTTACAAAGATCATCGGCAATAGCGCGGCAGATAACCGAGGCGTTTTTAAGCGAAAGCCAGACATGCTCGTCGTACTCCGGCCCTTCTTCGCCTTCCTCCTCTTCTTCCTCGGCCTGCATGCCGGGCTTTATCTCCTCGGCTTTTACGCTTTCGCCGAGCGTTTCCATGAGGTTTATCGTGACGCGCTTATCGCTTTGAGCTCCGGCGAGGGCGTCCTCTGCCCATTCGTCGGATTCGCCGCCGACATATATGAACAGATCGCAGGCGGAAAGCTTCAGGAGATCGGCGGCCGTCGGCTGGAACGAATGAAGATCGATCCCCGTGTCAAGAAGCATCGTGACTTCCGCGTTGTCGCCCGCTATATTTCTTACCCAATCGTAAATCGGGAATATCGTCGTAACTACCTTCACCTTGTCGCTTGCTTTCTCCGTCTTTGTCCCGCATGACGTAAGAACGCCAAGGCAGACTATAAGACAAATAAAAATCGAAACAGCTCTTTTCATATTATTACATCTCCTTCTTTAATGATAAAAGGGAAACTCTGAATATTCGACGCATTCAGATTGCGAGGAGATTTTTTCGTCAGATGAAGCAAAAAGCGGAGTCAATACTTTGTGTATTGACGAGCATTTTTGTAAAATATGACGGAAAAAGATCCCGCAAGATGAATGCACGAGAATTTTTAGAGGTGACCAAAAAAATAAAAAAAGAGGATCATGCCATATAACGGCACAGTCCGCCCTTAGGCAGACTTCTCCTCTTAAAACAACTTAATCAAGTATTTTGTTTTTAAGTTTAACAGGCGTTCTCTCTTTGAAGAACCGAAAAACAATTCGGTAAAACACATTCAAAAACAGGAAAACGCCGAAAAACGTCATGAAGCATGTAAGACAGGCGCCGAAAAGAGAGGTCAGCCTGTACCAGACATGCATCTGCATACATACGGCGCATTTTTCTCCCGAACAGTCATGATGACCGAGCGCCGTCGGGAACAGAGCGGAGGCAAACATAAAAACCACTATAAGCATAACGAGAAACAAAGCGATGTTTTTTGCCCGTTTACTCATAAGGCCTGCCCCCTTTCTGTCGTTTTCAAATATACATAGTATCACAGTAATGTCTTAAAGTCAAGTGAACGGTTTTAAAGCTTGATTTACCGTACGGGATGATGTATAATTTGTGTGAGGTGAGGAAAATGTTAAAAATATTTTCTTTTTTGCTCGCTCTTTTACAGCTCGTTTTTACGGGCGTCGGCGTTGGGGAGCGCGTTATGAAAAACAGTGAAAAAAATTATAAAACGGATTACAAAAACGCCTCGAGCGCCGTAACGGATATGGCGGACTCGGTAACATATGCCGCCAAAAACAAAAATCTTGCTCAGGCGGTCTATACCGACAACCGAAAGACTGCTTACCGTATGTCCGACGAAAACGCCGTCCTGACCCACACCCTTAAATCGGGCAAGACGCTTACGCTTTCCGACAAAAACGGGAACGTCTATATCAAAAATTCGTTTGACGTCTATTATAGGGGCGCGGACGGTAAAAAGCATTACGCGTCCTCGTCTGCACGAAGCGCCCGTATGAATACCGTAAAATTCGGCGAATACTACTACGACTGTCGGATAAGGGACCTCGATTTCTGCGAGACGTTGGTCGAAAAGCCCGTATTTTTGCTCGACAAGGGTTTTCACGTCTATTCCGACAGGATATACGAGGAGCTGACCCTGCTCGCAGCCGAAGCGACCGAGGAGCTTTGCGAATTCGGAAGCGAGATAAAAATACCCGTGTCGAGCGTAAAGGCGGTTTCCGTCGCTGACAAAAACGGAGTCCACGATTCGTTTGACGGCGTCGATCCCGAGAGCGTTGAATACGTCGCGTTCGACGTCAGGAAAGCGGGCGTAGCGGGAATTATCATCCCGTCGGACGGCTCGACCGGTTCCGTGACGCTGATGAAGCGCGGGAAGAATTATCTTGTCGACGTAAAGGCGAATTACAAAAGCGGTACGGGCATAAATAAATATGACGAGACCGGCGACCGCGATCTGCCCGGCGTCACGTTCGGTTTTCGCATTTACAGCGACGATACCCACAGCTTCGACGGCATCAAAAAAGAAGCTTATATCGAACGCCATCCGCTCGAAAATATCACTGTTTCAAGAAACGACAGCGGAGCGCGCTTCACGGGCTATAACGCCATCCTCGGCGCTTATACCTTCGCCGTAAACGGAAGCGACTTCAACCTCGCATATTACTATGAGCCCGACGTACATTTCAAAGTCCCCATGACCGTAAAATGCGACGACAGGGACAGAAATATCTATATAAGATGCGAGACGGAAAGCGGCTGTCTCGAAGCAGGCGCGGTGCTCGACAAAAACGATTTGCTTATGCCCATCGACGTCGAGGTATGTAAAAACTTCTGCGGCGATTTCGGCGAGCCGAAGCCGTATTACTATACGTTCAAGGATCGCGCCTACGGCGTAAGCGTTTTCCCGTTAAGCCTTAAATCAAATTCCGAGACGGGACTGACGCTCCTGAATCTCTATCAGAATTGGGGCAAATATCCTTTGAAGCAGCTTTCCTCGATCGAATTCGGCGACCCGTATTATCATCTTTCGACGGGCGTCACGGAGTCCAACTGCATAGCGCCGTATCTTTTAGGCGATATCGGCTGGCTCCTTCCCGATTTCCGCGGACGCAGCGGGACGATGTGGTCAGGTCAGCCCCAGTTCAATTCGCTCGGCGAGCTCGGATTTATGCGCAGGAAAAATCTTCTTTTCGGCGCCATTGAAAGAAACAACGCGATCTCGCAGTATTCCGGCTCCGAAATAAGATCGAGCGGTCTGACATATTCCGATATCTTACTCGATTATACCGCCGACAACGGCGCGTTCGACTACACCCTCCGCCACTTTGAATTCCCCCAGACGGACGAAAACAGAACATATTATTCCGTCGACGTTAAGTTCAACCGCGACGTCAGCTTTGCCGATTTCAAACGCACCTGCGCGCTTTTCTGGATCAACGGTAGATTTGTCGATTTCAATAAAATGGGCTACCTCGACGCCGACAATAAATGCGCCGTAAAGGACGTTAAAGCGAGCTTTAAAACAACGTACTGCGATCTCGGAAGCGAAAACCCGTATTTCGACTTCTTTGATGTGACAGAGGAAACGGAGCATTTCATCGACGAGTGCTTCGGCTCCTCGTTCGCGCTCTTCGTATCAGACCTCAAGGCTACACAAAACGGGAAGGAAACTCCCTTCGCGCTGACGCTCAAGGAATACTCCGTAGGCGGAAAAGCCGAGGTCGCCCTGACGCTCAAAGAAGGATCTGTAAAATTCAAAAAGGGCGACACGATACATCTCGATCTTATCCTCCTTCCCTGGGGCACCGGAAGAGAAAAGAACGACGAAAGCGTCCGAAAGCTTCGTCTCGATTCCGTCATAAATAAAACGGAAGTGACCGCATCGGTCGGTAAAGACGTCAGCTACGGTCCTCTTCCCGAAATTTACGCCGAAAACAACGAGGCTGAGTTCTCGTTAAAGGGCGGCTTAAACAATATCACCGTTCGCGTCGACGGCTTCAAGGACGCCTCATGCCCCGAGATAAAGCTTAACGGAGAAGAATACGACCTCGCCTCCGGCAACGGCTACGACGGATATACAGTCCACTACAACCCCGACGGCACATACGGTTTCTCGTTCGTCTATACGTCCGAGTCTCCCGAAACGGAATACACGTTCTCTTTAAAACAGTAACGGGTTAAAATAACGGTCCCGCGGCTTGACATATTTTAAAAAATAGGGTATGATTTTAATTCCCTCTCGGGGGATCGTCCGTCACCGCTTATTATTTTGAAATGATTGGAGGTTTGGGCTTGAAAAAAGTCGCTTCAGTTTTTCTGTGCTTTCTGCTTCTTCTGTCGTTCTTTGTTCCGTTTTCCCCATCCATTACCGACAGAATCGGGATAACGGCCGACGCGGCGGAAAATGCGGACGAAACTACGGTTTCCGAAAACGTCTCCAAAAACGTCTCCGGAAAATGCGGAAGCTCCCTCTCATGGACGTTCAATGAACAAAGCGGTATTCTTAAAATAACCGGTTCCGGCGAGATGTCGGATTGGGCGGATCAGACAAAGGTCCCGTGGTACGGCGTCGCGGCTAAGATAATCACCGTAAAGCTCCCCGAGGGACTGACGAGCATCGGCGACAGGGCGTTCCTCTACTGTACCAACCTCATAAACACAGCTTTACCGAAAACCTTAAAGAGGATCGGAAACGGCGCGTTTGAATACTGCGACGAGATAACTTCTCTTACGATCCCCGGAAGCGTAAAAAGCATGGGCGAAAGCGCGTTCCGGAATTGCGGCGGGCTTAAAAGCGTCGTGATCTCAAACGGCGTTCCCTCGATAAGCAGTAACGCGTTCGCCTACTGTACGAACCTCCGAACCATATCGGTGCCGGAGAGCGTTAAAAGCATCGGAATCCATGCGTTCTGGTCGTGCGTCAACCTTGCGTCGTTCAATATTCCGAAAAATATCGAAAGCATAGGCTATTACGCTTTTGCCGATTGTACCGAGCTTAAAAGCATAACGATCCCCGAAAATATTGCCGAGATCGACGACGGCGCGTTTTCGGGCTGTACAAGCCTTAATGTCGTCAACTACAACGCCGTCGGATGCAGCGAAACGGGCAGCGCCGACGATCCGATATTCAAAAATTGTACGGGACTTACGACCGTAAACATCGGCTCCGGCGTAAGGGTGATACCGAACGATACGTTTTCCGGATGCTCCGCGTTGACGGCGGTACGCTTTGACGACAACGGCTCGCTCCATATCCTTGGCGACAGAGTCTTCGCCGACTGTACGAGCCTTAAAAACGTCAGGCTTCCGAAAAACACCGACAAAATAGGCGACAATGTCTTTTCCGGCTGTACGCTCCTCGAAACGCTTTATCTCTCCTCAAACGTGACCTCCATCGGCGACTCCATCCTCTTCGGAGTTACCGGATGCGCGATATGCTCCGACAGCAAGACGTCGAAAGCGAAGGAATACGCCGATCAAAACGGGCATATGTTTGAGCTTGTCAATTCACAGGGCGCGATATCCTCGATCGAGATAACAACAAAGCCGACAAAAACAGTCTACGCCTTTATGAGTAAAAAGCTCGATCTTACGGGGCTTAAGCTTCGTGTCAGATTTGAAAACGGCACGTCGGAGTTCGTCTCCGGCGACAGCGGAGTGACCGTTTCGGGCTTCAATCCGAAGCGCCTCGGTAAACAGACGGTAAACTTATATTACAGCGGACAGGCGGTAAAAATGCAGGTCACCGTCCGCCTTACGACAAGACAGATCATCATTGTGAGCGCCATGGCGGTCTTCATCGTTTTTCTTATCGTGCTTATTGTAATATTTATAAGAAGACGCAGCTACTACAATTGAATTACACCGAATATATTATAAAAACCGGCTTCGGCATTTCGCTGAAGTCGGTTTTGTGATTTTTATCCTTTTACACGGATTTTTATGTAAATATAGTATTCTTTATCTTGTCAAAAGTCATATCAGCGTAAACGGAGTGCCGAGATCGGCGTTCCGTTATAATCATTCCGCAAAATTTTCTTTTATCGCTTCAAGATAACCGTAGCCGTAAAGGTCGTCCGGCTCGAGATAGCTCGTTTCCGTCCACTCGTTCCAGCTGTTTACGGTGATGAGCGGAGAAGCAAGCTTTCCCGAAGCAAGCTCCCTGTCAAGAAACTCCTTTATCTTTTTACAAGCGTATGAAAACGCCTCGGGCGTGTTGTTTTTTACGACGCCGGGAATGAATTTTTTAAAGCGCAGGTTGTTGTCCCAGCCTATCGTCAGATTGGGATAAAACGTCATCTTTCGATCGTCTGAATAGCCGCGTATCGCCTCTGTGTATTCGTCCGTAAGCGCCCTGTAATCCCCGTCAAACGAGCGGAGAGTGCCGCCCCAGTTGTAACTTGTATATGAATCGAATCCGACGTAGTCAAGCGTTTCGGCAAATGTTTTTCCGCGACAGACGTCGTCCTCCGGCAAAAAGTCAAATCTGCCTCTCTCCCAATATACGCTCTGAAGATGGAGATCCTTAAATCCCGCCGCCTTGACCTTTTTTCTGAATTCCTCGACGGCCTCTCTGCATTTTTCGGACGAGCCGAACGAGCGAAGGAAATTTTCGGGCGCAAATATCATATAAACGGGACAGCCTTCTATCTTGTAATAGTTGTCGAGCTTGAAATATTTTTCGATCGTCCTGTCGCATATCTCTGAAAACACCTGCGGCGAGACGTCGCCGCGCCATATAATTTCGCTCACGTCGTCCGAATTCCTCTTATCCCAGAGATGATCGGCGTTGTGATTGGCCCACATAAGGTAAAACTTCATATCCTTGTTGTTGCGCGCCTTTAAAAAGCCGTCGTTAAGGCAGTTTTCGAGGAACGGACGGTTGTCGAACCAATACCAATCGTAGATAAATACGTTTACGCCGTGCTCAACGGCGGCATTTATCTGCATCTCCATTATCCTCGGATCGGCCTCGTTGACATATCCCCAAAGCGGCTTTCTCGGCCAGCGGCATCCGTCGTAACCGCCCTTATCCGTCATCGCGAGAACTGTCTGCCATTCGCCGAAGCCCTGTTCCCAAAAAATACGCGTCCTCGGCTCGTCGCCTGTGTACGACGGCCATACGAACGCGGCTATATCGTATTTCATTTGACATACCTCCTTATCGAAGACAATTATATCAATTTATTCCGAAAAAAACAACTGAAAATTCGTTAATAATGTGGCGCGCGTGACTTTTATGTGATATTATATATCTGTTAAAAGGAGTGACGGAAATGAAAAAGCAGCTAAAAAAAGCGGTCTGTATCGTTATCTCTGCGGCGATGATCCT
>JAILLJ010000083.1 GCA_024693205.1 Clostridiales bacterium | reverse complement strand
GGGCTATATCATCGAGCATGAGGGAAAGCCTGCGGGCTACGGCATCATCTCCGAAAAATTCGAGACCGAGGTCGGCGGGATCACCGTCTGGATAGAGGACGTCTATGTCAAAAGCGAATACAGGGGCAGGGGACTCGGCGGCGAATTTCTTTCCTTTTTAATTGATAATTTCAAGGGCAAGGCAAAACGCCTTCGCCTTGACGTCGAGGACGACAATACGGCGGCGATAGGGCTTTATAAAAAATTCGGTTTTGACATTTTGCCGTATCAACAAATGATCTGCGATATTTAAGGCACATAATTACAGGGAAATAAGTAAAAATACCCACTTGACGGCTTTCAAAATTTGAAGGCGTCGAAGTGGGTTTTTGTTCGCTTACGCTTACAGCTGAATTGCCCGCTTGCGCTCGCAGCTGAATTGCTCGCTGACGCGAACAGCTAAATTGAAGCCTTACGGCTTCAGCTAAATTAAAAACCTGCGGGTTTCAGCTAAACATAATTTGCAATTAGCTCGCGAAGCGAATTTAGCTTGCGAAGCAAATTTAGCTGACCGCAGGTCAATTTAGCTCGGCGCAGCCGAATTTAGCTCGCCGCAAGGCGAATTTAGCTGCGTCACACTACCCGTCTTATCCGAGCATCGAGGAAAAATCGGACATCGCCTCGGATATCTTTATCTGCTGCGGGCAGACCTGCTCGCATGAGCGACAGCCGATGCAGGCGGACGGCTGCTTATCCTTTTCTATCGAGCCGAGCGCCATCGGCGCAATAAATCCGCCGCCGGTGAATTTATGCTCGTTATAAAGCTCGAGGAGCATCGGGATATCAAGCTCCATCGGACAATGCGACGTGCAGTATCGGCACGCGGTGCAAGGCAGGACGATCGACTTTATCATTTCCTCCGCGATCTCGGACAGAACAGCCTTTTCGTTTTCGTCGAGCGGCCTTTCGACGGAAAACGTATTTATATTGTCCTTTAGCTGTGTAAGATCGGACATTCCGGAAAGTATCACCGTGACGTCCGGGATGCTTTCAAGGTAACGGAACGCCCAGACGGGAATGCCGTCGTTCGGGCAAAGGCGGCGAAGCTTCGATGCGTTTTCGTCCGAAAGGGACGCGAGCATACCGCCGCGAAGCGGCTCCATGACCCATATCGGCAGACCGTATTCCCTTATGAGTTCTATTTTTTCTTCGTCCTTCTGGAACGTCATGTCGATATAGTTCAGCTGAAGCTGGCAAAATTCCATGGACCGGCCGTATCTTTCGAGAAAACGCTTTATGACGTCGCGGCTCCCGTGCGCGGAAAAGCCGAGGTGACGTATCCTGCCGTTTTCCTTTTGTTTCATCAGATGATCGTAAATGCCGTATCTCTCGTCGAGGTAGCAGTCGATATTAAGCTCACAGACGTTGTGGAACAAATAAAAGTCGAAGTAGTCGACGCCGCATTTTTCAAGCTGTTTATTGAATATCTCCTCGACCTTGTCCATATTGGAGAGGTCGTAGCCGGGGAATTTGCTCGCGAGGAAAAAGCTTTCTCTCGGATATCTTGAGAGCGCCTTTCCCATTACCCTTTCGGAATTTCCCGAATGATAGCCCCACGCCGTGTCGTAGTAGTTTACGCCGCTTTTCATGGCGAAGTCGACCATTTCAAAAACCTTTTCGGTATCGGGTCTTGAGTCGTCGCCGTCAATAACGGGGAGTCTCATGGCTCCCATTCCGAGAGCCGATATTTTAAGTCCCTTGAAATCCTTATAAAACATTTATCCACAGCCTTTCCGAATGATAGGGGAGATCATCTGTCATTTTCGGTCGGCATATCGCCCGTCATGTTGCCAACTCTTTCGACGATATAATCCTTTACCTCGTCCATATCCATTGAAAGCGCGACGGAAAGCTCGCCGAAAAGAAGCTCCTCCGCCTGTTTCATATATGTTTCGTCTATTTGACCTATTTTTCTCTTATGTTCTTCGACATATTTCTTTTTTGCGTAGATAGACTTTGTCACCTCGACGAGCGCTTCGCTGTCGTGAGTTCTGAGCTTTTCCTTGTAATACTCGGAAAGCTCCTGCACCTTGCTTTCGGTACAGAACTCCGCCTTGATATCGGGGATCATGTCTATAAGATGCTCCGCTTCCTCTCTCGTCATCACGCGCCTTATAAATATCTTGTCGGAATCTACAGGCGAATAGATCTTTTCCTTTCGGAACATCGGATCTAAAACATAGTAGAGCTTCTTTTTGTCGGCTCCTCTTACGCCCGTAAGCGGCTTTATGTCTTCGACTGTGCAGACTCCCGTCGTTCCGTAAACAACGGTGTCTCCTATATTAAACAATTCTTATCAACTCCGGATGTTTTAAATTTTATGATGTGCGGAAAAACGATATCCGCTTATTGACGTCATTATAACATATTTACAAGAAACATGTAAGTGGATTTTTAAATATTTTCCGCCAAAGCGGCGGCGAGAGCGTCAAGCTCCGCCTCCTGTGAGGCTTTGAGCGAAGACTTGAGGGTGACGGTGTTTTCGATGAACCTTATATCCTTGCATGTCTCCATGATGCCGCGCATAAGCTTTCCGCTCGCGGGCGCCCATGTGCCGTTTTCGATGAAGGCAACGGCGCGGTTTTTGATCGCGTGAGCGGCGAGGTCGCGCAGGAAGTCCTCCATCGTCACGAATATGCCCATATTGTATGTTGTCGAAGCGAACAAAAAAGCGCTGTATCTGAACGCCGCGGCGATAATCTCGGAGGCGGGCGTCACGGAGACGTCGTACATGACCGTTTTTATCCCGCGCTCAACGAGCCTTGAAGCGACAGCTTCCGCAGCATTTTCGGTGTTTCCGTAGACGGAGGCGTATGCTATGAGAACGCCTTTTTCCTCGGGAACGTATGCGCTCCACTTCTTATATTTGTCGATATAATACTCAAGATCCTTTCTCCATACAAAGCCGTGGAGAGGGCAGATGGCGGAGATATCGAGCGGAGCGACCTTGTTTAAGACGGATATGACCTGCGCGCCGTATTTGCCGACGATGTTTGTGTAGTAGCGCCTCGCTTCGTCGAGATAGTCGCGGTCAAAGTCGACCTCGTCTGCAAAAAGCGCTCCGTTCATCGCGCCGAATGTACCGAACGCGTCGGCGGAAAAGAGCAGCTTATCCTTTTCGTCATAGACCATCGTGACCTCCGGCCAATGCACCATCGGCGCCATGATGAATTTAAGCGTATGACTCCCGCAGTCGAACGTATCTCCCTCGTTTACCTTGATAAGGTCAAATTCCCTTTCAAAGAACTGACCGAGCATGACTGCCGTCTTTGCGCCGCAGATGATTTTTACGTCGGGATATCTCAGAAGAAGCTCGGTGACGGACGCCGAATGATCGGGTTCCATATGGGTTATCACGAGATAATCGAGCTTTTTTCCGTTTAAGGCAAAAGCGAGGTTTTCAAAAAATCTCGCAGTGACGGCCTTGTCGACTGTATCGAACAGTACGGTTTTTTCGTCGGTAAGCAGGTATGAGTTATAGGAAACTCCGCGGGGAACGCTGTAAACGCCCTCAAACATGGCGAGTCTCCTGTCGTTTGCGCCGACCCATACGACATCGTCGGTAATTTTTCTAACACAGTGCATAGTCAAATCTCCGTTTTCCGCGGCATTGCCGCTTTATTTTAATTATTATTAAACCAATCTTAATCAAATCTTAATCGTTTGGAAAGTTGTTTCTTAATGAAATAAATGAGAT
>JAILLJ010000062.1 GCA_024693205.1 Clostridiales bacterium | reverse complement strand
TTTTCTGCGGAGGTATTGTAAATGCTTAAAAAGACGTCTGCGTTTTTACTCGCGCTTATCATGATTTTCCTTTGTTTCGGATGTACTCCGAAACAGATAAAGCTCAGCTCCAATAATAAGATAGTTATTATTACCGGACCTGAGGAATACGAGCCTACGCTCTACAAAAAAGCAGCCGAGCTATCCGAAAAATACGGCAAAAACCTTATCGTCGACTACTACGCCGGCAACTACACGAAAAACGAGGACGCGGTTTATCTTACCGCCGCAAAATACGCCGAAGACAAAAACGTTAAAGCTATCGTTTTCGCCGACGGCGTCGAGGGATTATCGAGCGCGGTAAAGAACATTAAAACCAAAAGAAGCGACATCTGTGTCGTAGTCTGCAACGACCTTGAAAATGCCGATGAAACAGCCGAATACGCCGACTTCAAGATATCGTTAAATCCCGATAAGATAGGCGAGCAGGCTGTGAATGCGGCGGAAAAAGCGGGAGCAAAAACATTCGTATTCTATGTTTCAAACCGCTTTATTACAAATTATGTCTACGTTAAAACGCTCAGAAAAGTCATCAAGGGTAAATGCAAGATGGCTGATATAAATTATGTCGAGTCCACTTGTATAGATGTTTTTGACGATCAGCGCACAATCGAGATAGCAAACCAATTCATCAGAGAAGATCTGGCGCGAAAGAGCCGCAAATATAAAAAGGACATAGCCGTGTTCTGTTGCGATCCGCTCGTTGAGGCTACGCTCATCACGGAGGCCGACGCTCTAAACATGATCGTCCCGATGACGATGACTTGCTCTCCCTTGAGCTTTGCCGAGGCGTTCGGAGTCGATATGAAGGATAACGAAACAAATGATATCTACGCTCTGACAGAGATCGAAAAGGCGCTTTCAAAGAGAGAAGAAAAGGTTAAAATGTCTTCATTTAAATTCTCCGCTCCGGAAGCTATACTCGAAGCCGGCTTTGAGCTTGCCTACTACTATTCAAATACCAGGGACAAAAAGAAACCCGACTTCAACGCGAAGGATCGTATCGCGAAGGCGTTTGAAAACAGCTTAGGCGACACTACCGTGGGAATCGTTACAGGCAAAAGCTTTTCCGGCAAGGAGCTTGACAATTCATTCCTTGTTTGGGGTAAAGTTTATAACTATTAAAAAATACGGAGGAAAGATTTATGTATACTTTTACTAAACGTATTTCATCCGCAATTTTAGCGTTCATCCTTTTGATCCTCGGCGTTTCCGGTTCCGTTATGCACCTGACCGACGGAGTTCCGATAAACGCAAAAAGAAACAAATACTCTTATGATAATTCAAGGCTTCTTATAGGCGCATACGGCGCGAGCAGCAGCAACCTCAAATCCGTTGAATACGCCGCCGACGCGGGGATCGACTTTTTTATCACATCCACAAGCAGAGCGTTCCTTGACGAATGTGAAAAATTCGATATCGGCGTGATCACAAGTTCATATCTTCCGACTGCTTACGGAAAGATGAACGAAAATACTAAAAACGTATGGGTAAACCTTAAAGCCGAGGATATAACGAGACATCCCGCCATTTGGGGATATGACATGATAGATGAGCCGGACGCCGGTTCGTTCGATGCTATATCCGAAATGGTCGAGGGCTTCAGAAAGGCCGCTCCCGATAAGCTTCCGTACATCAACCTTTTCCCGATGTACGCAAATAACGAACAGCTCGGTAACGATCCTCAGATATCGACGCTCAAAAAGATATTCTTATTCAATACCGATTTCTCTGACGAACAGATAGATCAATATAAGCGCCATGTTTCCGATTATATCAACAAAATAGATACCGACTATATTTCGACCGATATCTATCCTTTCGGTTGCCATACAGACTCAAAGGGCGCTTTACATAAGGATACGAGCAAGGCGTGGCTCAGAAACCTCGACATTCTCGCCGAAGCATGTAAAAAGACCGACAGAGATCTTTGGGTCATTATCCAGGCGTGCGGAAACTACGGTATCGACG
>JAILLJ010000055.1 GCA_024693205.1 Clostridiales bacterium | reverse complement strand
GTATCTTTATACGCCTATCGGGCGAAGAAAACGGCGTCTTCATCTAAATGCGACAGCCCCGTTCGCTAACTGTTTGATTTTATATCTTTATCTTAATGCATTTCTTTTCCGTCAGGGCTTCGCTTCGGCTGTCGGGCTGGTATCCGCCGATAAAGAGGGATATCTCTCCGTCGGGCTCAACTCTCCGGCCGTCGTCGTCAAAAGCCTTGATAAAGCTTCTGTCGACTTTCAGAGTAAGGGAAGCGGTATCTCCCGCCTTTATAAAGGCGCTTTTTATCGCGCAAAGCTGAAATTCCGGAGTCCTGTAACGTGAATCGGAGAATTTCGCGTAGACTTCGGTCACCTCGCGGCTGTCGAATTTTCCGACATTCTTGACGTCGACCGAAAGCGTTATCGTATCGTCGTTTATATCCGTAACGCGCGCGTCTGTATAATCGAAATCGGAATAGCTGAGGCCAAAGCCGAACGGATATGCGGGAACGCCTTTAAAAAATCTGTATGTCCTGCCGTCCATCGAGTAATCCGTAAAATCAGGCAGCTTCTCATCATTTCTGTAGAACGTGACAGGAAGTCTTCCCGAAGGCGAGACGTCGCCGAAAATGATGTTTGAAAGAGCCGTGCCTCCCTCGGCTCCCGGATACCATGCGACTAACTCAGCGGCGACTTTCTCACGAAGCTCGTCGCCGATATCTATGGCGCTTCCGGCAAGAATGACGACGATAACATTATTGGACGTGTCGCATACGGCTTTAAGAAGCTTTTCCTGAATTTCTGGAAGCGATATTTTCCTTCTGTCGCCGTGATCGAAGTATTCGCTTTCGACGCCTGATTCTTCGCCCTCGACCGTCTCGTCAAGACCGAGACAAACGACGGAGACGTCGGAATGCTTCGCGGCGACCGCAGCCGCGGAGACGGTGGGATCAAATCCTATAATGTTGGTTCCCTCGGCGTAATTTATCTTTGCGTTCGGAACGGCAAACCGTATGCCGTCGATTATTCTGACATATTGCGACGCTTCACCGTGGTAGTTGCCTCTGAGCGCAACGTCGGAACGCGCGTTGGGGCCTATGACGGCGACGGAGGATATTTTGCTCTTGTCGAGCGGCAGAATACCGTTGTTTTTAAGAAGCACGATACTTTCTTCCGCCGCTTTGATATTGAGTTCTTTATTCTTTTCGCTGTCTACGGCTTCAAAGGGGATATCGGAGTACGGGCGTTTATCCTCAAATTCTCCGAGCATAAAGCGCGTAGTAAAGAGGTTGACTGCGCGCTCGGCGACTTCGTCCTCGGTTATAAGTCCGAGATCGACCGCCTTCAAAATGTTTGAGTACGCGCTTCCGCAGTTGAGATCGCAGCCTTGTTTTACAGCCAAGGCGGCGGAGTGAGCGCCGTCGGGAGTTATACAGTGGTTTTTATGGAAATCACAGATCGCTCCGCAGTCGCTTACAAAATAGCCCTCAAAGCCCCATTCGTCGAAAAGGATCTTACCCATAAGCTCGGAGTGCGCGCAGCATGGCTCGCCGTTTGTGCGGTTATATGCGCCCATCACTCCCTCGACCTTGCTTTCCGTTACGAGCCTCTTAAAGGCGGGAAGATACGTTTCATTAAGATCTCTTTTTGAACAGACCGCGTCAAACGCGTGCCTGAGCTTTTCGGGGCCGCTGTGGACGGCGTAGTGCTTCGCGCAGGCGGCTGACTTTAAAAATTCACCGTCGCCCTGAAGTCCTCTTACGAACGCGTCTCCGATCTCGCCGGTGAGGAACGGGTCCTCGCCGTACGTCTCCTGACCTCTTCCCCAGCGCGGATCGCGAAAGATATTTATGTTGGGCGACCAATACGTGAGCCCTCTGTATTGTCCTCTGTCGCCGAGCTTTACGCTCTCGTTATATTTTGCGCGTCCCTCCTCGGAGATCGCGGACGATACGTCATAAATAAGCTCGCTGTCGAACGTCGCCGCAAGACCTATCGCCTGGGGAAATACCGTCGCAGTGTCGGATCTCGCGACGCCGTGGAGCGCCTCGTTCCACCAGTTATACTCATTTATTCCGAGTCTCGGTATGGCGGGCGCGTTAAAGAGGAGCTGACCCGCTTTTTCGGAAAGCGTCATTTTTGAAACAAGTTCTTTTGCTTTTTTTCTCGCTGTTTCTCTTGTCATATTATTTCCTCCGTTATTTCGGCAGATTTAAAGAGATAAACCACAGTATGATTATAAATGAATTTCTAAGATATTACAAGTCATTTTACCGATAAAAAAGACAAGAGGTGAGAAAAACAAAGGAAGCCGATATTCTTGACATACATGTCCTACGGTCGTATAATTTTATTATAAAATGTTTTATTTTTAAAGACAGATCGCTTTGTCGGGGGATATATATGAAGAAGCTTTATCTTATAGCGAAAAATCATATGGATCCATCGTGGAGAAGATGCTTCACGGATCATTTCAGTGAGTCTGAAAGCGGAAAGGTCGTAAGACCTTACGCCGATATCGAGGAGATGCTTATCCTCGAATATATGGATCTTGCCGAAAAATACGGGGTAAAATACGAGATCGAGCAGTCATTGGTCGTCAAAAAATTTCTTGAAAGAAATCCCGATCAGTTCGAGCGCTTTAAAAAGCTTGTAGGCGAAGGGTTATTGGAGCTTGCCGGAGGCGGGGAGACGGTCATCGACTATAATCTGACAAAGGGCGAATCGTGGGTCAGAAACCACCTTTATTCCCTTAAATATTACGCGGAAAAATTCGGACATAAGCCGCGTTACGCCATAACCCCCGATATTTTCGGGCTTCCGGCACAGCTTCCGCAGTTCTTCCGTTCGATAGGTTATGACGCGGATATCCTCTTTGACAGAGTTTTTAAAGAGAACAAACCGTTCTGGCGCGGGCTTGACGGCACGGATATCGTGCTCGATCAAAAATGGCTTCAGCCGCCTCAGCCCTGTCTCAGGACGGCGGACACGGTACAGCTCAAATGCTGTCCTGTATGCGACGGCAACGGGTGCGAAGCGTGCCGCGGCTCGGGACTTGATATTTCATACAGCATGACGCGTCCCGATAAGGAGCTGTTACAGGGCGCGTATTACGGAAACATGACAGCCGACGGACTTATCGAAAAGCTTCTCATGGAGGATAAGGACGAATATTATGTTCTTATAACGACGGAGGAAGCGCCGATAGGCGATCATCTTTTCGGAAGCCTTAAGGAAGCGGGACTCAAAAGGGGAGTCGAGGTGGAATACCTCAGCTTCGAAGAAAACCACGACATGTGGTGCAAGGGACAGGTCGAAAGACTGCGAAAAGGAGACTACGGCGACGACGAGATCGACGAAAGAACAGAGGGAAATCCAATGTGCACGGGATACTGCTCGTCGAGGATAGAAATTAAAAAAGCCAACAGAGAGCTTGAACAGCTTCTTTTTGAAGCCGAAAACCTCGCCGTGATCGCTCTTTTAAACGGCGGATGGGATAAAGACAGTATCCCGCGAAGGGATTATCCTATGAAAAAACTTGAGACGCTTTGGAACAAAATGGCGTTCATCCAGTTCCACGACTGCGTGACGGGAACGCATTGTGACGCCTCATACAATGAGCTTCTCCGATATATAAGAGAAGTCAGAAGGGGCGCGGAACAGATTTATCATGACGCTTCGTCGGAGCTTTTGAGACTGATGAAGGTCGATATCCCCGACGGCTTCAACGCCGCGGTCTTCTTTAATCCGACAGACCGTACAATTAAATATCCGAAGCTCCTTTTGAGAGCGCCCGTCGGAACGGTCAGCGTCGACGTTTACGACAGCGATATGAAAAAGGCCGATACTTTTGAAATAAGCGCCGTCAGAGGCGTCGCCGACGCGTATATAAGGACTACGGTGAGAAGCGATGTACCGCCGTTTTCATGTAAGGTATTTTACGGGAAGACGGCAGAAAAGTCCGACGTCATATCCTGCGGCGAAAAGGAGATCGAAAACGAATATTACAAGGTCATATCCGACGGAAAACGTATCGTCGGCGTGTTTGATAAAACGGCGGGAAAAGATATTGTCAGCGACGGCGGACTGACGATGACAAGGGATAACGGCAGCCCCTGGGGAAGAAACGAGCCGGAGGGCGAGAGCGTTTTTGTCAATGCCGATCTCATTAAATGCGTTAAAGAAAAGGGCTGTTCAAAGCTAATCCTCGGCGGAAAGATTTGCGAAAATGAATGCGGGGACGCGACCGAATGGAGCTTTACGGTGACTCTCTACGACGGCGAAAAGCTCGTGCGGTGCGATACCGATATAAACTGGCAGGGCGACACGACGAGGGTGTACGCGTCGTTTATGCCCTCGTTTTCGCACGACGGCGACATCTACTGCGAGATACCGTTCGGGATGATAAAGCGTGGAAGCGCGGAAAAAGTCGAGACGCCCGGCGTCTTTGACGACTGGCCGTCGATTGGCTACGCGGGAGTGTCGGGCGAAAATATGAATTTAGCGATCCTTAAAGGCGGATTTCCCGGAACGAGCGTTAAAAACGGAGCGCTCCGCGTCGCGGTTCTCAGAGCCATGGTATGCGGCGATCCGAATGATAAAAACAACTATTATAAGAATACAAACGACCGCGGACGTCACCAAGCTTCGTTTGCTCTCGCTTCGTTTGAGGGAGATTTTGAGAATGCCGGTTTTTCCCATGCCGCGGAGACGTTTAATTCTATCGGCCACACGGAATGTCTCAAAAGACCTTCAAACGGAAAGCTTCTTCCGGGAAGACTTCTTGATTTATTCAAGGCTGTTCCCGAAAATATTTCTCTCAGCGCGCTGAAATTATCGGAGGACGGGAAGGACGTCGTCGTAAGATTTTGGGAAAACGCGGGCAAAACCGCGGAGATAAAAACTAAAGACGGTGTAGAGCTTTTAAGGTGCGACAGCCTTGAGGAAGAAAAGAGCGACAGCGCCGTATCGTGTTATTCGTTCAGGCCGTTTGAAATAGCTGCGTTCCGGGTGAAAAAGTCTCAGCGGGCTTAAACCGCTTCAAAATAAAAATAAAAAACGGGGGAAAGATCATGTTAAAAAAATCCGATGTTTTCCGAAAAGGCGTACTGAGATCATCTGCGCTCATTATTTCGCTTTGTCTTCTCTTGTCCTCTTTCGGCTTGACAGGCTTGTCATTTGACGAATTTTTTGACAACGTCTTTTATGTTTCGCCGAGCGGCGACGACGGGGGCAGCGGTTCGTTTGAGCTGCCGTTTAAAACCGTCGAGGGAGCCGAAAGATACCTTTCCGAGAACGCGTCCGAGCTTGGCGGCAAAACTGTCGTTTATCTTCGCGAGGGGGTGTACAGGCTTAACGAAACCTTGAAATTTGACTCATCATTTCCCTCGAACGTGACCTTTAAGGCGTATAAAAACGAGAGCGCCTCGATAAGCGGCTCGAGGACCGTTTCGGGCTTTAAAAGGGAAAAGGTAAACGGCGTCGACGTATTTGTCAAGGAACTCGGATCGTCCCCCGAAAACGCCGTTCGTTCGCTGTTTCGCGGCGACGAGACGCTGACGGCGCCGCGATATCCCGAAAGCGGATATCTTCATGTCGATTCGGTAAACACCGACGACAACCTTTATACCGAGGATTCGGATCATTGGTCGCTGACATTGGGACAGCAGTCTTTCAATGCTTCGCTTGACGACGTTGACAAAAAGCTTTTTAAAAATGACGACGTCCTTGTAAGGATACTTCACTACTGGAAGGACGACATGGCGTTCGTCAAGAGCTTTGACAGCGATACGGGTAGGGTAAGGCTTTCAAGACCCGCGTCCATTATGATACACAAGGGAGACAGGTATTTCTTTGAAAACGTCTTTGAGGCTCTCGACTCGCCCGGCGAATGGTATTTTGATAAGGAGTCGGGAAAGCTTTATTACGTCCCTTATGAAAACGAAGACCCCGATACATTGGAGCTGCAGGCGTCAAAGGCCCAAAAGCTCATCGAGATCGACGGAGCGGATAATATCACCTTTGAAAACATCGCGTTCCGCGATACAGCATGGGAGCTCGCGGGCGCGTCCGCGGAAAACGGCTCGTCTCAGTTCGACATAGAACATAATCTCGACACTACGCAGGCGGCGTTATACGTAAACGGCGTTATAACCGTTAAAAATTCAAAATCTCCGTCCTTTAAAAACTGTGACTTCATCAATCTCGGCGGCACCGCCCTCAAGATAAAGGAAAACGTCAGCGGCGCGGTCGTCGACAGCTGTTATTTATATAATATCGCCGGATGCGGCATATTCGCGGGCGGAAGAAATGTCGCCGCGGGTAAGAACGGCAGCGTATCGGACGTCACGATAACAAACAATATCATCCACAAATTCGGACGTGAATTTTATAACGCCGTCGGAATACATATCACATACTGCGATACCGCCGTGCTTGCAAATAACGAGATACACGACGGATATTATACGGGCGTCTCCTGCGGCTGGGTATGGGGCTTTACCTATCACGCCACAAGAAATATACAGATAAAGGACAACCTCATTTACGATATCGGACAGGAAGTCTTATCCGACATGGGCGGTATATATACGCTCGGCGTCCAGAGCGGAACGGTGATCTCCGGAAACGTCATCCATAACGTCACCGACGCTCCCGACGACGATTACGGCGAGGGCGCGCATGGTATATATCTCGACGAGGGCTCGTCCGATATCATAGTCGAAAGAAATCTTGTGTTCGCGTGCTCTGACTTCGGACTCAACATCCATTACGGCGAAGGCAACGTATTCAGAAACAACATTTCGGCTTTAAACGAGGGAGCGGCCGTCAATGTCGGAGGAAATCCCGAATGGTTAGACCGTTCACATGCTTTTTATTACAACAATATCTATCTCACGGATAACTCTCCCGTCTATGTCAATATGAAAGATACGGATCATTTTTACGAAAACGGAAATCTCATTTGGGACATAAAGACAGGCGCGAAAAAGCTTCATTTTGAGGTCGACCTGAACGACAGATATTTTACTCTGAAACAGGCCGAGATGTGCGACTTCATACATCTTCCCGTTCTTTCGGATCCTCTTTTCAAGGACGCGGAAAACTTTGACTTTACGTTCTCCGACGAAAAAACGGCAGAAGATATGGGCTTTGATATATGGGACTACGACGACGCCGGAACTTTAGCCGGATCGGTGATCGGAACTGATCACGAGGGAGGAACTCTTCGCTATAACGACGGCGCAAAGGCGCTTGATAAGACGGAGATAAAATACAGACGTGACCTCAGATATATCCTCTATTATCCTTTCGTAAGACCTATTATAAAGGCGTTTAAAAACATAAGGCAGTATTTTGAAGGCCTTTTTAATAAGTGATTTTCCGGACATAAAACAGACCCGCGGCCTTTCTCAAAGATCGGTCGCGGGTCATTTTATTATGATTATTTCAATTTTTCAAGGAGCATCGCCCTGATGTCTGCGGGATTTACAGCGCCGCGAAGCTCCTTCATACATGCTCCGAATATGGCCTGTAACGCCTTTTCTTTTCCGCCCTTGTATTCGGCGACGGCTTTTTGATTTTCGCTGATCGCCTTATCGACGGCGGCTTTGAGCGCGTCGGCGTCGAATTTCTTGTTAAGTCCGTGCTTTTCGACGTAGTCCTTCGGGTCGGCGCCTTCCTCTACGACAGCGATAAGCACTTTCTTTCCGGCTCCGCGGTTGATTTCGCTTTTTTCGACCATCTTGATGATCGAAGCGAGCTTTTCGGCTGAAAGCGATTCGCTGTCCGTCCCTTTTCCGCTCTTACGAAGGACGCCCATGTAGTCGGTGAGTATCCATGCCGCCGCTTCTTTGGCGGCGCAACCGAGGGCGATCGTTTCGTCAAGAAGCTTTCCGAGCTTTTTGTCGGAGATGATGACGTCGATCTCCTTTTGGGAAATACCGGCTTCCTGATATTCGATGACCTTATCGTCGAGCGCAACGGGTTTTTCCGCCTTTATTTTTTCGAGCCACTCGTCGTCAATGATGATCGGCATAAGATTCGGGTCGGGGAAATAGCGGTAATCGTCCGCAGTCTCCTTGTCGCGCATGGCGAAGGTCTTTCCGGTCGCGTCGTCATAACGTCTTGTTTCCTGGACAAGCTCCTCCGTCTCGTACTCGATGGCGTCGATATGACGCTGTACCTCGTAGTTTATCGCCTTTTCGATCGACTCAAAGGAGCTCATATTTTTGACTTCGGTACGAACGCCGTATTCCTCGCTCCCCATGGGACGGACGGAAATGTTGACGTCGCAGCGCATCGCTCCCTCTTCGCATTCGGATATCCCGCCCGAGCGGAACATCGTCTTAAGCTTTGTGAGGTAAGCTATGACCTCCTCGGCGCTTCTGAAATCGGGCATCGTAACGATCTCGATAAGCGGGACGCTCGTACGGTTAAAGTCAACATAGGAATATCTTCCTCTGTGGACAAGCTTGCCGGCGTCCTCCTCCATGTGGATACGGTTGATGCGGATATCGCGCGTGCCCTCGCTCGTTTTAAGCGTCACAAGACCGTTTTTGCAGATCGGGTGAGCGAGCTGTGTTATCTGATACGAGCAGGGGAGATCGGGGTAATAATAGTTCTTTTTATCAAACGTCGAATAGCGGCTGATGTCGCAGTTCAGCATAAGTCCTGCCGTGACGGCAAGCTCGACGACGCGCTTGTTCATGACGGGAAGCATTCCCGGCATACCGCAGCAAGCGGGGCAAACGCAGTCGTTAGGCTCTTTGGCGGCTGAGTGGCCGCCGCAGGAACAGAATATTTTTGACTCGGTTCCGAGTTCAACATGTGTCTCAAGACCGATAACTATTTCGTAGTTCATGCTAAGACCTCCTTTTCAGCGGCGGCTGCCAGGCTGAGAAGCTGACTTTCGCCGAAATGATCGCCGATAAGCTGTACGCCGCATGTTGAGAGCGCGGGAACGCCTATGAGGTTGGCGAGAGAAGTGAATTTTCCTTCTTCAAACACCTTGCCGAAGGCTTCTGTGATGTCGTAGCTCTTATATTCGCTCTTTCCGCAGGCGGGAAGTAAAACGGCGCAATATTCCTTCATCAAAGCCTTGAATTTATCGGCGACAACGCGGCGGACGCGCAACGACTTATCGTAGCAGTCCTTGTATCTCTCTTTTGAGAGGACGTCCGAGCCGTAAAAGATGACGGCCTTTGTGAGGAAGTTAAAGCCCTCTGTCCTTGAATTCAAGTAGAGCTCGTCGATGTTTCTGAAGTTTTCGGTGCGGTGGCCGAATTTAACGCCGTCGTAACGGGAGATATTGTTGCATGTTTCGGCGCACATGAGTATCTGCCACGCTATGTTTGCCGTTTCAAATATATCGGTCGATATCGCTTCAACGATAACGCCTTTATTTTTAAGAGCGTCGGCAAAGGAGGTGACTTTTTTCTTCGTCTCCTCGTCGGCGAGATCGAAAAGCTCTTTTACGATACATACCTTTTTGCCCGCGATATCTTTATCGACAGCGTATTCGTATGTCTCGTCGGGAAGGCTCGTGCCGTCCTTGTCGTCGTGACCGGCGATAACGGAGAGTATCTCTGCTGTCTTTTTCGCGTCCTTTGCGTAAACGCCTATCTGTTCGCCCGAAGCGGCTGTCGAAATGACGCCGTATCTCGATACCGTGCCGTATGTGGGCTTTAAAAAGTCGACTCCGGAGAGAGCCGCGGCGCGTCTCGTCGCTCCGTTAAGATCGACTCCGAGAGCCGCGCTGACTTTTCCCTCGCTTACGAGACCCGCGGCGGCGCCGGAAAGCTTTTCTTCCTTTTCGCCGTAGTATGAAAATTCGCCGACAAGATCGAGTCCGAATTCGCCTACATGCGTTTTGCCTGAGATCTTATATCCTTTGTCTTCAAGGCGAGTGACAGCCTCGGCGCTGAAAAGCGACTTGAAGCCGTCTAAGATATATGAGCCTGCCGTGCAGACAGAGTCTTTGATGAGGATGGTATCGTCAACGGCGATATCGCCCTTTTCGTTTATTATAGTCGCGTAATATTTCATTTTATTTCACCTCACTTAACAAGTCTCGGGACCTGCCAGCTGTTCTGATCGTGCGCCGGAGCGCCCTCGAGCAGGCTGTCTCTTGAGAAGGGCTGTATTCTCTTGTCCTCGCGGAAGATGTTTGTCATCGGCATGACGTGTACCATCTGTTCGACATTTTCCGTGTCTACAGCCTTAAGCTTTTCTTCTTCCTTCTTCATCGAAGCGAACACTTCGTCCATAAGCTCTTCCTCGTCGGGAGTAAGGATTATCTCGTTGAGAAGCTGTGCATTCTGGAATGTCGAGCGTTTTCCGCGCGAAGTCGGGGCGGCGCCTGAGGCGGCCTCCCTGTTGGCGAGAGCGCTGTTGTTCCCGAGAAGGTGGACGTCTTCGAGCTGTTCGTTCGTGACAGTACTCGGAGCGCCGAGAAGGAGATCCTGCGCGTTGCTGTTAAGCGGGAAAGCGATAACGTCGATTATCTTTTCCTCGTCGGTGAGAAGCATCACCATACGGTCGACGCCGGGCGCCATGCCCGCGTGGGGCGGAGCGCCGTATTGGAACGCGTTATAAAGCGCGTTAAAGCGCCTCTTGAGTTCGTCCTCGCTGTAGCCGGCTATTTCAAACGCTTTTTTCATTATATCGACGTCGTGGTTTCTTACGGCGCCGGAGGCAAGCTCTATGCCGTTACAGACAAGGTCGTATTGATACGCGAGAACGTCGGTCGGCTCTTTACTGAGCAGAGCGTCAAGACCGCCCTGCGGCATCGAGAACGGGTTATGCTCAAACGCGGGCAAGCCCGTTTCTTCGTCGATCTCATACATCGGGAAATCGACGATGAAGCAGAAGTCAAAGCGATCGTTCGGGATAAGGTCGAGCTGTTCCTTTTTGGCGAGCCATGTGCGGATAAGTCCGGCTTTCTTTTCCGTGTCGCTCTTTTTTTCATCGCAGATAAAGAAAAGAGTTTCACCCTCTTTTACACCGGATATCTCGGTGATCTCTTTCTTTTGATCTTCGTTCAAAAACTTTGCTATCGGGCCGAGGAATACGCCGTCCTTTAAGGTCAGATAGCCGAGACCGCCCAATGAAACCTCGTCGGACGTCGCGTATTTGAGCGAATCCTCAAAGAATTTATTTGACTTTTCGCGGCAGTCCGCGACGATACCGCGAACGGGATTTCCCTTAAATATCGGGAAATCGACCTTTGCGAAAAAGTCGGTGAGATCGCATATTATAAGCGGATTTCTGAGATCGGGCTTATCGGAGCCGTATTTCATCATGGCGTCGGCGTATGTTATACGCGGGAACGGCTTCGGAGATATCTTTTTATCGGAGAAGGTCTTAAACGAATCGTAGATAACGTCCTCACAGACCTCAAGAACCTCCTCCTGAGTGGAGAACGCCATTTCAAAGTCGAGCTGATAAAATTCGCCGGGCGAGCGGTCGGCTCTTGCGTCCTCGTCGCGGAAGCAGGGAGCTATCTGGAAATATTTGTCGAAGCCCGACACCATCAGAAGCTGTTTGAACTGCTGCGGAGCCTGCGGCAGAGCGTAAAACTTTCCGGGATGCTTACGGCTCGGAACGAGGAAGTCTCTCGCGCCCTCGGGGGAGGAAGCGGTGAGGATCGGCGTTTGGATCTCGAGAAATCCCTTGTCCTCCATCTTGTTTCTCAAATGACGGATTATCTTTGAGCGCATTACAAGATTGTTGTGATTGATCGGATTGCGAAGGTCGAGATAGCGATATTTAAGACGAAGCTCGTCTTTTATCTTTCTCGATTCACCTACGTCGAAGGGCAGCATGTTTTTAGCCTTTCCGAGAACGGTAAGGCTTTCGACGGCAAGCTCGACTTTACCTGTTTCGAGCTTTTCGTTTACGGTGTCCTCGTCGCGTAGCTTAACGACGCCGCTGACTGAAATAACTGTTTCGCGGTTTACGTTTTTAAGCAGCGTTTCGTCATGGACGACCGTTTGGGTTATGCCGGTATAGTCCCTGAGATCGACGAAAATAACGCCGCCGTGATCTCGAATGACGTCAACCCAACCGGCAAGGCTGACTTTTTGACCGACATGCTTTTCCCTGATGTCGTTGCAGTAAAGGGTCCTGTACATCAAAATCGCCTCCATATATCTTTTTATAAATACCTCTATAAATACAAAATCCCGAGAGTATAGTAATATATACTCCCGGGACGAATAAGCTTTCTTACCCGCGGTGCCACCCGACTTGAAATTTAAAAATTTCCTCTTTATATTAAGTTTTAGAGAACCGTTGAAGCGTTCCCGAACTCACTACTCACCCGAAACGCGCTCTCAGTCGACGGCGCATTATCCCTGGCGGGCTTTCCGAAAGAGCCGAGTCTTCAATGAAAAAATCATATCACATAAACTGTTTATTGTCAATATTTTTATAAAATTTTATAAACTGTTTACCATAGCGTCGATTTGTGATATTATGTTAAAAACAGCGTATTTTTGTCATTATGAGGTGGTATCATGGTAAAGCTTCCGGTCATCCGTTCGGTCAAAGAGCTGTCCGACCTTGTAAACGAGATAGGATTTCTGCCGTTCTTTTCAAATCAGATCTGCGGCTTTTCCCTTGAGGATATCGTCGACAGGCGATACTGGTTCCCCGCGAGCGGCGACGGGGTATGGGAATGGAAAACGCCCGTTATCGAAACGGCGGACTGCGCATACGGAAAGTTTTTTAAGGGCAAAGCCGGATTTATCAGCAGAGAGATGTATCCGGACTTCGCGAATTACAGGCGCGACGGATACGATTTTGACGCGCTGTACGACGAGGGGCTTGCGAGGCGAACGGATAAGGCAGTATTCGACGTCATTTATGAAGAAGGCTCCGTTTCGTCAAAGGAGCTGAAATACCGCGGGAATTTCCGAAAGGGCGGCAATACGGGCTTTGATGGGATCGTCACAAGGCTTCAGATGCAGGGATATATCCTTGTCCGCGCCTTTGATTATCAGCGCGACAAATTCGGAAACGAATACGGCTGGGGACTTGCGAGATATGAAACGCCCGAAAAACGGTTCGGCGATCACTTTACAGATAACGTCTATAAAAGACAGCCCGGGGAATCGTTTGAGCTTATTTCCGAACGCCTCTCAAGGTCATTAAAGATCGGGATAGAAGAGGTAAAAAAATTTATAAAATAAACGAAAAATCCGCCGACTTTACGGTCAGCGGATA
>JAILLJ010000004.1 GCA_024693205.1 Clostridiales bacterium | reverse complement strand
TTCCGTTGTCATCTTTCCAGACAGTATGGCTGTCGGTCGTATAAGCAAAAATACTACGGCAAGGACGATCAGCTTTTCACGCGCTAAATGTAAAAGCGCATCGTCCGTAAGGATACGAAAATCAAACATGACTGCGATCCCTCCTTAATATCAGGTGCATCGCCGCAAGGCAGACGGCTGTTAAAATGACGATAACGGTGCAGTTCGCTTTGACCGTTGTAAATTTAAAGAAAAATATAGGAGCCGTTCCGATAAAAAGACCGATCGTTGTAAGTCCGAACGCCAGCCCCGGCGAATCGGGGAGCACTGAAACAAGCAGCGCGAGCGTAATGGACATCGTCATACTGAACAGCATAACGCCCACGAGAGACACGAGCATACGGCGGTCGCCGAATAAAAGGAAGGGGAGGGCCAAAGCGGCGCTCAAAAGAGCAGTCCGACGTACACCGAAGAAGTCGGCGAGAATGCCTCCGAGCGCTTTTCCTACGCCCATGGTGACAAAAAGGAGGACAGTCTGAACGGTGGTTTTGTTCCACGAGGTCGGGATGCCGTAGCCCATATAGCCGCGCACAGCCACGATAAGCACCGATAAGATGACGATAACGACGGGCGGCAGCTTCGGATCATGATAACAAAACGGGGCGCAGGGATGTTCGCTCTTTTTGTCAGCGTCAAGCCGATATTCGCGCCCGAGCAGTGAAAACGGCACGGCGGTCGCCGCGAGGAGGATAAGTACCCATAGCGGCAGAGCCGTTCGGCTGAGCAGCTTTCCGGTTATTACTCCGAATGAGCCGCCGGAAACAAATATCGCGGCGGGAGAAAGCTTTCCGTCGGAAAAGCGCAGCGTCGCCTCTGCGCCCGCGATATGAGTACAGCCGTTGCCGATACAGAGTATGACAAGACTGATAAAGGGGTTATGTAAAACGGGAAACAGGCCTAAAGCGCCTGCCATCAGCAGAAGACCGACAACGCCGAGCGGCAATCGCGGGAATTTGTCGCTGAGTTTTCCGATAAGCGATTGCGGTACGAACGCGAGCATGTCGTATGTCAGCGGGATAAGCCACATCAGCACGCCGTCGCCCGTATATTTTCCCAAAAGGAAAAAGCAAAGTATCTCCGTGACAAAATGCACGTAGAAGAACAGAAGTCCGGGGCGTATTGTTGTCAGATGTTTTTTCACATTGAACCTCTTTCGGTTTATTATATCATAATCGTAATACATTCCGCGAGGTTTGTCAATTCTCCGCGCAAGGCTTTTCAACATTTATTTTTTTCTCTCCGTCATACTTCGGGGACATGTTGAATAAGTATTCTATAAGGCAACTCCGCACGATCGGGGTGTGCGGCGTTGCCTTAAACAAAAAGCAAATGCCTTTTAAGGAGGAAAATCATGGAGAGTAAAAATATATACGGCGATATCGCGAAGCGCACGCAGGGGGGATATTTATCTCGGCGTAGTCGGCCCCGTAAGAACGGGAAAATCGACGTTTATAAAGAGGTCCATGGACACACTTGTTATTCCGAACATAGAGGAGAATTTTAAAAGGGAACGCGCCACGGACGAATTGCCTCAATCGGCGGCGGGTAAAACGATCATGACGACGGAGCCGAAATTCATTCCCGAAGACGCCGTTGCGATCACGCTGCCCGAAAACGTCACGATGAAGATAAGGATGATCGACTGCGTCGGATATATCGTCCCGAGCTCGATAGGATATATCGAAAACGATCAGCCGAGGATGGTCAAAACTCCGTGGTTTGAAAACGAGATACCGTTCGGAGCTTGCCCATATCGGCAGTTGAATATTACGTCAGGAATGTGTATAATACACATGACGGAAAGAACGATATGAGCTGAAAACAGGGGCTTCGGAGAAAATGACAGACATACGTGAAAAGATAATAAATAATTACACAGCGCTGAAAAATAAGGGCTATATCTATGAAAAGAAAAACGGAAGCTTTCAGCCGATAACCTACGGCGATTTTGCCGACCGTGTCTTTTCAATAGCAGATCATTTTATCAAAAACGGCGGAACGGGGAAGACATATCTTCTCGTCTCCCGAAACGGCGTAAATCTTATGGAATACGACGCGGCGATAACGCTCTATGTCGGAACGTCGGTCATAGCGCCCGATTACTGGAAAAATGAGGAGATAGCCGACTGCGCCGACAATATAAAAGCCGACTTTATATTTTTCGACGGCGAAAAAGAGTCGGAGGTAATGATCGCTTCGGATCGGATAAAGAACAAAAACTGTAAGCTCATAAACATGTCGTCATACGCGATCCCGACGGTAAAGCGACTTGAAAAAATACAAGTCAGCGATCCGGACGAAAGGAGCAAGGTGCTTTTTTCGAGCGGCACGACGGGAAAGTCAAAGGGAGTTATGCTGTCGCAGAGGAACCTTTTTGCGGGGATCGAGCCGTTTATCATGAGATGCGGCGTTACGAGCGACGACTCCACGCTTATGTTTTTGCCGATGAGCCACACATACGGCGAGGTGTTCACCTTTTTGTATTCGTTCGTTTTGGGCTTCAGCATCTTTATTGCGTCCTCTATAGCTGCGATACCGGATGAACTGAAAGAAGTAAATCCGACGGTTTTCTGCGCAGTCCCGCTTATTTTCGAGCGGATATATGAGGCGAATAAGGACGATCTTTCGTCGGCGTTCGGGAAAAATATAAGATATATCAGTAACGGCGGAGCGCCGATGCGAACAAAGCTCATAAAGGCATACAGAGACAGCGGGATAGATTTAAGGCAGGCGTACGCGCTGTCCGAGACGGCGTCGAGCTTCGCGATGTCATATCCCTTTCCCGAAAACCTTGAAAGCTGCGGAGAATTATTCGAGAATATGGATATAAAGATCGACTCTCCCGATAAAGACGGGGTGGGGGAGATATGCGCAAAGGGCGAATGTGTTTTTATGGGCTATCTTAACGACAAAAAGGCTACGGAAAAGGCGTTTGACGCCGACGGATATTTTCATACCGGCGACCTCGGCTGCCTTAGGGGAAGGGATCTTTTTATAACGGGAAGAAAGAAAAATATCATCCTTTCGGGAAACGGTGAAACCATAGACGTCAAGGAGCTTTCCGAAAAGGTCAAGGAAATCAACAAAAATATAGTGAGCGTAACGCCGTTTCTTCAGAACGATCTGCTGTGTTATAAAATTTATATAAGCTCCGCGGACAGCGCGGACGAAGTCGAAAGGAGCATAGAAGCTTATAACAGAGATCTTCCGAAGCGCTTTAAGATCATCCGCTATTCTCTGACGGTCGATTCGATAGAAGTCAGATTGAAACAATAAATAATATATTCAGACAGGAGCCGCAGTAAGATAAAAAGTCAAAGGCGGCTCCTGCCTTTTTGTTATATAAAAAATTATTATTTCTTATTGCAATCTCAATAAAAAAATAGTATAATTACATATGGGTTATGTTGTTTTTTTATAAACCTTTAAAAAGGAGGATAGAACTGAATGAAAAAGACCGGAATAAAAATAATCTCGCTGGTTCTTTCGGCGATATTTTTGTTTTCGATGATATCTTTTCCGGCAGGCGCGGTAAATAATAATACGCTTCCGAAATTAAAATCATATCGGATGGTCGAAGAGCCCTCGTCCGAATACGGATATAAAAACTATCATTGGGAAGATGAGAACGGCAACGTCGTTGAGTCGCCCTCTCTCATCCGTACCGGCGAAAAGAGGGAGCGGATCGCGGAAATCCTTCCGACGACATACGACAGCCGCGATTACGGTTATGTGACGTCGGTAAAGGATCAAGGCGACGCCGGTAACTGCTGGGCGTTTTCCGGTATCTCCGCTATTGAATCGAATCTTATAAAGAACGGTTACGGAACGGCGAACGATTTCGATTTTTCCGAGGCGCATCTCGTATGGTT
>JAILLJ010000002.1 GCA_024693205.1 Clostridiales bacterium | reverse complement strand
CCGACCGATCTTGAAAACGAATTTTATTATTTCGAGAATGAAAACGTTTCACGCGTCGTCGGCACGGAGTATTTTTGCGACGTCATCGGCAAAGGCGTTAAACATACGATATCTCCCGAGGATCTTGACTTTGCGCGACCTGCGCTTAAAAAATATTCGCCCGTCCGCTTTGTCGATAAAAACGTCGTTCCGACATACTTCGGACACGGCGAACAGGACGGCGTAGTCCCGTATCAAAACGCGCTCGACCTTGACGCGGTGCTGACAGAGCACGGCGTTTTACATGAATTTATATCTTTCCCGAATTCAGGTCACGGCTGTGAGGACAAGGTGTCAATGAAAAAGATAATGGAGTTCTTCTTTGACTGCGCGGAAAAATATCTGAAATGAACATTAAAAGATCGACACAGAGAGGGCATAAAGCTCTTTTCTGTGCCGATTTTTTGTTTAATTCATGCCTTAGTAATATATATCATTAGCCGTATCAAAGGCCTGCATACGTTCCTCAACGTGATCCTTGAGGAACGTCTTGTTTTTTGAAAGAAAATCATCGAGCTGTTCGTATGCTTTTTGGCGAGGTATGTTGAAATTTGACGCCGCGCCGAATTCTTTCTCCTTGGGGATAAGATATTCGAGCGGGAATTCGTATTCTTTTGAGCCGACTTCACGGTATTCGCCTTTGTAGAGACGTTCGACTTCGAGACAAAGTTCTCCACATGCTCTTGACGCGACTTCGCTGTCTTTACACCTCGTCAGTTTTATGAGATACGGAACGCCCTCGTCGCCGAGCTGTCGGAGATAATCTGTGTCGATTTTCTTAATTTTTCCGCTTTCGTATGCGTTATAGTTGTATTGCGCGGCGAAATGTCGGATATTACCGATACCTAGGACAGACAGTATCACCGCCGCCGTCGCGAGAGCGACGGGGAGCACACGGACGCGTCTCAAGTAAAGGCGCAGGAGCATGGCGATGAATACGACAGCCATAAAGATCATGAACGAGCTTGTTCCGAGCCGCAGTACCGTTACGCCGTACCGACGGATATAAAGCACCATTTTGGCTATAGCCGTAGCGATCAAAAGGAGAGTAAATACACCGACGAAGGTGCAAAGAACGCGCAGGATAACAGGCAGTTTTTCATCCTTTTTTCGAGAGAGAAGGAGCGTAAGATACTGTACCGCCATATTGATGGCGGCGATGCCGCAAAGCTCAAAAAATCCTCTTCGCGCATAATCGGCATAAGAAAAGGCGTACCCGTCGGGCAAAATGCCTGAAAACGCGCTGAAAAAATAGGCGAGCTGTGAAAACAGATACGCGATATAAGAGACAGAGAGAAGACCGATGAACGACGCGATGAACGCGGTGTCGATGCCTTTGAACGCATGACGCTCCTTGGTTTCGTCCTCGTCCTTTTTTGTATAAAAGCCGAAGCTCAGAAAACAGGGGAAGAGGAGCAGGGCGAGAATTATCTGAGCGGCAGTATTGCCGACGTCGGAAAAGATATGCCGTATAAGTCCCTCGAACGCCGCGTCGGAGCGCATCAAAAGCGTTATGACGGCGCATAGCAGAGGCGAAGCGCACGCGATACCGAGAAGGATCGCTGACGTCTTTTTAACGCGCGGATCGTCCGAAACAAACAGAGAACGAAGGCTTTTAGGTATTCGTGAAAGGCTTTTGAAATATTGATTTATCAGCCTTTCGGCAAGCCCCGATTCACGGTCGGGGATGTTTTTTTCACCGAGCGCGCAAAACCATACGGTGGACGTCAGCGCCATGACGATAACGGAGCAGAAGCGGACAAGAAGATCGCTCGTCGTCACAAAGACGGCGGACAAAACGACGGAAAGCACTCCGCATAGGATCGGATAAAAGCCTAACGGCGTGCCCTTTCGCGCTAAATAAAAAGTGAATGCGGAAAAAACAAGGATGAATGCGGCGGTAAAGCCTGCGGCAAAGCCGCCCCAAACGCCTGCGGAAACGCTGAAAATGCTTAAAACAAGCAAAACTGCGGCAAATATCCTGTCGGAGCGATCGAGCGCATACGGCGCCGGTCTGACGCTTTTTTGCTGATACGGCGCATAAACAGGCGGTGTGTTCGGAATAGTTTCAGGTGTTTTCTCTTCAGACGGAAGATCGTTCGGGTTCATGTCAAGTATCCTCCTTGAATTCAAGTATATCGCCCGGCTGACAGTCGAGCACGCGGCAGATGGCTTCCAATGTGGAAAAACGGATAGCCTTTGCCTTGCCGGTTTTAAGAAT
>JAILLJ010000123.1 GCA_024693205.1 Clostridiales bacterium | reverse complement strand
GGGGATTTTTTCTTCGTTCAGCTTCTTTTGAGCGGGAGGATACATCGGGTCGCCGATCTCCTCTGTCGACGTCGCGGCGGAATCGATCATTATTTCATCCTGAAGCCCTTTTTTGTTTATGATATCTCTGAACATTGCCTCCGCCATGGCGGAGCGGCAAATATTTCCGTAACAGACAAACAGTATCTTCATATTATTTTACCTCTTTTATATATTTACTAATTTATACACGTTTTGACGAAAGAATTCAACTCCTGACGCCATATAAATCAAAGATCATTTTTAAAAAACGTATCATTTATCACTCAGCGCTTTGATCTCGTCGAAGCGCGAATAGTTTTCTTTTTGTTTAAAAAACTTTTCCGCGTCGCTAAAAGGTTTCATGGCGCGGTTATATCTCGCAAATTCGTCCATGAGAAGCTTTTCGCTCTTTTGAACGCGTTTCTTTTCGGCGAAGGCGGCTTTCGATCCGACTTTGTTTCCCGCCCTGTTAAGGTCGAATATCTCCCTTGAAAGCTCGTCCTCTCTTTCAAACAGTCTTGTAAGCTCGTTCATGTCCGGCTTTTTAAGCTCGTTTTTGTCGCCGTAGTGTTTTTTATACGTCCTGTGCGCCGAGATGACAGAGGACAAAAGCTCAAGCTCAAACTGCCTTTCTTCACGCTCGTCACGCGTATTTTTCGGGAGGTATCTCGCGTTTTTATATCTTGTTTTTATTTCGGCGATATCAACGTTTTTTATCATGTCGACGCCGTTATTCAATACCTCGGAGTAGACCTCCGCCTTATGCTTTCCGAGCGGAGTATCGAATTTATCTATTTCGCGGCAGACAAACTCCGATATCTCTATTTCTTCGTTCAGCGAAACGGCGTCCTTATATGCCTTTTTCGCTTCTCGCCTTTTATCGCCCCTAAGTCCCCTGTAGTCGCGCTTTAATACTTCCACGGGTGTTTTAAGCGCATTTTCGCGCGACGATTCGATAATCTCTATCGCGGACCTCATCTGTTCATCCTTCAGCGCTCCGTTTGCGTGATCCTCGAAAAGCGAGCGGATCTTCAGCACCCTGATCATGCCCTTTTGTTTCTTCTCGTTAAAGTCGTAAAACAGATACGGTACGACGTTAAGAAACGCGCCTACAGCCGCCATAAGGATTATCGTCGGAAGGAACTTATAAAACAGACCGGGGTTTCCCGTCCTGACGTCAAGTATATCAAAAGGATTGGCGTAGCCGTTGCCCTCATATATCCCGAATCGGCGCTGGACGGCGGGCAGGAAGGATGAGGTCACGAGCGTAACGAGATTTCCTATCGCGGCGACGGCGGCAAACATTCCGTCTATCCTCTCGCCCGATCTGTATTGCTGATAATCCCGTATATCCGCCTGGATGGCGGGCGTGGTTATCTGTTCAAACGATCCGAAAAGACAATTTATGTAGATACAGATGAACAGCCACCAGATGTTGCGGATATTTATCAGCATCATGAGTATACAGACGACGTTCATCAGATTTACGAAAACAAGCACTTTCTTTTTGCCGAAACGCCGTATGCAAAACGGCGCGGCAAGCATCCCCCAAAGCGAAGCGTTTCCGACAAGCGTATTGATAACGGCGAGCTGATTTCCCGTAGCCGTATGGCCGTAGCTCTGTGAATAGACGAGGATATTCTGATAAGTAAGTTCAAGAAATCCGAGCCATCCCGCGAGCGAGATTATCCAAAAATATTTGTTTTTTGCTACTTCCCTCAAAGCGTCGGTAAAACGCACCTGGATGGTATGCGTTTTTGCCTGGATTATCTTTTCCCCCGTGTTCGCGTATACGACTATCGTAAGAGCTATGCCGATAAGGGCAAAGACGGGATATGAGATCCGATAAACTCTTATGTCCGTCACCTTGTCGTTAGCGAAATATTTCGCGACCATCGGATTTACTATATTCATAATTGACGGCGCAAGAGAATATACGACCGATTTTATCGCGAGCACGTCCGTCCTCTCCTGGGTATCCGGAGACAGGACGTGGATAAGATTTGAATAGGCGTCGTTAAAGAAATTAAAGAAGAACAAAAGAAGCAGGTTACATACGGCGACAACGACGCACTTTATCAGATAACCCTTTTCATGCCCGAATATCTGCCCGGGGAAAAGAAGATACATCTTTTCATACGGGAACCAGACATACAAGACCGAGATGAGCGCAGTAGGTATTCCCATCGTCAGAAGATACGGCCTGTATTTTCCGCCTTTTCCGCGCGTGTTGTCGACCATATCGGCGCGTATACCCGTCAGCGGTATATTGAGAAACGCCGATAAAAGATAAATGATATATCCGTCCGTCGGGCCGACGCCTATTGCAGTACTGACTATTATGTTTGTCGTACTGACGATAAGCGTGCTTCCGAGCTGGATTATAAAATACGCGCCTATGCCGCCGAAGGAATAAGATATTATCTCCCGGAAGGTCATATATCTTCCCTCCGGAGGAGTTTTCCAGTAGCGGCCGACGTCGCCCAATTTATTTTTTGCCCGAGCTAAAAATGACATATCCTCACCTGAATAGATTTTATGAAAAACTGCCGCAGATGTCAATAGTCTTTTAAGCCAACGCCGCGCAATCGGTGTTTAAGCTTAAATCAACTTGCATTTTAACGCTTTTTGTTATATGATTGGCTTATAAATATTCGGTTCGGAGAAAAATATGATAAACTTAAACATAAGTAAAAACTGGACGATAAAGGTCGACGGCTTTGATGTGATCGAGGACGTCGACATGCCCGCGTCCGAATTCGGCGCGCTCGTAAAAAGCGGGATGATAAAGGACCCTCTGATTTTCGACGACGAGGCCGCAGCGCTCAAGGTCGCCGAAAAGACGTGCGATTTTATCAAAACAGTCATTTTGGACGAAAAAATGCTGGAAATGAGCAATATCCGTCTCGTCTGCGGCGGGCTCGACACGCTCTGTGAAGGATGGATAAACGGCGAAAAAGCTTTTTATTCCGATAACGCGCACATAAAAGCCGATTTTGAAATAAAAAAATATCTTAAGCTCGGCAGTAACGAAATAAGGCTTCGTTTCCTTTCAGCGGTCGAATACATAAAGAGCCGCCAAAAGAAGGACCCTCTCCCGAAAAACTTCAACGGCATCGACGGCGCGTCATATTTAAGAAAGCCCTCCTGCCACTTCGGCTGGGATTGGGGGCCTTGTATACCCTACCGCGCCGTCATAGGAGATATTTACCTCTCCGCATTCGACAAAAGGATAGAAAACATCATAATAACGCAGGACACATCCGCCGAAAGATCGATTGTCACGGCAAAAGCCGACAACTGCGATAACATTTCCCTGTTTTCTCCCGACGGAAAAGAGATCGGGGGCGAAGACGGAAAATTCATAATAGAAAAACCGGAGCTTTGGCAGACAAGGGAATTTTCAAAAAAGGACGTTCAGCCGCTTTATACGGTCGTATTTGAAAACGGAGATGATACGGTCAAAAAAAAGATCGGTCTTCGGTCGATCTCTCTCGACACATCCCCCGACAAATACGGCAGTAATTTCCGATTTATTTTAAACGGTCATCCCGTTTTTGCAAAGGGCGCGAACCTCATTCCGTTCTCCGCTCTTCCCGATGACGTTACAAATGAAACGGTCGACTACTATCTCAAGCTTGCCGTAAGATCGAATTTCAACATGCTTCGGGTATGGGGCGGAGGCACATACGCAAACGATTATTTCCTTTCGCGGTGCGACGAACTCGGAATACTCGTCTGGCAGGACTTCTGCTATGCGTGTCTTCTCTATCCGTTTTATGAAAACGACTTCCTTGAAAATGTCCTTAGCGAAGCAAAAGAAAACGTGCTTCGCATGACGCTCCACCCGTCTTTGGCTCTCCTTTGCGGCAACAACGAGATAGAAGCCATGTTTTCGTTTATGCCCCAAAATTCAAAGCTCATAAAAGCATATAAAGAGTTTTTTTACAAAACGCTCAGGGACGAGATAAAGGACCTCACCGACGTTCCTTATATTCCCACGTCGCCCCTCGGGACATCTCCGTTTAAAAACAACACGGCCGACGGCTCGGGAGATACCCACATGTGGAACGTCTGGCACGGTATGAAGCCGCTCAACTATTATAAAAAACGCTACACGCGATTTCTCTCGGAATTCGGGCTTGAATCCCTCCCGTCGATGAAGGCGATATCCTCCTTCGCGGACAAAACGCAATATTCCCTGTCGTCTAACGCTTTCATGAGCCATCAGAAATGTATCGGCGGAAACGCGAAAATGCTTTGGTACCTTGCGGAGAAATTCAAATTCCCCGAAAAATTCGAGGACCTCCCCTATCTTACGGGCATCGTTCAGGCCGAATGTATTAAGAACGCCGCCGAGCATTTCAGGCTCGAAAAAGGGAGATGCAACGGCTCGCTTTTCTGGCAGTACAACGACGTTTGGAACGCCCCGAGCTGGTCGTCAGTCGACTATGAGGGAATCCCAAAGGCGCTTCAATATAAGTCAAAGGATTTTTATTCTCCCGTCGCGCTCGTCTACAGCGGATCAACGCTTTACGTTTTAAACGACACCTTGTCGGATGAAAATATCACGGTCGAATATTCGATCTGTAACGGCGACAAGAATATCGGCGGCGGTAAAATTTCCGTCGCTTCAAAAGCCGATTCAAGGACGGCGGTCAAAGAGATAAAGCTCAAAAAGGGCGACGTACTTTTTGCAAAATCAGACGGCGCAGAGCTTGTCTTTGACAACGGCGCTAAGCTCAAAAAGGCCGATATCTCCGTAAAAATCGACGGAAACACGGTCGAGATACAGTCCGATACGTTCGTTAAAAACGTCATGCTCGAAGGGGACGCCGTCGCAAAGGAAAACTATTTCTCGCTTCCCGCAGGCGTTAAACGAAAAATCGAATTCGACGGCGACGTAAAGGAATTAAAGGTCAGGTGCGAAAACAATATCGAATATACAAAATGCGATATAAAGCGCCTCTTGTTCCGCTTCCTGTTCCGATTAAAGCCCCTGAACATCGGCAACGCGGTATTTTACCGTTTTAACTGATATTCGGCTTTAAAGCATTGACAACAGAGAAAATCAATAATAAAATATAACCATATTTAAAGGCAGGTGTTTTTATGTTCACAAAGCTTATAAACAGAATAATTACCGCCGTCCTTCTCCCCGTTCTTATGTCGCCCGTATCTCCCGTAATGAGCATTAAAAAGGCCGTATGGAAGCCTACGGAGATAATTTCACTCGCCGACAGCGGATATGCCGAGGAAAGCAGAGAGCTTAAAATAACGGCGCACAGGGGTATTACGGCTATCGCTCCCGAAAACACTTTACCGGCTTATCAAAAGGCGGTCGAGCTCGGTTACTATTCGGCTGAATGCGATATAAAGCTGACGAGCGACGAGCATTGGGTGCTGAGCCATTACAGCTATATCGGCTGGCATTTTTGGCAGATAGGGCTTATTAAAAATCTCGACCTCGAAACATTACGCACATATTCCTATAAAAACGGACGGAATTTCTGGGCGTATGATTCGCTTAAAATACCTACGCTCGAAGAGTTCTTAGACCTTTTTATCGGTTCCGAAACAAGACCGCAGGTCGAGATAAAACAGAAGCGCGTCTACGATAAGCTCGGCTCCGTCGTCGATATAATCCGTGAAAAAGGTCTTGAAAAACAGGCGATCGTAATCTCATTTGATATAAAGGACCTCAAAAAGCTGCGCGAGCTTTCTCCCGACCTGGAGCTTTGGTATATGCCGAGCAGGATAAACGAAAAATCCATCTCCGAGCTTAAGGACGTCGGAGGAAATGTCTGGTTCTCCTGCAAATTCGCAAACGTAAACGCCGAAAGCTTAAAGCTCGCCGAAGAGAACGGGATAGGCGTCTCTCTCTGGGGCATTGACAGCGTAAAAACAGCCTCCAAGGCATACAAAATGGGCGCGAGAAACATAGAGACTGATAATATCTCCAATTAAGCTCTGTATTTTAAGGCAAGATCATTTTAAAAAAATTATCCGCTGACCGTAAAGTCGGCGGATTTTTCGTTTATTTTATAAATTTTTTTACCTCTTCTATCCCGATCTTTAATGACCTTGAGAGGCGTTCGGAAATAAGCTCAAACGATTCCCCGGGCTGTCTTTTATAGACGTTAT
>JAILLJ010000057.1 GCA_024693205.1 Clostridiales bacterium | reverse complement strand
TGAAGGCGTTCGGTACCTCGATATAGTACCCGAACACGCGGTTGTAACCGATCTTCAGCTTTTTGATGCCCGTCTTTTCCTGTTCGTTTGCCTGGATGGAGGCGATATAGCCCTTGCCGTTGTTGACGATATCACGTAGGGAGTCGAGCTCGGCGTTGAATCCGTCCTTTATCATCCCGCCCTCTCTGACGGAAAACGGCGGATCGTCCGTTATGGCGCTGTTTATAAGCTCCGCAACGTCGTCGAGCGTGTCAATTCTTTCATAGATGTCGTTTAAAAGCTCCGACCTCGTGTTTTCGAGATTCTTTTTAACTGCCGGCAAAAGGACGGCGGTGGTTTCGAGCGCCTTTAATTCCTTGGCGTTTGCCGTGCCGTAAACTATCCGCGCCATCAGCCTTTCGATATCGTGGACGTCGGAGAGATCCATCCGTATCTCGTTTCTGAGGACTGTCTCCTCCGCCAAAAACGCTACGGCGTTCTGACGCCTCGTAATACGCGCCATGCTCATCAGCGGCTGTTCGATACAGCTTCGCATGAGGCGCTTACCCATTGGCGTTTTTGTCTTGTCGAGCACCCAAAGAAGAGTGCCCTTCTTTTCGCGGTTCCTCATCGTTTCACAAAGCTCTAAATTCCTCCGAGACGACGCGTCTATCTTCATAAACTGAGCGTCGCTGTAAAAATCGACCTCGCGGATATTTTCAAGCTCCGACTTCTGGGCTTCCTTTAAGTATTTCAGCGTAGCTCCGAGTGCGACGACCGCTTCGCCGCTGTCCTCGTCGATCCCTATCTCGGCGACGGACGACACCTTGAAGTGCCTCAGCGTCTCGTAAAGACACGCGGCTTTGTCGAAATATTTATCCTCCGGCTGTTCGACTGTCGCCGAAAGCCTTTCGGTGATAAACCTTGACACCTTTTCGAGCGCCGAGGTCGCGCCGCTTATGATTATTTCCGACGGAACGAATCGGCCCAGCTCGTTATTTATCTTGTTTTCGACTCCGCTGCCCGAAATCTCAGTCAAGTGAAGAGCGCCGGTCGAAACGTCGGCGAAGCATATCCCCGCCGCCTTTTTGTTTTCGCAAAAGATACATGCGAGAAAGTTGTTTTTCGATTCGTCGAGCATACTGCTCTCGATGACCGTTCCGGGCGTGATTATCCTTATTACGCCGCGCTGAACGATACCCTTGGCGAGCGCGGGATCCTCGAGCTGTTCGCATATGGCGACCTTATGACCGTTTGACACGAGCTTTGCGATATATGAATCCGCGCTGTGGAACGGGACTCCGCACATCGGAGCGCGCTCCGCCTGGCCGCAGTCGCGTCCGGTCAATACGAGCTCCAATTCTCTCGCCGCAGTTTTTGCGTCGTCGAAAAACATCTCATAAAAATCGCCGAGGCGGAACATGAGTATCGTATCGGGATACTCCTTTTTTATTTCAAAATATTGCTTCATCATGGGGGTCATTTCCGCCATATCAATCAACACATCCAACTAAGAAAATTAAGTTAAATATCAGCCGCATCCGCCGCATGAGCCGCAGTCGCCCGTGCATGACGCGCCTGCATTGGGGTCACACGTCATCGGGTCCTCTCCGCGAACGCAGAGAGTGAGTATGCCGGTGATCTCCTTCATAAGGTCGTCGATCTCCTGACGCGCCTTTTCATAAACTCTCATATGAGGATTGCACATGACCTCGTTGTAAAGGGTGTTGAACTGGGTGTCGTAATCCTTTAATTTTTTTTCGTCGGCGTCTTCCTTTGCCGCCTCGTGCTGATACGACATATGGATAAGCTGTATCTTTCCGATAAGCTCATTCAGCTCGTTGTCGCGCTCGTTTTCGTCGTGCGCCGTCATAAACCTGATATAACGCTCGTCCTGCTGTATAGCCGCTCCGAGCTCTCTCGCCATTTTGATAAGATCCATTTTTTTATCTCCTTATTTTTGATTTTTATATCATTAAATTATTTTGCCCTTTAAATTCCATGAATTAGACTCTGTTATAAGTATGTTTAAAAACTTTCCGACATTGTCGGGATCGCCCTCGAACGTCACCGTCATGTTGCCCTCGGTCTTTCCCGAAAGAAGTCCTTTGCCGCAGTCGGTATCGCAGAGGATGCGGTAGACCTTGTCCTTCATCGAGGAAGCGATCTCAATTGAGTTTTTCGCCTGAAGCTCCTCCAATTTTTTAAACCGTTTCACCTTTTCCGCGTGAGATACCGGGTCGTCCATTTTTGCTGCCGCGGTCCCGTCTCTCGGAGAAAAAATAAACATGAAAAGCGACGTGTATTTCACTTCGTCGACGAGGCTCAATGTGTCGTCGAATTCGCTGTCGGTCTCACCGGGGAAGCCGACTATTATATCGCTCGTTATCGAAAGAGAAGGCATCTTTTCCCTCGCGTATCTTACAAGGTCAAGATATTTTTCTCTCGTATAATGCCTGTTCATCTCTTGAAGTATCCTGTCGTTTCCGCTTTGGACGGGGAGATGAAGATGCTTCGCGACCTTTTTACATTCCGCCATCGTGTCTATAAGCTCACGCGTACAGTCCTTCGGATGCGACGTCATAAAGCGGATCATAAAATCGCCGTCGAGATCGTTTATTTCTCTCAAGAGCGAGGCAAAATCCATTTCGCCGTCGGCTTTGCCGTAGGAATTTACGTTTTGTCCCAAAAGGGTTATCTCTTTATAGCCGCTTTTTATAACTTCTTTTACCTCATCGAGGACGTCCTTTGACGAGCGGCTCCGCTCCCTTCCGCGGACGTACGGCACTATGCAGTAGCTGCAAAAGTTGTTGCAGCCGTACATGATGGGCACCCACGCCTTGAAGCTGCTGTCGCGTGAAACGGGCAGTCCCTCGGCGATGACTCCGGCGGAATCTCCGATCTCAAATACCTTTTTGCCGGTACAGTACATGCGGTACATGAATTCGGGGAACCTGTGCATGACGTGCGTTCCGAAAACGATGTCGACGAACGAATAGCTCATGCGTATTTTATCGGCGACCTTCTTTTGCTGCATCATACATCCGCAAAGGACGATCTTAAGATCCCTGTTTATCTCCTTTATCGGCTTTAACGCCCCGACGTTTCCGAAGACTCTGTCCTCGGCATGTTCCCTCACGGCGCAGGTGTTATAGAGCACGAGGTCGGCGTCCTTCGGGCTGTCGGTAAAAACGAAGCCCATCTCGCGCAGCATTCCCTTTATCCTTTCGCCGTCCGCGACGTTCCCCTGACAGCCGTATGTGTGGACGTATGCCTTCGGACTGTTTTTAAAGCGCGAGTCGACGACCGTTCTCACGAGAAGGGTATATTCCCTCTGTTTTTTTATCTCATCAAACGGAACTGCGCCCACGCTCTCTTTAATAACGCTGAAATCCAATTCTTCTCTCCTTATGATACTATACCTCATTTTAAATAGTAGAAAATTATTATACAACAAAAAAAACGTTTGCACAAGGGTAAACGGTAATTTTATAATTATTTTTTCAAAATCGGACTGGCGCATTTAGATGAAGACGCCGTTTTCTTCGCCCGACAGGCGTATACAGATACGTCGAGGGCGAAAAAACGGCGAAAAAAGAAATCAAAATCAAAAACCTATTTTTACTTTCAAAAAGAAAAAAGACGTTCCCCTCTGTGTAATCTCGGGAAACGTCTCTATTTATTATTTCTTTTTTGGTCTTCGCTAAATGCGACAGTCCCCTGCTCCGTTCATTTTTTAAGCGGCGAGAGCTTTCCGCTCCTATAATCGAACTCCATGAACTGGGGATATTTTTCGCTCGTGAAAACGCTGTAATACTTTTTGCTCATGACGAGCCACATCATAAACTCCGCCGCCTCGCTCCCGTAAGGGTAGTCGAGATGCTTCATGTTTTTTATGAACCATGTGTGGTCGGGAAGCATACATGTCGAAGCGTCGATCGTCCTGTCTGGCGAGATGTGATCGTGGCCGTCTTTGACCTTTTGTTTATATCCCTTCGGAAGCGTCTCGCCGAGAAGGGCGCATGTCGCGCCGCCGCTCGCGTATTTCGTATCAATAAGTATATCGTTATTGTCATATCTGTCGGGCGTTATCGGCACTCCGTAATAGTTATAGTTTGCGAGAACATAGACGCCGACGCCGTTCTTTACGGCGTTTTTGAGAAGCTTTTTCGCGTTCTTCTGGACGCCGTAATGATATTCGTCGATCTTTTTGATAAGCTTAGCGTTCCTCTTTTCATCGAGTGCGATCTTCTTTGCCGTCTCGTATTCCTCGTCCGCAACAAGCGACCACATCCCCGGCATGTTTGCGAAAACGGGGAAAAGCACCTCCGCGCCGAGCCGCTTTGAGGTATCGGCAACTATCCTTTGAGCGACGGGGACTAAAGACTCGAGCACCCCGAAATTCCTCAGTATCTTATCGAGGAAGTCGCTCTTTGAAAACTGATAGATATAATCGGCGAACGACTTGCTGTCGACCTCGACGTGAAGCGACAAAAGCTCGCCCACGAGCGATGTGCCCTGGAAAGCGGCGTTGTCAAGGATGAAGTTATGAAGATCGGACGAGCCGTAAAGCTTTAAGTAGGAGAGGATGACAGTGCCGCCCATACTGCATCCCGCGAGCGTCACCTTGTCGTGTCCCGTCTTTTTCTTGACGTCGTTTACGAATTTTTTCAGTTCCTTCGCGTGCTCCATCGTGTCGAGCCGCCAGTCGTAGCTGAAGAAGAAGACATGATCGCCGCCTATCTTTTCGATGGCCGTCTTGGAAAGCGCCTGTTCGTCGACGTCGTCGCCGTTATAAAATTCGGGGTAATTGTCTATCGACTCGGGATATTTTTTTACCTCCGTCTTAAAGATCGGGTCGCCGTTGTCGTCGCAGAGAACGGGCTTAAAAATGTTCAGCACCTCGGGATGGACCTTGTCCATCATTTCGTCCGCGCGCTTTGTTATGCCGTATTTTGCGAGAGGAAGGATAGAATCGCCGACGGCCTTGATTATACCTTTCGCTTCGGGAGACCAGACCTTTTTTCCGTCAAGCTCCAGCGGTACCGTCGCGAAGCCGCTGACGATAACGAGCGGACAGTTCCCGCAGCCGCACTTTTTCTTTGCGAAAACGGCGACGGAAAACGTCGAAAAAACGAGCGCCAGCGCAAGGGAGAGAGAGATAAGTCTTTTCATTCTTTTCATTCTTTTCCTTCCTTTCGTTTTATCTGCATGTCCTTTTATGTACGCGCCCTTATGAAAGCTTTTCGAGCTTTGCGAACTTCTGCATTATCTTTTTCGTTCCGACCTTTTCAAAGGCTATTTCGAGCAGCGCGTCGTTTCCCATGCTTTTTACCGAAAGCACCATCCCGACGCCGAAGGCCTTGTGCTTCACGGTGTCGCCTATATTTATTTTTATAAGCGGCGCCGAAGGCGACTTCGCATTGTCAGCAGAAGCGGCAGTCCTTGCGGGAGAAGCCTTTGACGTCCCGCGGGTCGACGAAAGATCTCCCCTTTGGGTGAACGGTGAATATCCGCCTCTCATTCCGAACGTCATGCCCTCGCGGTCGACAAGCTCAAAAGGTATCTCGTTTATAAATCTCGACGGCGGATTGTGAACGGTCGAGCCGAACATCATCCTCGTCCTCGCGTTTGTCATATAAAGACGCTTTTTCGCCCTCGTAATAGCGACATAGGCGAGCCTGCGCTCCTCCTCAAGCTCCTCCTGACTGTAAAGCGACTGGGAGCCGGGGAAGACGTTTTCCTCCATCCCGTCGATAAATACGTTTGTAAATTCGAGTCCCTTTGCGGAATGGACCGTCATCATAACGACGCTGTCGCTCTCCGCGTTATAGCTGTCGATATCGGTCATAAGAGCGACGTCCTCAAGAAATCCGTTCAGAGACGGGTCCTCGCTTTCTTCGGAATATCTCGCGATATTTGACGAAAGCTCGCCGAGGTTTTCCATCCTGTCCTCGTATTTTTCCATGTCATTCAGGAGCGACGCGTAATATCCGCTCTCTTCAAGCACCTTCGGAAGCACCTCTTCGAGCTTCATCGTATCGAGATATCCGGTGAAGCGCTCTATCATGTCGGTAAAATCCTTCAGTCTTCCCGCCGCCCTTGACAGCGACGGATAGTTTTCCGCTTCTTTTATGACGTCAAAAACGGAGACGCCGAGTCCCGCGGCTATCTGGGCGGCGGCGTTCATCGTAGCGTCGCCGATCCCGCGTTTAGGCTCGTTTATTATCCTTCTGAGTCGGACGTTGTCGGAATGGTTTCCGATGACGGTCAGGTACGCTATAGCGTCGCGTATCTCTTTACGCTCATAGAACCTGTAGCCGCCGATTATCCTGTAGGGTATGCTCGTTCTGACAAAAGCGTTTTCAACGGAGTTCGACTGGGCGTTCATCCTGTAAAGAACAGCGTTGTCGCTCCATTTTCCGCCCGCGGCCTTTAATGCGATTATCTTGTCCGATATATATGTTCCTTCGTCGCGCTCGTCGTCGGCTGTATATACTTTTATTTTTTCTCCCATGCCGTTTGCCGTCCAAAGGTTTTTGCCCTTTCTCTGTTCGTTGTTCGCGATAACGGCGTTGGCGGCGTCGAGGATGTTTTGGGTCGAACGGTAATTTTGTTCAAGCCTTATCGTCACGACGTTTTCATATCTGTTTTCAAAGCTCAGGATATTTTCGATCGTAGCGCCTCTGAATTTATAGATGCTCTGATCGTCGTCGCCGACGACGCAGATGTTTTTATGCTTCTCCGCGAGAAGAGACGTCAGCCTGTACTGCGCGTGGTTGGTGTCCTGGTACTCGTCGACCATTATATATTTGAATTTGTTCCGACAGTAATCGCAGACCTCCGCGTTCGTTTCGAGAAGCTTTACGGTGTTTACTATTATGTCGTCGAAATCCATCGCGTCGGCGTTTTTGAGAAGCCTTTGATAGCATTCATACGCGTCGGCGATACGGCGCGTCCTGACTTCGCCCGCCGCAGTCTTGGCATATTCCTCCGGAGAGACGAGCATATCCTTCGCCCTGCTTATCTCGCGCAGGATGGTTTTGTGCGGCAGGAATTTATCGTCGATCCCCAAAATACGCTGACATTCCTTTATCACGCGTTTTGAGTCGTCAGTATCGTATATCGTGAAATGCGACGAATACCCGAGACAGTCGCCGAAGCGCCTCAGAAGACGCGCGCAGGCGCTGTGGAAGGTGCATGCCCAGATGTCGCCGATATTGTCTATCTCGTCGCCGAGCTTCGAGACTATCCTCTCTTTAAGCTCGTTTGCCGCCTTGTTCGTAAAGGTTATCGCGAGTATCTCCCAGGGGCGCGGAGCGCCGTATGAAAGAAGGTCGGCTGTCTCAAACGGCAATTCATCAATCTCACCGTCGTAAAAGCTCCTTAAAAGCGCCATATCCTCATCCGTCGGCTCACGGTAAGCCCTGTCGGAGGTATATGCCGAGCCGTATTTAAGAAGATTTGCCGTCCTGTTTACAAGAACGGTCGTTTTTCCGCTTCCCGCTCCGGCAAGCACCAAAAGCGGCCCCTCTGTCGAGAGGACCGCTTTCATCTGCATGTCGTTCATTTTTGAAAAATCTTTTTCGATTATCTGCCTTCTGAGTTTAAGAAATTCACTTCTCATTTTATCTTCTCATATTATTCAGTTCAGGGAATCTCTAAAATATTTGACGCATTCGGATTGCGAGGAGATTTTTTTGTCAGATGAAACAAAAAGCGGAGTCAATACTTTGTGTATTGACGAGCATTTTTGTGAAATATGACGGAAAAAGATCCCGCAAGATGAATGCACGAGAATTTTTAGAGATGACCTTTAAATAGATATTTCAAGCGCCATATCGTAAAGCTCTTTGTCGATGGATTTTGTCATCGAAAGCGCCTCGTAGATATCGAAGTCGAGTATCTGCTCATGCTGCATGGCGACTACTCTGTTGCCGATGCCCTTTTCGAGCAGCTGGACGGCTCTGTAGCCCATCTGGCTGGCGACTACTCTGTCTCTGCATGTCGGAGTTCCTCCGCGCTGAACGTGGCCGAGGATGACCGCGCGCGATTCGACTCCGAGCTCCTTTTCTATCTTACGGGCAAGCTCCTCCGTTCCGCCGACGCCCTCGGCGACGATAACGATAAAGTGGCGCTTGCCTGTCTTTTGTGTCCTTCTCATCCTTTCGATCACGTCTTTTTCGATATCGTAATCGAACTCCGGAAGTAAAATTGCCGTTGCGCCGACTGCTATTCCGGCGTTGAGCGCAAGATAACCGGCCCTTCTTCCCATTACCTCGATAACGCTGCAGCGGTCGTGGGATTCGGTCGTATCGCGGACTCTGTCGACCATCTCCATGATGGTATTGAGACATGTGTCATAGCCTATCGTGTAATCGCAGCAGGCGATGTCGTTGTCGATAGTACCGGGGATGCCGACGCACGGTATACCGCCGAGCGAAAGATCTCTCGCTCCTCTGAACGATCCGTCTCCGCCTATTACGACTATGCCCTCTATTTCATGCTCGCGGCAGGAATCTATGCCCTTTTGTATACCGGCCTGCTCCTTGAATTCAAGGCAGCGCGCGGAATAAAGGATCGTTCCGCCCCTGTTGATGATATCCGAAACGCTTCTGAGATCCATCAGCTCCATATCCCCGTTGATAAGTCCCTGATAACCTCTTTTTATTCCGATGACCTCCATGCCCTTTTCGCATCCGGCGCGAACGACCGCGCGTACCGCGGCATTCATACCCGGAGCGTCTCCTCCGCTTGTAAGGACGCCGATTTTTTTCATCTTTCTCATTTCCTTTCCGAATGCCGCTGTAAACTATGCGGCAGGATTTATCCGCCTTCAGGCGGCAAAAATCAATTCAGCAAATGAATTTTACACCTAAAAATTTAGGATGTCAATTGTTTTCGACGTATTACTACATTATATATCGTTATTTTTTATACGGATCTTAAAGATTAACTACTACGTTTTCATCGCCGAGGATCTTTTTAAGCTCTCCCAAAAGCGGTTCGTTCATGTCCACCCCGCCGGCGGGACGCTTTTCGTATTTTTTCTCGTTTGCAAAGTAGAAGTAGACCGGCGTATATCCGTCAAATATCTTTAAAAACTTTTCCGCTTTTGCAGCCTCAGCGCAGTCCCTCGACTTAAATCTGAGGAACACTCCTTTTTTTGACGAATGCTTTTCTTTTTCGCGAACAGGCGATTTTTCCTCGCCGCTTTCATATTTCATCAGCAGTTCGTCCGAATACGGCTCGATAAGCTCCGCGACTATTTTTACATCCTCGTCCTCGCGCATACTCACTCTTCCGCAGACGAGAACGGTCTTTCCCTCGTTTAAAAACATCGCGCTTTCCCGGAGCGTCTTCGGGAATACTATCACTTCTATCTGGCCGAAAACATCCTCGACCGTAACAAAAGCCATCATGTCGTCGCTCTTGGTCGTTTTTTTCTTTACCGACGTTATTATGCCCAAAAGCTTTATATGTTCGTTGTCCTTATAACGTGACTCCGACCCGTCGCCCGCGTTTACGAGATCGGACGTCCTGGCGCTTTTAAGCTTTTCGGACGCCTTGCGGTATTTTGACATCGGGTGTCCGGAAATATAAAATCCCGCCGTCTCCTTTTCGTAGCCCAAAAGCTCGTCGTTCGACCATTCCCCGACGTCGGGCGCCTTAGGCTCGGAGTTTTCGACGCTGCCCATGTCAAAAAATCCTATCTGTCCCTCGATATTTCTTCTCTTTGTGTCGTCAAGATCGCTTATGACCTCGGGCAGCATAAGGAACATCTGGCGTCTGTTTGTCCCCATGGAGTCGAGCGCTCCGCATTTAATAAGACTTTCGACGGCTCTCCTGTTGAAATCCTTTCCGTAAAGCCTTTTACAGAAGGAATAAAACGATTTATAATCGCCGCCGCGCTCCCTTTCGGAAACGATCTGATTTATAAAGCCTCTGCCGAGATTTTTTATCGCCATAAGGCCGAAAAGTATTTTGCCGTCCTTGACGGTAAATCCCGCCGCGCTTTCGTTCACGTGGGGCGGAAGGACCTTTATTCCTATCCTTTCGCATTCCGAAATATAGCTTACCGTTTTGTCGGTCCTGTCTATGACGCTGCTCAGTATCGCGGCCATAAATTCGCAGGGATATTTACATTTCAGGTAAGCCGTCTGATACGCCACGACGGCATATGCGGCGGCGTGCGATTTATTGAAGGCGTATGAAGCGAAGGACGTCATCTCGTCAAATATCTCGTTTGCCGTTTTTTCGTCGACGCCTCTTTTGACAGCTCCGTCGCATTCTGTTGTACCGTCGTCGTTTATGTGGCCGTGTATAAAATATTCGCGCTCCTTTTCCATGACGTCGTGCTTCTTTTTCGCCATGGCGCGCCTTACTATATCCGCCCGTCCGTAGGAGTAACCGGCGAGCTTGCGGAATATCTGCATGACCTGCTCCTGATAGACCATACAGCCGTATGTTACGTCAAGTATATCCTCAAGAAGCGGCGTCTGATATGTAACTAAATCGGGCGAATGCCTGTTTCTGATATATTTCGGGATGGAGTCCATTGGGCCGGGCCTGTAAAGGGAGATAACGGCTATTATGTCCTCGATGCTCTCGGGCTCAAGTCCCGTCAGCGTCGCCTTCATCCCGGGAGATTCGAGCTGGAAAACTCCGTCCGTTTGTCCCTTTGAGACCATCGAGAAAACTTCTCTGTCGCCGAGATCTATTTTTTCGATGTCAAAGCCGGGGTCGCGCCGACGTATCATCTTTACGGCGTCGTCGATGACAGTCAGCGTCCGAAGGCCGAGAAAGTCCATCTTGAGAAGCCCGAGCTGTTCGAGCGTAGTCATTGTAAACTGCGTTACGACAGCCTCGTCGTTCATGGCGAGAGGAACATAAGACGCAACGGGATCGCGCGATATTACGACGCCCGCGGCGTGTGTGGAGGTATTTCTCGGCATACCCTCGACCTTTTGGGCTGTGTCGATAAGATCCTTTATCTGTTCGCTCGAATTATAAGCCTCTCTAAGCTCCGCCGACTTTTTAAGCGCCTTGTCGATAGTCATTTTAAGCTCGTTCGGTATCATTTTGGCTATCCTGTCGACGGCGGAATACGGCATACCGAGCACACGTCCGATATCCCTCACTGCGGCTCTTGCGGCAAGAGTACCGAACGTCACTATCTGAGCCACATGGTCGGCGCCGTATTTTCTTATAACATAATCTATTACCTCACCGCGCCGCTCATAGCAGAAATCTATGTCGAAATCGGGCATGCTGACGCGTTCGGGATTTAAAAATCTCTCAAAAAGGAGATTGTATTTCATCGGGTCGATACCGGTGATGCCTATACAGTAAGCCGCGATGCTCCCCGCTCCGGAGCCTCTGCCGGGGCCTACGGGAATGCCCTCGGACTTGGCGTATTTTATAAAGTCGTGGACGATAAGATAATAGTCGACGTAGCCCATCCTGTTTATTACGTCAAGCTCATAGTCGAGCCTGTCGACATATTCCTTCGGCGGATCATCGCCGTATCTTTCGATAAGACCTTTTTTGCATTGCTTACTGAACCACTCGAAGTGATCCATGCCTCCCGGGACCTCAAAATGCGGAAGCTTGGTCTTTCCGAATTCAAATTCGACGTGGCATCTTTCGGCGATCCTTGCAGTGTTATCGACAGCCTCGGGGATATCGGAGAATAATTCGCGCATCTCCTCCTCGGATTTAAGGTAAAATTCCTCTGTCTCGAATTCGATCCCCGTATCCTCGCCTAAAACATGGTTTGTCTGTATGCAGATAAGAACGCGCTGGATCCTCGCGTCCTCTTTATAGACGTAATGAGTGTCGTTCGTCGCGACGAGCGGGATGCCCGTCTCTCTCGACAGCCTTATCAGCATGGGGTTTATTTCAAGCTGTTCTTTTATCCCGTGATTTTGTATCTCAAGAAAATAATTCCCGTCTCCGAAGACGCCGTTATACCAAAGCGCCGTCTTTTTTGCCTCTTCATAATCGCCTCTTTCGAGCGCCTTCGGCACCTCGCCCGCGAGACACGCGGAAAGCGCGATTATACCCTCGTGATATTTTTCGAGGAGCTCCCTGTCTATTCTCGGCTTTACGTAAAAGCCGCTTGTCCATGCCTCGGAAACCATGGCGATAAGGTTCTGATAGCCCGTGTTGTTTTCGCAGAGCAGTACGAGGTGATGTCTTTCACTGTCGGGGCCGTGCGTCTTATCGTGTCTCGTTCGCGCCGCAACGTAACATTCACAGCCTATAACGGGATTTATCCCCCGCTCCTTCGCCGCCTTATAAAAATCAACGACGCCGTACATAACGCCGTGATCGGTTATGGCGACCGAAGTCTGACCCAACTCCTTCGCGCGGTCAAGCAATCCGTCAAGACGGCATGCGCCGTCAAGCAGACTGTATTCCGTATGAAGATGAAGGTGGGCAAACGCCATCAGTTTTTCTCCTTATCGTCGAAAAGCCCGTCCGCTATTTCGGTGAGCTTTGTAAGTCTGTGATTGATACCGGAGCGCGAAACGCTGTGATCCGTCAGCCTTTCAAGCTCGTTCAGCGACGCCTCGGGATTTTCAAGACGGAGCCTCGCCGTCCTTTGGAGCGGCTCGGGAAGCTCGTCGAATTTTGACGCGGCGATGATCTTATTTATCGCTTCGATCTGTACGGCGGAGGCGTTGACGCTCCTGCCGATATTTGCCGTCTCGAAATTCACGCGCCTGTTCACATGGTTTCGCATGTCCTTGTTCATCTTTATCCCCATAAAGCGGAGCGATGAATTCATGGCGCCCATCAGCGTCAGGATATCCTCTATTTTTTCGCTGTCCTTGAAATAGATTATGTGGCTGCCCTTTCTTACGACGTGCTTCGGCTCAAGCTCCATTTCCGACATGATGCTGAAAAGATCGTTTGAAAGCTTCAAAAAAGGCACGACGAATTCAAGATGATAGCTTTTTTCAGGCGACGTGACCGTCCCGCAGGAAAGAAATACTCCGCGGAGAAAAGCGGAAAAACAGCAGTCGTCGGCGATGTTGGCCCTGTTTATCCTCAAGGTCACTTCGTTCTGGGAATGGCCGAATTTTTCAAGTACCTTTCGCCTGTCGGACGCTTTTTTTAAAAGCACCGTTATCTTTTTCCCCTCGCGCTCGAGAGTTTCCGGCTCCGTCTCACATTCCTCGGAAAGAAAGGATGCGTAGATATCGGCTATCTCCTTTTTGTCGGTTTTAAAGGACACGGACGAGGACGAAAACGTCTTGCCGAAAATGACCATGCCGTACGCCTCGGCATGGCGACAGCACGGCTTTAAAACATCTATTGATAAAAGCTCTTTTTTGACTTCTGATGAAAAAGACAATTCATTACCCTCCGGTGTTTATAAAGACGGGGGCCGCCGCATTAGACGAAGACGCCGTTTTCCTGTTTTTTCTTTTCGTTCTTCGCCGAATGCGACAGCCCCCGTAAAGCTAAAAGCTGTTATTTTTTGATATCTCTGTGGTTTACGTTTATAAGACATCCGTTTTCGGCGAGGTGCTTGCTGAGAAGCTCCGCAAACACGACGGAACGGTGTCTTCCGCCGGTACATCCGACGGCTATCACAAGCTGTGTTTTCCCCTCTTTTTCAAAAAGAGGGATAAGGAAATCTATCATATCGAAAAGCTTGTCCCTGAACGTCTGAGCGCTTTCCCATTTCATGACGTATTCCTCGACGGGCGCGTCGAGTCCGGTACAGCTTTTAAGCTCGTCCACATAAAACGGATTGGGCAGACACCTGACGTCGAACACGAGGTCGGCGTCGACGGGCATACCGTATTTAAATCCGAACGACATGGCGTGGATATGCATTCTTCCCGACGGATTGTCAAGGAATATCTCCGTCACGCGCTCCCTGCATTCGGCGGGAGACGTATGGGATGTATCTATTATGTAATCCGCAAGCTCGCGAACCGGCTCAAGCAGCTTATGTTCTTCCTCTATGGCGTCGTTGATAAGCCCGTTATGCTTGTCGGAAAGGGGATGCTTTCTTCTTGTCAGCTTAAAGCGGCTCACGATAACGTCGTCGTCGGCAGTCACGAAAAGGACCTTATAGCTGACGTTCATCGCTTTAAGCCCCTCGAGCGTCGTCGCGAACGAGTCGAAATTTCCGCCGGCACGGACGTCCGTCACGACAGCAATTTTATCGTGCGTCTCCTTTGAGTTGATTATCAGCTGAAAGAACGTCGTGATAAGCTTTGAGGGCATATTGTCGACGCAGAAATAGCCGATATCCTCAAGAGAATCGACCACCCTTGATTTTCCCGCTCCGGAAAGGCCTGTTACGATCACCGCATCCAAAAAACTCACATCCTCTTTACCCGCGAGGGTCATTATTTGATTAGCTTTATCTCAGGCTCCAGCATGACGCCCGTCCTTGAAAAGACCGTCTGTCTCGTAAATTCGATAAGGTCGAGGACGTCGCGCGCGGTTGCCCCGCCGACGTTTATGATAAAGCCGGCGTGCTTTTCGCTTATCTGCGCTCCGCCTATCGTTTTTCCCTTAAGGCCGCACTGCTCGATAAGTCCCCCTGCGAAATACCCCTCCGGTCTCTTGAAAGCCGATCCGGCGCTCGGATACTGAAGCGGCTGTTTGCTCCTTCGCCTCGATATTATGTCGTCCATCCTTTGGCGTATCGCCTCTTTATCGTCTTTTTTAAGCGAAATAAAGGCGCGGAGGATGATATTGTCGGAATCCGAAAAAATACTGTGACGGTAGGAAAGATCCATCTCTTCCTTTCCTATGCGGCGTATCTCGCCGTCCGGCGTAAGGTATTCGCAGCCTGTTAAAACGTCCTTGAATTCGCCGCCGTAGGCTCCCGCGTTCATATAGACAGCGCCGCCGACGCTCCCGGGGATACCGTATGCGAATTCCAAACCGGAAAGCGACCTCTCGACCGCCGCCCTGCAAAGCTTTACGACGCTGACACCCGCCATACAGGCGATATCCGTTTCGCTCTCAAATTCCGTCTTGTCAAGATATCCGGTGAAGATCGTAAGACCCGAAAGTCCCTCGTCGGAAATAAGAAGGTTAGTTCCGTTTCCGAGGATAAAGGGCCTTACGCCGTATTCGCGGCATTTTAAGATAAGCTCAGTCAGCTCTTTAATATCGCGCGGCGTCGCCATAAGCTCGGCGGGCCCGCCTATCTTAAACGACGTATAATCCGAAAGCGTCACGTTTTCGTTTATTTCACAGCCTGTCTCTTCGGCGTATTTTTTGATTTCGCCAATAGGGTCCAATATATCCTTCCTCCGTTTTGAGAAGTATTACTCGTTAAGAAGTGCCGCTCCGAAGATACCGGCGTCGTTTCCGAGCATCGCCGCTTCGATCCTTGTCTGTTTCGCGGCATAGATGCTGTAGCGCTCGCGCTTGACATGCCTGCGAAGCGGTTCAAGAAGGAATTCGCCCTCGTGGCCTATGCCGCCGCCGACGCAGATTATTTCGGGCTGAAGCGCATTGATGATATTGATTATTCCCGTTGCGACGTAGTAGATATATTTTTCGACGACTCTTTCGGCCGCAGCGTCGCCCATCCTCATGGCGTCAAACGCCGTCCTGCCGTCGACCATGTCGATATTGTCGTTTACGATGTTCCACATCTTGCTGTTCTGGTTTTGCTGCATGGCGTCCTTTGTCTGGGCTATAAGAGCGGTTGCGGAGGCGTACTGCTCCCAGCAGCCGCGTCTTCCGCAGTTGCACTTCTCGCCGTCGACGCAGATGACCATATGTCCCATTTCGCCCGCCGCGAAGTTGATGCCCGTAACGAGCTTGCCGTCGATAACTATTCCGCTTCCGACGCCCGTTCCGAGAGTTATGGCGACAAAGCTCGACACTCCGTGTCCCGCGCCCGCGACCGCCTCGCCGAGCGCCGCACAGTTGGCGTCGTTGTCGATATATACGGTCTTACCGCCGAGCCTTTCGGAAAGCATATCTCTCGCGGGTACCTTTTTGAAATCGAAGTTGTTTGAAAATTCGATTATTCCCGTATTTTTATTTATCGTTCCGGGAGCGCCTATGCCGATGACCGATATATCGTCGAGCTTAAGCCCCGCGTCGTTTACCGCCATAAGGCATGCCGACGCCATATCGTCAAAAATAGGTCCTGCCGAACGGGGAAGATTTGTTTTCATCTTTCCCCTGCCGATGATCTTCATCGTTTCGTCGTCTACCACTCCGACGGCAATATTCGTTCCGCCGAGATCAACGCCTAATCTATACATATTACACATCCTCCGTATTCTATGCTTTTAATGCAATAATAATCAAACAATAATCATCAGTAACCTTCATGCCATATCTCAAGCTCATGCTCCGCGGGAACGATATCGCTTGTCATCCCGAGGTTGTGGAGCAGCTCTCTCGCCGCGTTGTAGCCCATTTTTTTCTGTCTGTTGTTCATCGCCGCCGCCTCGATTATTATCGAGAGGTTTCGTCCGGGCTGAACGGGAACGACGGTAACTGGTATTTTGTTTCCCAATATCTCCACATAGTCGTCGTCAAGACCCATCCTGTCGTAGACCTTGTCCTTATCCCACGGCTCGAGCTGGACGACCATATCGATCTTTTCGGTTATCTTGACGGCTCCCATTCCGAAAAGCCGTCTCGCGTTGATAATACCGACGCCGCGAAGCTCGATAAAGTGGCGGATATTTTCGGGCGCCGAGCCCAAAAGAGTATTTGAGGACACCTTTCTTATTTCGACCGCGTCGTCGGCAATAAGCCTGTGGCCTCTTTTGATAAGCTCCATCGCCGTCTCGCTCTTACCTACTCCGCTGTCGCCTAAAATAAGCACGCCTTCGCCGTAAACCTCGACCATAACTCCGTGGCGCGTGACCCTTTCGGCAAGCTCCACGCTGAGATATGAGATAAGCTCCGACATACAGCTCGACGTCGAGAGAGGCGACCTGACGACGGGCACCTCGTATTTATCGGCCAATGTCAGAAGTCCCTCGGGATAATCGAGATTTCTCGTTATAACGATCAAGGGCGGCCTCTTTTCGAGAAGAAGCTCCATGTTGGCGTAACAGTCGCGGTAGGAAAGCGATTTAAGATATCCGATCTCTTTAAGTCCCAGAAACTGGACTCTTTCGGTATCGAAATATTCGCTGTAGCCTATAAAGATAAGTCCCGGTCTGTTGACCTCTTTTGAAGATATATATAATTCGTCCGGATCGCGCGGACAGTATATCGTCTCATACGAGCGATCCTTAATGACCTTTTTGAGCGATACGGTATATTCTGTCGCACCCAAAATATCACGTCCTTACGGTACTTGTATTTATCGGTTTAACATTTTATACATAAGAGCGGCGTTTTCCTTCGTAGCGTATTCCGAGACGTCGAGCACCTCGACGCGCGTCAGAGACGAGCCCATCTGTATCTCGATTATATCTCCGACCTTGACGTCGTATGACGCTCTCGCCGTCTTTCCGTTTACCGCCACGTGTTTTGCGTCACAGACCTCGTTGGCGACGCTCCTGCGCTTTATTATTCTCGAAACCTTTAAATACTTATCAAGTCTCATATTTTATACCCGTTCTTTTTGTCATTTCAGTGAAAAAGCGTGCCCTCAAGGCGACCGTCCCGAAAAAGACAGCCGCCGTAAGAGGCACGCTTTAATAAACAGACCGTGATTATTTTACCACTGCTTCTTTAAGTGATTTGCCTGCCTTGAACGCGGGAACCTTAGTTGCGGGCGCAATGACCTCTTCGCCTGTCTTGGGATTTCTTGCCTTTTTCTCAGCTCTGTCGCGTACCTCAAAGGTTCCGAATCCGATGATCTGGACCTTTTCGCCGGAAGCAAGAGCGTCGGTCAGCGTTGTGAAGACAGCGTTGACTGCCTTTTCAGCGACTTTCTTCTCAATATTTTCCTTTGACGCAACAGCGCCGATAAGTTCTGCTTTGTTCATTTTAATAGTCCTCCAATTTAATTTGTTATATGAAATACCGTTAAGTATATCATTTCGTTTCAGGCTCATTCGCCCATTTTTACCTCGTCCCAAAGCTTGTCCATCTCGGAAAGAGAGGAGGTTTCGAGATCGATGTTTCTTTCTTTTGCAAGGGCTTCAAGCTTGCGGAACCGTTCGATGAATTTATCCGTCGAAGCGGTAAGAGCCTCCTCCGCGTCGCAGTCGATAAATCTCGACACGTTCACCGCGCTGAAAAGAAGGTCGCCGAGCTCGTTTTTGACGTCGCCGTTTCCGTTTATCGCTTCTTTAAGTTCGTCCGTCTCTTCGGAAAGCTTTGAAAGCGCGCCCGATACGTCGTCCCAATCGAAGCCGGCCTTCTTAGCCTTTTGCTGTACCTTGGAAGCGCGCATCAGCGCCGGAAGCTCTCTCGGAACAGACAGCATCGGTTCGCTGCCCTTTTTCTGTCCCTTGCTCTTTCTCTTGATGTTGTCCCAATTTGTCAGAACGTCGTCGACGGAATTTACCTCTGTCTCTCCGAAAACGTGGGGATGGCGCTCGATAAGCTTTTTACAGACTCCGTCGCAGACGTCGCTGAAATCAAACTCGCCCTTCTCGTTTTCGATCTCGGCGTGGAAAACGACCTGCATAAGAAGGTCGCCAAGCTCTTCTAAAAGAAGATCCCTGTCCTTTTTATTGATCGCCTCGATAACTTCGTATGTCTCCTCGATGAGGTTTTTCTTGATGCTCTCATGCGTCTGGACGGCGTCCCACGGACATCCGCCGGGCGCGCGAAGCCGCTTCATTATATCGAGAAGATCGGCGATATCGTAGTTTTTTTTGAACTCAAAATCCTCGGTCATGGCCTCTCCTTTAAGCTTTCTGAAACAACAGTACCTATTTTAACTCAAAAGTCCATATTTTTCAAGCCTTTTTGCAATTTTTTCTCCCTTTGGAAGCATAATAATGTCATCTTTTGATAAAGCTTTGGTCAAAAACAGCGCAATTACGTAGACAAGCACCGCCGCAACGATGGCGATAAGCACCGAAAACGTGTTGGGACTGAGTATTCTCGCGACGATCCCGCTGACGCTGAGGCCAGAAAGCCTCGGCGAAAGGAACTTGTTTACAAGCCCGTAAGACGCTCTTGCCGCCGCCGCCGAAAGCACGGCGCAGAAAAGCGGCTTTAAAAATACCGACAGGACGTTCACCTTCGTCTTGCTTATCCTCAAAAGGAAGAAGATGTTCAGTCCGACTATTATGATATAACATAAGATCGAACCGACGGGCGCGCCGTTGATGTTGTATTTAGGCGTTCCGACAAGGATATAGTTACATGTTATCTTGACCGCCGCTCCGACGACTATCGTCTTGACCGGGATATCTGTCCTTCCTATGCCCTGGAGCATACTCGTTACGGGCGAGGAAAGAGCCATTATAAACGTCGCGAGGCCGTAAACGGTCAATATCGGCGCCGCTATCGGGATGATATCGGAGCTGTTTGAATAGACAAGGCTCAAAATGGGCTTTGAAAGCACCGCCATTCCGAAGCCTGCGGGAAGCGCTATCAGCATCGTTACGCGAAGGACCGACTCTATCGTTACTCTTATATCGTGTCTGTCCTCGACCGCCCACGCCGCCGACAGAGCGGGAAGCGCGCTGACGCCTAAGGACATCGTTATAGTCGGGATAAGGTTTCTGAAATCGAGCACGGAGCCGTATGTCCCGTAGAGATATTTTACAAGATCCTTGTCCAGCGTCTCGGAAGCGAGGATAGACTCCCTGTACATCGACTTGATAAGCACGGGATCGAGCGCAATGGCGGTCGCAAGCCTCTTTTGTATCGTCACCGTGTCAATGAGATTTGTGACGTTTAAGATAAGCGCGCTAATGACCATCGGGACTGCGAAAAGGATTATCCTTTTGACGAGCGTCCTCGATGTATCGGCCTCGGGGGAATTGACAAGCTCCTCCCTCGTAAATCCGTCTCCCTTTATTTTAAAACGGATCACGAGATAGGCGAGCCCCAGGACAGTTCCGACCGTGACGCCCAAAACGGCTCCCGCGGCGGCAAAGGGATAAATAAGGCTGTATGCCTCGGAGAGATTTCCCGCCTTTTGTCCGAAGACTATTCCGCCGTTATTGAACTGTTTAAGTCCGTATTTCAATATAGCCGAGGAAAGTCCGAGACCGAGACCGAGCTTGCCGGCGGCCTCGATGACCTGTGAAACGGCGGTCGGAGTCATGTTGCGAAGTCCCTCGTAATAGCCCCTGTACGACGACATCGCGCAGCAGAAAAAGATCGAAGGCGCGATCGACAGTACGGCCGGAAGATTTCGCGGATCGGCGACGTAATTCGTGTAAGGGTACGCGATAAGGAACATCAGCGTAGTCCCCGCAAGACCCGTTATAAGAAACAGCTTCGTCGCCACCTTGTAGATGGCTCTCGCGTTATTATAATTTCCGAGCGCCACGTTCTCGGAGACGAGACGCGAGACGGCGACGGGAAGTCCCGCCATGGATATGGCGTAGATGGGCGTGTAAATTTCATACGCGGAGTTGAAATAGCCCCTTCCGACGGCTCCGATAAGATCGGTCAGAGGGATCTTATAAAGCGCTCCTATCATCTTTACGAGCACTGTGGCAACGGCAAGTATGATAGCGCCGTTCAACATGGATTGGTTTTTTCTTTTTTCTGCCAAAACAACACTTCCCGACAATTATATTATGTCTTTAATTTTACTTCATAAACTCATTGAGGATAGAATCTCCGGGCAGCATACAAAGCGGGATCGACGAAAACTTTTTGAGGTTTTCGATAAGACCCATGCCCTTTTCGTAATATTCGCTTTCGGGCGAAAGCCGGGACAATATCTCGATCGCGCAGTCCCGTATCATACATTCCTCATACGGGTGGAAGGAATCTATTTTAAGGTATGCCTCGTCTTCATAAGGGAAAAGATATTTATTCTCGCCGCTCTTGACCTTTTGCCATAGCTCGAACGTCTTTTCGACCGAGCTTCCTCTGTGGTTGTAGTCGCGCACGATCCTTCTTATGAGCCTCGCGTCGCGCCTGCTGATTATTATATTGTCGTCCTTATCGTAGATACGCGTAAGAAGACTTATATAAAGCTTTATGAGGTTTTCGTTTTCAAAGTCGTCGGTGATAACGGGATTGAGAGCGTGAAGCCCCTCAAAAATCACGACGTCGCCCTCTTTAAGCTCGATATGGTTCCATCTGTCGCTTCTTTTGCTCGTTTTGAAATCGAATATCGGTATATCACAGCCTTCTCCGGAGAGAAGCTTTTTGATCGTCTCTTTCAAAAACGGCAGGTCGAGCGCTTCGACCGTCTCAAAATCCTTTTCGCCGTCGGGTCCGACGGGCGCCATATCCGCGCCGAGATAGAAGTCGTCGAGCGATATCTCGTAAGCGGAAACGCCGCTTTCCGTCAGCTTATCCCTCAATATCCGTGCCGTCGTCGTCTTTCCCGCGGAGCTCGGCCCCGCGAGCATTATAACGGTATTTAAGTTGTTTTCGTTTACCTTTTCGACTACGCTGTCTATTATCGCGCCGTATCTCTTTTCGGACGTCTCTATGAGCCCCTTTGGATCGCTCTCGGCGTATTGATTGATCTCTTCAAGTCTTTTCGGAAAATCTGTCATATCATCCTCCGTAAAATTCGGCTATGCGTTTTTTTCTTTCGCATATCTCACCGAACCTGCCTGTATATTCATATGGATATTTGAAGTTGAATATTCTTTCGATATATCCGTCCGACGGCCTTCTCAGCTTCGTCACGGCTCCCGCTCCGCAGGAGAGGACGGTATGACATTCCTCCATCATAAAGACGTTGTAAAGACATTCGTATCCGTCTTTGCTCCATCCTACGTTTTCAAAATTTCCGATACACCTGCTTTGGCGGTACATATAATAAGGAAAATATCCGCTTCCGTTAAGCTTTTCCTGCGCGAAGTCGAGCATTTTTTCGACTTTTTCGCCGCCCTTTGACTCGGCGTTGTCGACCGACACCATCGTCGACGAGCGCTTTAACGCAAGCGTATGGACGGTTATGCTTTCGGGCGAAAGGAAGCACAGCCTGTCGAGCGTCCTTTTAAAGCCCTCCGGCGTGTCGCCGTCAAGTCCCGCTATTACGTCCGTATTGATATTGTCAAAGCCGAGCTTCCTCGCCGCGTAAAACGCGCTCTCGGTCTGTGCGTTCGTGTGTTTTCTCCCTATCCTTTCAAGAACATCGTCGTCCGTCGTCTGGGGATTTATGCTTATTCGCGTAACGCCGTGAGTTTTAAGTGCTTTCAGCTTTTCATCCGTTACAGTGTCGGGTCGTCCCGCTTCAACGGTAAATTCGCGGCAAAGAGACAGATCGAAGCTTTTTTCCGTCTCGCACAAGATCTCGTCGATCTCCGACGCGGAAAGGGACGTCGGCGTTCCGCCGCCTATGTAGACGCTTTCGAGCTTAAGCTTAAGCTCCTTTGCCGTCTCGCCCGTCATTTTTATTTCGTCCTTAAGAAGTCTCACATAATCGGGTATGAGCTTTTTTGCGTTGTCGCCCGTTATCGAATGGGAGACGAAGGAGCAGTAGCTGCATCTCGAGGGACAAAACGGGATCGCTATATAAAGGCTGAACGAATCGGGGCGCGAAAGAGACGTTATCGTTTTTTCTCTTTTTGCGACGTCAAACGCGAGCTTTGTCTTCTTTTCGCTGACGAAAAGCTTTTCGGTAAAGTATTTTTTCGCGCCGTCCCCGCCGTATTTTTCGATGCATGACGTCATGAGCTTTGAAGGCCTTACTCCCGTAAGTATCCCCCACGGAGGAACATATCCCGTTATTTCCGACAGGCAGGAATAAATGAGTCTCTCAAGCGTTTTTTCACATTCGCCCTTAAAATATTCCGCATCGTTTTCAGCGAAGCCGTCCCGTTCGGCATGAGTCCCGTCTATATCCGCCGATACGTGAAGGAGCGTTCCGCTTTCGGTTTCCTTCGCCGATGTAAAAACGGTTTTTCGGTCGTCTCCCTCTGTCTTTACCGTTTCGTTGGGGAAGAAGACGCGGCAGATATTTTCGGTACCGTATCTCATGTCATGTCCGGAATTTATCAAAACCATTATCTGTTCATTCTTCTCATATAAATATTTTTTACTCTCTCGGAGGAAAGCGTAGTACTCCTGTTATGTCCCGGAAGTACTTCGTAGTCGCCGTCAAGCGCGCAGAGACGTCTCAGCGACTCGTTCAGCTGAAGAACGCTCCCGCCGGGAAAATCCGTCCTGCCCACGGTGCGGCAAAACAACGTGTCTCCGGAAAAGATAACTCTCTCTTTTTTTTCGATATAACATACTCCCCCGACGGTGTGGCCGGGCGTATGCATGACCTCGAATTGCATGTCTCCCGCAGTGATGACGTCGCCGTCGTTCAGAAGTATATCCGGCTCCGTCCTTTTTTGGATATATCCGCTCGAGCGCGCAAACTCCGTGTTTTCTTCAAGGAGCGCCGGAGCGTCTAATGAATGGACAGCGACCTTTGCGCCTGTCAGCCGTCTCAATTCGTTTACTCCGCAGACATGGTCGAAGTGGCTGTGAGTAAGCAGGATATAACTGACATTTTTTATGCTTTCGTCATTTAAAAGTCCGATAAGCTCCTCGGTGCAGTCGCCGGGATCGACGACGACGGCTTCGCCGCTTTTTTCATCGACGGCAACGTAACAGTTCGTTTGGAACGGACCGAGCTGCAAGACGTGTATAGTCATCTGTATTCCTCCGAAAATAAAAAAATCATCGCCTGCTCTGTTTGAAAATATCGCTGTCGAGCATGATGGTGACCGGCCCGTCGTTTGTTATTTCGACTGTCATATCGGCGGCAAAAATGCCCGTATCGACCTTTTTTACTCCGCATTCCCGGAGCTTTTTGACAAAATATTCGTAAAGCCGCTTCGCCTCGTCCGGCTTTGCGGACGACGAAAACGACGGTCTGTGTCCCTTCCTGCAGTCGGCGCAAAGCGTGAACTGCGAAATGACGAGCGCCTCCCCGTTTATATCGAGGAGCGACAGATTCATTTTTTCGTTTTCATCCTCGAATATCCTCATTTTCGAGATCTTGGAAGCAAGAAGCTCCGCTTCCTTTTCCGTGTCTCCCTCGACTACGCCGAGAAGGATATTGAAGCCCTTTTGTATCTCTCCGACTGTTTTTCCGTCGACCGAAACTGACGAACGATCGACTCTCTGTATAAGCGCGCGCATATTTTCCCTCTCTATACTCCCGAACGTTCTACCGAAAGAACTCCGTCTATTCTCTCTATTTTTGAGACCACGCTCTTCAAATGCTCTATGCTGTTTACCGTTATCGTGACGGTGAGAGCAACTCTTCCGTCCTTGAAATTTCTCGTGCTGATATCGTGTATCATGACGTGCATATTGGCGAACTGTCCCGATATGTCGGCCAGAAGTCCAACGCGGTTGAAGCAGGATATGAGCAGCGTCGATTTGAATTCCTCGCGCACGTTTTTATCCCAGTAGGCGTGGATCCAGCGCTCCGGCTCGGGCGCGAGCGCCGTTGTTTTAGGCACGTTCGTGCAGTCTCTTTTATGGATCGAAACGCCGTGGCCGCGCGTTATAAATCCGATTATCTCGTCGCCCGGCAAAGGATTGCAGCAGCGTGAAAACTTGATAAGGCAGTTGTCGAGCCCTTCGACGACGACGCCCTCGTTGCTCTTTGTCTTTTTCTTTTGGGGAACGTATGCCTGCTGTATCTCGTCCTGATCGCTCGTCTTTAAGAGCTTGTTGTAATCGTCTCTTATCCGCGGCATCAGCCTTGTGAGACTTATTCCGCCGTAGCCTATCGCGGCGTAAAAATCGTCGACGGAGTTAAAATGCTGACGCTCGGCTATCGTCTGTAAGAACTTTTCAAGCTCGTCGTCGTCAAGCCTTATGAAGCTCCTTCTGAACTCCCTTTCGACCTCCGCCTTGCCCTCGACGATATTTTCCTCGCGTCTCTCCTTCTTGAACCATGAGCGTATCTTTGAGCGCGCCTCGCTCGTCTTGACTATTTTAAGCCAGTCTCTGCTCGGCCCCTTGTTGGGATTTGACGAAGTTATAACGTCGACGATCTCGCCCGTTTTTACTTTGTAATCTATCGGGACTATCCTGCCGTCGACCTTGGCGCCCTGCATCCTGTTTCCTACCGCGGAATGGATGGCGTAAGCGAAATCTATTACCGTCGCGCCCTGAGGAAGATTTATCACGTCGCCCTTGGGCGTGAACACAAAGACCTCCTCCGGCACAAGGTCTGTCTTTATCGTCAGAACGATATCCTCGACGTTTTCGGAATCCTTCTGGGTGTCGAGAAGCTGTCTTATCCACGCGAGCCTGTCGCCCATCTTGTCGTTCGTCATGCCGAGCTTGTATTTCCAGTGCGCCGCGATACCGTATTCGGCCGTCCTGTGCATCTCCCATGTCCTTATCTGGACCTCGAACGGTATTCCCTCGGAGCCGATAACGGTCGTATGGAGCGACTGATACATGTTTGGCTTCGGCGTCGAGATATAATCCTTGAACCTGCCCGGGAGCGGCTTATACATATCGTGGATTATTCCGAGACAGTTGTAACAGTCGATAACCGAATTGACGATTATCCTGACCGCGTAAATGTCGTATATCTCATCGAACGTCTTGTTCTGCATATACATCTTTCTGTAGATGCCGTGGACGCTTTTTATTCGTCCCTCTATATGGGCGTCCGCCACCTCCTCCCTGACGCGTTCGCTGATCTTTGCCTCTATGCTCTGAAGGAACTCGTTGCGGGAGGTGCTTTGTTCCTCAAGCTTATCGCCTATCTCGTGGTAGGCGACGGGATCGAGAAAGCTTATCGCGAGATCTTCAAGCTCGACCTTTATCGACCTGATACCTAAGCGGTGAGCTATCGGAGCATATATCTCAAGCGTTTCGAGCGCGATATCCCTTCTCTTTTGGGGCTTCTGGAACGCAAGGGTGCGCATGTTGTGGAGCCTGTCTGCAAGCTTTATGATTATTACCCTTATGTCCTGCGACATGGCGAGAAGCATCTTTCGGATGTTTTCCGCCTGGCGCTCCTCCTTCTCCTCCCTCGACGAAAACGGCACCTTGCCGAGCTTTGTTACTCCGTCGACAAGTCCGGCGACGTCGGCGCCGAATTTTTGGCGCACATCGTCGAGCGTCATCGGCGTATCCTCGACCGTGTCGTGGAGCAGAGCCGCGATGATCGACTGTCTGTCCATGCCGAGGTTCACGAGTATCTCGGCGACCGCGAGAGGATGGATGATATACGGCTGGCCGGAAAGCCGCTTTTGTCCCTCATGAGCCTTGCTCGCTATCTCATACGCTTCTTCGACGGATCTCAGCACGTCCTCCGAATCGTAATGCTCCTTAATGAGCTGTTTTAAATGCTCGTAGCTTTTTTCGATCTCTTTATCCGGCATCCTCCCGCACCCCTTTCCTCGTTAAATAAAAAACTGAATATAAAACCAAAGATCACATTACGGCATTTCTCGCCCTTTTAAGTATCCCGGAATTTTCGAGATCGACCTTTTCATGCGTCTCGTCTATCTCGATATTTTTTTCTCCCCCCGCTTTGACGATACCCAGCTCGCGCAAAACGTCGAGCGTTATAAGAAGCGGACATACGCCCTCGCCCGTATTGCCTGTCATGAGGCACAGCTCGTCGGCGCTTTTTACTTTTCCGCCGTTTTGTTTTATCGCCTTATAGACCTTGCCGATATAATTCCTGTCCGGAACGAGCATACCGCCGAGGTCGGGCTTTTCGCCGCATTTTATCTCATCATATGCGCGAAGTCCCTCAAAGTAGCCGTCGTATTCGATATCGGACAGACGGATATTTTTAACATAGACGCCTATTCTCGTTTCGCCCATGTATACGTTTATGCTGAGCGTCACGGCGACGTCGACAAGGCTTCCCTGATAAAACGGAAAGCTCTCGGGCGAAGTCCCGAAGAGTATCGCGCTGATCTTTGTATCGCCCTTTGAGAGGTTGAGCCTCAGGTGTTTTCCGTCCTTCAGCGGAACGATGGCGTCTATCTTCATTTTAAACAGACCGAAAACAGGCTGAGGATTTCCCGCTCCGAACGGTTCGAGAGAGGCTATTGCGTCTATTATTTCGAGACTTATGTATTTCGGATTGAGTTTAAGGTCTATCCTCTGGACGGGGAACGGCATCTTGATCTTTTTAGCGTATTCGTTTATCGCCGTACGGAATTCGTCTATCCTCTTGCTTTCAAGGCCGAGTCCCGCGGCTAAAACGTGGCCGCCGAATCTCGTTAAACATCCCGAACAGGCGGACAACGCGTCAAAAAGCGAAAATCCGTCGAGGCTCCTTCCCGAGCCCTTTGCCGTATCGCCCTCGCGAGTTATGATTATACACGGCTTGCCGTATTTTTCGACTATCTTTGAGGCGACGATGCCGATTACTCCCTGGTGCCACCCTTCGCCGTCACAGACTATTACTCTCCCGTCTGTATACGACGGGTTTTCGAGGAGCTGTTTTTCGACGCATTCAACTATCCTTATCTCCGTCTTATGCCTTTCCGAATTGGCGTTTTCTATCTCCTCGGCAAGGCTCTCCGCCCTGTCCTCGTCGTCACAGAGAAGTATATCGAGCGCCCTCTCGGCGGAGCCCATGCGTCCGGCGGCGTTTAATCTCGGAGCTATTGTGAACGCGACGCCCGTCGAATCTATCGCTTTTCCGCCGTTGCCGGAAGCGGAAATCATCGCCGAGATGCCGGGTCTCGGCTCCTTGTTTATCTGTGATACTCCGTATTTTACTATTATCCTGTTTTCACCGATGAGCGGGACGATATCGCCTATCGTTCCGATAGCCGCGAGATCTCCGAATTCGAGAAGGAGCGCCTCCGTGCTTTCTCCGCCCTCCATGGCGCAGACGAGCTTGAACGCCACGCCCACTCCGGCAAAATCCTTGAATTTGCTTTTGTCGTCCCTTCTGTGGGGATCGACTACGGCGTAAGCCGACGGCAAGACGTCTCCCGGCTGATGGTGGTCGGTTATTACCATATCCATTCCGAGCGAAGCGGCGTACTCGGCTTCCTCGACTGAATTTATCCCGTTATCGACGGTCACTATAAGGTTGGCTCCCATATTTTTAAGTCTGTCGATAACGTCCTTTGTAAGGCCGTATCCCTCTTCCCTCGTCGGAAGACTGTAAAAGAAATCGGCTCCTCTTATTTCAAGGTATGAGCATAAAAGCGCCGTAGCGGTAACTCCGTCGGCGTCGTAATCTCCGAAAACGGCGATCCTTTCAAAATCGTCAATAGCCGCGTTTATCCTCGAAGCGGCTTTTTCCATATCGGTTATAAGAAACGGGTCGCTGAGACTGTCGCCGTTTATTCCGAAAAACTCCTCCGCGCCGCCATCAGCGCCTATCCCGCGCGAAACGGCTATAAGAGCGGCGACGGGGCTTATGCCGATCCTCTCGGCAAGCTTCGCCGCGGTCTCTTTATCGGAAACAGAGACAATCCATTTCTTTTTTGCCAAGCGTATCATTCCCTTCAAAGGAGTATTATAACATTTCCGTCTCTAATAATCAAGAAAAATAAAAGCAGACGGCCAATGCTTTTTCGGCATCTGCCGTCCGCTGTGCCGGACAGTCATCTTTTGACAAAATACTCCTCGTACCAGATGATGAACGTATAGATTGACCAGACCTTTTTCATGTTGCTCGCCCTGCCGGCGCGGTGGTCGTCGAGCAGACGAAGTATCTCCTGCTCGTTAAAGAACATGTTCGCTGTCTCTCCCGTGAACTTATCGTGGACCATGTTGTAATACTTATCCTGTTTCAGCCAGTCGTTGAGCGGCACGGGGAAGCCGAGCTTACGCATGTTCGCCGTCTTTTCGGGGAGCTGCGCCAGCGCCGCCTTGCGCAGAGCGACCTTTGTCTTTTCTTTTGTTACGCGGTATTTCGCGGGGATCTCAAGGGCGATCTTGAGCATTTCCCTGTCAAGGAACGGGACGCGAAGCTCAAGGCTGTTTGCCATGCTCATCTTGTCGGCCTTTTGAAGGATATCGTAGAGCAGCCATGTGTTGAGGTCGGCATACTGCATCTTTGTCACGTCGTCGAGACCGCTCACCTTTTCAAAGTGGCATTTTGTAAATTCCGCGGGATTTTTTGAAAGTATTTTATCCTTTAAATACCTGTCGCGCTCCCTGTAGTCGAAAACATAGTTGTTCCTGATAAATCTCTCTTCGATCTTATAGCGTCCGCGGACAAGGAAGCGTTTGCCGTGGAATTTCGGCATGACATATGCTATCTTTGACGCCGCCGTCCTTATGGGCTGGGGCACCTTCATATATTTTTCGTAATCGAGCGGCTCCTTGTAGTAGTTATAGCCGCCGAAAAGCTCGTCGGCTCCCTCGCCGGAAAGCACGACTTTGACGTATTCCGACGCCTTTTTCGCCAAAAAGTAGAGGGGCAAGGCGGAGGGATTCGGAAGCGGCTCGTCCATATGGTACTGTACCGTCGGAGCTATCCCGAAAAAGTCGTCCGCCGAGATCTTTATCGCAAAATTTTCAACTCCGTCGGTCCTCGCGAACTCCTGAGCGTACGGCAGCTCGGAATATTTTTCTTCCTCATATCCCACCGAAAACGTCTTGAGCTTTTGCATCTTCGAGAGCTCATGGACTGTATATGAGCTGTCGACGCCGCTCGAAAGGAAGCATCCGACCTCGACGTCGGATATCTTATGCGCCTTTGTCGAGCCGGCAAAAGTCTTTGTTATTATATCCGCCCATTCGTCGAGCGTCTTTGTGTCGTCGATATCGTATTTGAATTCAAAATAGCGCTCGGTCGTAAGCTTTCCGTCCTTGTAAGTGAAGCATTCGCCGCCGAGAAGCTTATAGACGTTTTTAAAGAGCGTCTCTCTGTTCGGGATATATTCAAACGAAAGATACTCCGGTATCCTATCTTTGTTCAGCTCCTTCTTGAATTTCGGATAGGGCAAGAAGCTCTTTATCTCGGAGCCGAAAAGAAATACGTCGTCGTTTATATAGTAATAATACGGCTTAATGCCGAAGATATCGCGCGCTCCGAAGAGCTTCTTTTCTTTTTTGTCCCATATGGCGAAGGCGAACATTCCGCGGAGCTTGTTTAAAAGCTCCTTTCCGTACTGCTCGTAGCCGTGGAGAAGCACCTCGGAATCGGTCTTTGTCTTAAAGACATGACCCTCTTTTTCGAGGTCGGCTCTAAGGGACTGGAAGTTATATATCTCGCCGTTAAAGACAAGCACTTTTGTGCCGTCCTCGCTTTCGATCGGCTGGCTGCCGTTGTCGAGGTCGATTATGCTGAGCCTTCTGAAGCCGAGAGCCGCTCCGTCCTCGATATAGTAATCGTCCTGGTCGGGGCCTCTGTGGACGATCTTATCCGCCATTTCTTTTATACATGAATTTTCAGTTTTTGTTTCGTCGTCGATATATCCGACAAATCCGCACATTTCTTTCACTCCGTATATTTAAAGATTGGTTATTCTTTATTATAAAGTCTTCGCATGAGTTCCGGCGTCGTTTTCTTTCAGCTTTTTATCCTGATCTCTTTCCCGGCGCGCTCTATAGTTCTCATCGCAAGGACCTCCAGAGAATCCACCACGTCGCCGTCGCTTATCCCGCAGTCTCTTTTTGCAACGGAAAGCTCCGTACATCCGAGCACCGTACAGCGGCAGCCCTTTTCTCTCATATGGTCGATAAGTCGCTCAAGCTCACGTGCTTCGGGCTTCTCGCCCGCCTTTATCTTATCGTAGATCAGCGACATAACTTCCTTCTGAACGCTCTCGTCCGGCACGGCGTATTCGACGCCCTCTTCCTCGCACGCTCTCTTATATGTGTTTGTGATAATCGTCCCGTCAGTCGCTAAAACTCCGAGCCGCTTCATGCCGGGGAAGCGCCTTTTTGCCTCTTTGACCGTTTCACGGACGATGTCAAGGACGGGGACGGAGACGTTTTTTTTCACTTCATCTATGAAATAGTGGGCGGTGTTGCACGGTATCACGATGAATTTCGCGCCAGCCGTTTCGAGCCTTAAAGCGTCGTCTATCATAAACGGCAAGGGCGACTCGCCGCTCTCTTTAAGGATATACGCCGTCCTGTCGGGTATCGCCGCGTGGTTCAGGATTATCATATTGACGTGATCCTGATCCCTTTCGGCGCGCGTCATCGAAAGCACAAGCTCGCAGAAATATATCGTCGCCATAGGGCCGAGCCCGCCGAGAACTCCCACCGCGTTGTCCATTACGAACCTCCGTCTCACTTGCAGTATTTGTTGAATTTCTTTATCTGATTCAGCTCGTATGCCGCAACGTAAAGCCTTCTTTTAAGCGTCATATCGGGCTTATAGATTATCGGATTGCTCCACTTGCCCTCTTTGAAAAGGCGCATTGCGCGGCTTCTCAGCTCCTCGTCCTTAACGAATTTTTTAATGACCGATCTCGGGACGAACGTAAAGAGATGCTCCCTGTCGGCTATCGTCAGCCCCTCGAACTCTTTTCCGTAAATATAGTCGTCGACAAGATATTTTACGGCGTTGAAGCCGCTTCCCGTGATATAGTAGTTGCTTCTGCCGAGCCTGATATTTACCTCAAAGAATTTATATTTCCCGTCGCGCGGATCGTATTTGAGGTCGAAATTGGCGTAACCGACGTAGCCGACGCGCTTTAAAAATCTCTGTGCCTGATCGACGACCTCCGTGTTGACCTCGTTAATGACAGCGCAAGGGTTGCCGAGCGCCGACGGAGTGTGTTCCTCAAGGAGCGTGTGGCCGAACGCGGCAAAGCGGACGTCGGAATTTTTATCGCAATAGCACGTCAGGACGCGCATACCCGTGTCGTCTCCGGGGATCCTGTCCTGGATAAGGAATTTATAGTCGTAGGAGCTTGTCGAAAGATTTTCGAGCATCTTTTCGAGCTGCTGCTTATTGTCGAAGCAAAAGACCTTTTTCTTGCCCTCGAATTTCGCGTAGTGATAGAGCGCGCTGTTGGCTGTCTTTGCGATTATCGGGTAATCGAAGTCGAAGGTCAGCGGAGTCTTTTCCTTACA